>JBIIOC010000064.1:0-12480 GCA_044337135.1 Phycisphaerales bacterium | reverse complement strand
GCACCCCCGCCTTCGCCGGCGACGAGGAGCTGGCCCTGCCCCGCACCATGACGAGGGTGCGAAGGTGGTTCATGGGGTCCCGTGGGTCGAGTTGCGTGCCCGAGTCGAGACAACCTATCGCCACCCCGGCCGTGGACAACCAAAAACCGTCACGAAAGGCCCCGGTTGCCCCAAAAAGCTGCCCTTCGGGGCTCAGTCGAGGTCCAGCAGCGCCTGGCAGGCCTCTCGGACCGCCCTCGCCGGGATCTCGTGAACCTCCCGCGAGGTGCCCGGCTGCGTGATCAGTGGAACACTGAGCCGGCCGCCAAGATGCTGCCGGAACTGCTCCAGGCCCTCGATCAGCGGATCGACCGGCCGCATGAGCGGGTGGAAGACCGGCAATCCGAGGGCCCGCAGCAGGGCGACGACGCGGCTCGCATCCGACGGTGGCAGCAGTCCGAGCACGCGCGCGATGTGCGCATCGATCGCGATGCCGATGGCGACCGCCTGGCCGTGCGGCAATCGCCAGCCGCTCAGCGCCTCCAGTCGATGTGCGGCCCAGTGCCCATGATCAAGCGGCCTCGCCGATCCCTGCTCGAAGGGGTCGCCGCCGCGCAGGATGTGCGCTCGGTGCAGTTCCGCGCACCGTCGCAGGACAGGTCGCGCGGCATGCATGTCGCGCGCGCGGATGCGCGCGGCGTCACGCTCCAGCGTGGCGAGCAGGTCCGGGTCCTTCAGCAGCGCGATCTTCACGGCCTCGCTGAAGCCGCCGAGCCAGTGCTCAAGCGAGAGGGAAGCCAGCAGGCGCTCGCAGCAGATGACGGCGTGTGGCGCGGCGAAGGCTCCGAGCGCGTTCTTCTGGCCGAACGCGTTCACGCCGCACTTCACGCCCATCGCGCTGTCGTCCTGCGACAGCGTGGTGGTCGGCACGCGGATCACCGGCACGCCGCGGTGCGCCATCGCCGCACCAAAGCCCACCGCGTCGAGTGCCGCGCCGCCACCGATCGCGATCACGCCGCCCTGTCGGCTCACGCCGAGCTCGAAACATGCCCGCGACACGCGTTCGGCCTGCGCAATCCCCTGCTTGCAGGCCTCGCCGCCCGGGATCGTCTCGACGCCGCGCAGCGAGATGCGCCCGGATCCAGCCCGTCCGACGATGGCATGCAGCCGCTCGGCGAGCGCCGGCCACGCCTGCACGACGCCCGAATCGATGAACGCCACGCAGTTCCCCTCGAGCCCCGCCAGGGCCTCCTGCCAGCAGCCGCTTGGCGCATGGAACGCGTCCGCCGTCCACCACACGCGGTGGCGAAGCGGGACATTCGCGACATCCGACCAGGAGGTCTCCATGGAGCTCGCAGCATAGGTGCGCGGCGCGATGCTCCGTGTCCGCCGCCTAGCATGCACGCATGCGCACGCCCGCGGTGTCCCTCATCCTCAAGCAGGTGGAAGCCCTGTTCGAGGGTCAGACCGGCTCGCCGCTGGCGCCCGCGATGCGCACGCATCTCGAGAACCTGCTCGGCGACGCGATCACCGGATCGGTGGGAGTGAGCCGCGGGGAGCGCTTCCGGCCGCACGATGTCACCGTGCTGCTCACCGACCTGCGCGGCTTCACGTCGATCAGCGAGCAGCACGATGGGCCCACGCTGCTGGACATGCTCAACCGGTACCTGATCCGCATGACCGAGATCGCCGTGTCGCATGGCGGCACGATCGACAAGTTCATGGGCGACGCGGTCATGGTGCTGTTCGGTGCCCCCATCTCGCACGGTGACGACGCCTTCCGGGCCGTGCACTGCGCCGTGGACATGCAGCGTGCGCTGCTCGAGATGAACCGGGAGAACCGGGAGCACGGGCTGCCCGAGCTGAACATGGGCATCGGCATCAACACGGGCACGGTGATCGCCGGGCTGCTGGGCTCCGACCTGCACGCCGAGTACACCGTGATCGGTGACGAGGTGAACCTCGCCTCGCGCATCGAGGCCTACAGCCTGCGCGGCCAGGTGCTGATCAGTGACTCCACGCGGCGAGCGCTGCACGATCGCGTGGATCTTTCCGAACCCATGCCCGTCTACGTGAAGGGCAAGCGCGATCAGGTTCACCTGTACGAGGTGCTGGGCATTCCCGCGCTCGACAAGCCCGTGCCGCGCCAGGAAGTCCGCAAGAGCCCGCGCGTGGAGACGCGCATGCCCTTCGAGTACGAGCGCATCCGGAACAAGTCGGTGCTGCCGGGGGTGTTCCACGGCACGATCCTGGACATCGGCTACAACGGCGTGCTGGCCGAGACGGCCGATCCGCTCGAGGCGCACGCCGACCTGAAGATGCACATGCACTTCGCGCGCGGCGGATCGGGCGACACCGACGTCTACGCGCGCGTGGTTCGCACCTTCCAGCGCGAGGGCCGCGCGATGGCCTGCATCGAGTTCACCTCGGTGACCACGCAGGCGAACGAGAACATCCGCCGCTTCGTGCAGATGCTGCTGCAGGGCGGCGGCGACCGCTAGCGACCCGGCACCAGCACCTCGCCACGCTCGTCTCGAACGGCCACGCCGGCGGTGGGTCGCGTGGCGAGCGTCACGTCCGCCGCGACATCCAGGCCGTCGCGCAGCAGGTCCAGCTTCACCGTGGTGCCGGGCGTCTTGGCGCCGATGGCGCGCATCAGCGAGGCACGGCTTCCGATCGCCACGCCATCCACGCGACGGATCACGTCGCCGCGCTGGATGCCCGCCTTGTCGGCGGGTCCGCCCGACAGCACGCTGCCGATCATCGCGCCCTGCTCGCCCCCAAGGTCCTGCAGCATCACGCCCATGTAGCCGTAGCGCACGCGACCATCCTGCACGATGTCGTCGGCGGCACGCTTCACGATCTCCATGGGAATCGCGAAGCCCACACCGTCGTTGCCGCCCGTGCGGCTGCCGATGGCGGTGTTCATGCCCACCACGGCGCCGTCAAGCGTGCACAGGGGACCGCCGCTGTTGCCGGGATTGATCGCCGCGTCGGTCTGCAGGTAGTTCTCGAAGGTGGCAAGGCCCACCTCGTCGCGACCCTTCGCGCTGATGATGCCCGCGGTCACGGTCTGCTCCAGACCGAAGGGGTTTCCGAGCGCAAGCACCCAGTCGCCAACCTCGACCTCGCCACTCTCGATCACGCGCACGGGCGTGAGACCCTTGGCATCGATGCGCAGCACGGCCACGTCGGTCTCGGGATCGCCACCCAGCACGGTGGCGGGGAACTCGCGGCCGTCACTCAGGCGCACCACGATTTGCACCGCGCCGCGGATCACGTGGTTGTTGGTCAGGATCGTTCCATCCTCGCGAAGCACGAAGCCCGTGCCCTGGCCCTCGCGCTGCGGAACGGGGCCTTCCGGCTGCAGGCCTCCCGGGCCCATGCGAAAGCGCATCGGCCCGCGCGACATCGCGGGTGTGGCGCCTGCCTCGACCGTCCGGATGCTCACCACGCTCGGCTGCAGTCCCTTGGCGACCTGTCGGAAGGCACGCGAGAGATTGCGCGCGAAGCGCAGGTCCTCGGCGGCCGCGGTGGTGTTGTCCACCGAGGTTGCGGGCGCTGACTTGCCGGCGGCCTCGTCGGCGCGAGCCATCGAGGCAAGGATCAGCATGAGCGGAAGGGCTGTGCGAAGGTGTCGCATGGGGTCTCCTGGAATCGGGCCGCCTACGGGGTCCCGGAACCATTGTTCGCGGGCAGCGCCGGCGAAGGCAAGCCTTTTCCCGATTCGCCAACTTCTTCCACCTGAGGCACCATGTGCGGATGCTCTGGCTCGCCCTCAGCACAATCCTGGCCGTTCATGTGCCCTCCGACGAGCAGCCCCGCCTCACGGTGATTGGTCGCGAGACATCCGGGATCTGGAATGGGTCCGCTTCGGAGATTGCAGCCTTCCATGCGCCGACGCGTCGGCTCTTCGTGACCGACGCCAAGCGCGGACTTCGCATCATCGATCTATCGGATCCGACGAGACCCCGGCAGGTGGCACTGCACGCGTACGAGGGACTCAACAGCGTGGCGATCCACGGTGATCTGGTTGCGATCGTGCGACAGCCGACGGACAGGACGCGACGCGGCTCGCTCGAACTGCTCACCCCCGACGGCGCGACCATTGCGGGGCTGGAGGTCGGTTTCGGACCGGACATGGTCTGTTTCACCCCCGACGGCAAGCGCCTGCTGGTGGCGAACGAGGGAGAAGCGACGGCGGATGGCACCTTCGATCCGGAAGGATCCATCGGCGTCGTGGATCTGGCCGCAGGCGTCGACAAGCCCGTCTATCGCGAACTTGGCTTCCAGCCTTTCGAGGGCGATCGACCCGCACTCGTGAAGGCCGGACTGCACTGCGTGTCGCCCAAGGCCTCGCTCGCGCAGGACCTCGAGCCCGAGTACATCGCGGTGTCCCCCGATGGCACGCGCGCATTCGCCACGCTTCAGGAGAACAACGCGATCGCGGTGATCGACCTGGCTCGGGGGCAGGAGCGCGTGGCGCGCATCGCGCCGCTGGGCTTCAAGGACTTCTCGAAGGGCGGACTGGACGCGAGCGATCGTGATGGTGGCATTCGCATCGAGCCCGCACAAGTGTGGGGTCTCTACCAGCCCGACACCGTCAAGTGTTTCGAACACGGAGGGGAAGTGTGGCTGGCGACCGCCAATGAGGGCGAGGAAAGGGATCGGGCCGACGTGCAGGAGGCTTCGCGACTGTCGAAGCTGAAGCACGCGCTCGACGCCGATCTGGCCAAGGATGAGAGGCTCGGCCGCCTGAGCGTGAGTGCGCTGCGTGGCGACGAGAACGATGACGGCGTGCTGGATCGAATCTTCTGCTTCGGTGGCCGGAGCGCGAGCCTCTGGAAAGTCGCGGCGGACGGTTCGATCGCGCAGGCCTGGGACTCGGGAAGCGAGATCGAGCGCCGAACCGCCGAGCTCATGCCCGCATGCTTCAACATGGACAGCGAGAAGGGCGGCGGTGGCGATGATCGCAGCGACAATCGCGGTCCGGAACCGGAAGGGCTTGAGGTGGCCACGGTCGAGGGGCGACGCATCCTTCTTGTCGGCCTGGAGCGGACCGGCGGCGTGATGGCGTGGGATATCACGGATCCCGCCAAGCCCACGTTTCTGCAGTGGATCAATCCGCGCGACCCCGCGGTTCGTGCCGGTCCAGGCGCGGGCGATGTGGCACCCGAGGGCCTGCTGTTCATTCCAGCCGCGGCAAGTCCGTCCGGCGAGCCCTTGATCGTGGTCTGCAACGAGGTCAGCGGCACGACCACGGTGATGCGGCTTGCGCCCAAGGCACACTGAGCGTCAATCACGAAGGCGGTCTTTGCGACAGCCGCGCATGGTTCAAACGCGATGCAAACATCCGCGACCGATGTTGAAAGGTCATGCGCACCCGCTTCCGCACAGTCTGGATCAGCGATGTCCACCTTGGCAGCAACACGGTGCGGGGCGGCGACCTGAGCTTCTTCCTGCGCCACATCACCTGTGACCGCCTGTATCTGGTGGGCGACATCGTGGACATGTGGCGCCTGCGTCGGCGATGGCGCTGGCCCTCCTGCCACAACGACGTGGCTCGCCGGCTCCTGAAACTCGCCAGCAAGGGGGTCGAGATCGTCTGGATTCCGGGCAATCATGACGACGCGATGCGGCCATACGAGGGCCTGTCGATCGGTGGGATCCGAATCGAGCTTGTGTGCGGCCACGAGACCGCCGACGGACGACGGCTGCTCGTGACGCACGGCGATCACCATGATCTGGTGGTGTGCTCCAGCCGACTGCTGGCCGGCCTTGGCGCGCTTGGCTACGACCTGCTGCTGGGCCTGAATCGCGTCTGGAACGGCGTGCGTCGTCGCCTTGGGCTTCCCTATCACTCGGTCTCGCAGGCCATCAAGGATCGAGTGAAGACCGCGTGCACCATGATCAGCCGCTACGAGCACGCGCTGTGCGCCGAGGCACGCCGCGGGGGCTTCGACGGCGTGGTCTGCGGGCACATCCACCGGTCCGAGCGCACCATGATCGATGGCGTCGAGTATCTCAACTGCGGGGATTGGGTGGAGAGCTGCACCGCGCTTGTCGAGCACGACGACGGCCGCCTGGAGATCCTCGATGGTCTCGCCTTCAACGAGCGCGTCCGCTCCGAGCGCGCCGCCGACACTGCGGCCGATGCCGAGGCCGATGCGTGGCCGGAGCCTTCGATGGCGCTTCGAAGCACGGAGGTGGCCCGCAAATGGAACCGCATCTTCGCAGCGTGAGCGTGCTTTCGGCCGGGGTCGGTGCGGGCCACATTCGCGCCGGTCTTGCCGTCCAGGCGGAGCTTCAGCGGCGCCTGCCGGGCGGCTCCGTCGTGAAGCAGGATGTCCTGGAGCACGCGGGCACGGGCTTTCGCGCCATGTATCGGGATGCGTACGTGGCGCTCGCCTCGCGAACGCCACGCCTGATCGGCTGGCTGTATGACCGCGCTGACGAGCCGTGGCAGAACCGCTGGTACGCCGGCCTGATCGAGCGGCTGGCGCTGCGGCGCTGGATGCGCGAGCTGCTTCGCGACCCCCCCGAGGTGGCGGTCTGCACGCACTTCCTGCCTGCGGCGATGCTCTGCCACCTTCGGCGCCACCACGGCCTACCCACGCGTATCGCCACGGTGGTCACGGACCTCGATGTCCACGGACTCTGGCTTGGCGGCCGCGCCGATGTCTGGTGCGTGGCGGGCGAGGAGGCACGCGAGATCATGGTGGCCGCAGGCGTTCCAGCCGAGACTGTGCGCGTGACGGGAATCCCGATCCACGCCGAGTTCGCCAACTTGCCTGACCGCGACGAGGCGCGCGCGCAGCTTGGCATCGACGGCATCCGACCGCTGGTGCTCTTCAGCACGGGAGGCTGCTGCCTCGGACCGGTCGAGCGCACCTTCGGACAGTTGCTTGCCCTGCGCGACATGGCCACCGTGGTGGCGATCTGCGGTCACAACGAGCGAGCGCGCGCGAGTCTGGCAGCCATGATTCCGCTCGGCAGCGAGGATCGCGTGAAAGTGGTGGGCTTCACCAACGAGATGCATCGCTGGATGGCGGCCGCCGATCTGCTGGTCGGAAAGCCGGGCGGTCTCACCAGCAGCGAGGCACGCGCCGCCGGGCTGCCGATGGCAGCGATCCATCCGATTCCGGGTCAGGAGGAGCGGAATCTCGCGCATCTCCTGGAGTGGGGCGCGGCCATCGCGTGTCACACGCCGGCCACGCTTGGATGGCGCGTGCGGGGGCTGCTGCAGAGCCCGGCGCGCCTTGCAGCAATGCACCACGCCGCCCGCGCTTCGGCCCGGCCGCACGCCACCAACGAAGTGGCGAATGCCGTGCTGGAACTTGCGGAATCAAGCGTCCGGGCTGTGCATCCGACGGCCAGCGTTCCCAGCGGCGCCGTGCTCGCGAGAGCCTGACCCCCAAAAACGCGATCACCGCCCCCGAACGGAGGGCGGTGATCACATCGAACAGCTGAATCGGATGCGCTCAGGCGCGTCGGCGGCGCGAGATCAGGCCTGCAAGGCCCAGAAGCGCGGCAGCGCCGGGGGCCGGCACCAGGTTGCCGCTGATCGTCACGTCGTCGAAGCGCAGCGTGCCGCCGGCGGCATAGGTCGAGGTCGACCGCGACGCCAGGTAGCCGCTGCTGCCCGGATTGAACGCAGCGAGCACGCGGAAGCCGAAGTTGGCCGCGTTGGCGTACGAGGCGTCCAGCGTGACCGAGCGCTGGAACCAGGTGTCGCCGGTGCCACTTGCGGCGGGCGTGAACGCGAACACCTGCACCTCGGTCCAGTTGGTGCCGTCGGTCGTGGCGAACACGGCCACGGCGTTGGCGCTGGTGTTGCTGTGGCGCTCGTTCCAGGCCAGCGTGATGCTGTCGTAGCCGGCGGTCGAGCCGTTGAACTGCACGCCACGGGTACGGTCACCGGTGCCCTGCGCGGCGTAGGTGGTGGTGTTCAGCGCGAAGGTGCCCGTGCCGCCGAAGCCGGTGGCGAAGGTGTTGGTGGTGCCGCCCACGAGCGAGGCGAGACCGGTGCCGGTCGAGGCGCTGAAGGTCTGCGCCTCGAAGTTCCACTGGGTGATCACGTCGGCGAGCGCGCTGCTGCCGAGAGCGGCGGCGAAAGCCACCGCGAGGGTGCTGGAGTGACGCATGGGGAATTGCTCCAAACGAAAGGGAAGGGAAGAGGGAAACGGGAAAGTGAGTTCATGCACTATGCCGACGAAGCGCAGGGATGCGTTTCAGGCTGTGTGAAGGTTTCGTGAAGCCGGCCGCGAATCAGTCCATTTTTGCGGGCCCCAGGGGGTCCCAGATCGTGTCCGGCCGGTTGAAGTCGAGCGTCTTGTCCTTGGAGGGGGCCGAGGCGCCCTTGGGCGTGGCGGCCTGCACCTGGTCGCGCCACTCGACATGGCCATCAGCCATCAGCACATGGCCGCCGTTCTTGTGCCGCGCCGCCAGGCGCTGCCAGTCGCCGCGGTGGCGATTCAGCTGCTCCGCGTAGTACGGAAACCAGTACTTCGGCGCGCGTCCATCCACGTTGCCAAGGCCATCGAGCTCGTCGGGGGTCGAACGCATCTCCATCATGGTGACGATGTTGGCGGCCTGCGTGCATTGCGTCAGGCGAATGCGACGCGCGTCGATCCATTCGTCACTGAGCTTGCGCGACACCGGATCCAGCCGATTCACGAGCGCACGCGGATCCTCGCTCGGCAGGGCGTCCATGCGCGCCTCCAGCGTGTTGTTCAACTGCGAGTTCGGCACGTAGCAGAAGAAGAACTTCACCTTGGAGCCCGGCACCGCCCAGCCGTTGAAGGGACCGCCGGTCGGGTCGGTTGGCGTCGCGGCGGCCGGGTCGATGAAGATGTTTTGGCCGGACTTGGGTGTGGGAACCGCCCCATCTGGCGCGGCAAGATCGCAGTAGGCAGGCTGGTCCACCAGCGGCGGCACCACATTGGCCCAGAAGCGCTGGCGGTCCGCCAGGTTCGTGGGCATGTCGCGCGCATCCTTCAGGCCTTCCCAAGGCAGCACGCCCTTGCGATCGGCGCTGAAACTTCCGAATCCGACGCCCCACTGCCGCAGGTTGCTCATGCTCACGGTGGCGCGAGCACGCGCACGAACGCCGCCGATCGCAGGCAGCAGCAGGCCCAGCAGCAGTGCCAGGATGGCGATGACCGCCAACAGCTCGACCAGGGTGAATGCGCGTCGCTTCATGGGGGTCCCTCCAGGGATCTCGTTCACGAGCAGGGGCCCGTGCTGAGCAGGATCAGCGCCACGTCACCGAAGTCGACCTCGCCGCTGCCGTCGATGTCCGACGAGCAGTCTGGGCAGGGGCCGTAGTCCAGCAGGGCGAACGCCACGTCGCCCTGGTCGACCTCGGTGCTTCCATCGAGGTCGCCGAAGCACGCGGTCACGCATGCGGGGACGCCGGAGAAGTCCTGCGCATGCACGGTGCCGTCATCGGGGCAGTCGGCCCACGTGTTCGCGACGCCGAAGGTGCTGAAGCGGCCGGAGTCATCGAACTGCGAGCAGCCCACGATCCGTCCGGAGGGGTCTTCCTCCAGACGGCACACGTCGGTGCTGCTGACGTCGCCGCGCCAGTAGCCGAGGCTGCCCTCGCCGAAGGGACCCGCAATCACGGCGCCGGCCGAGTCCTTGATGGTCAACTGCCAGCGGTCGTTGCTCGTGGTGATGCTGCCGAAGGTCGTGGCAGGCTTGGTGCTCGTGCCAATGGCCACGACCGCCGAGTCGCGCGTGTAGATGTTCATCCAGCGATCGCCCGCCGAGGAGTCCACGGCCAGGTCGGTGTTGCGCCCGCCCGCCGCGGCATTCCGCTCGATGAAGGTCACGATGGTGCCGGCGGGCACCGACGCGAGCGCCGCCACGTCGCTTCGCAGCTGAATCACGCCGCTGTAGCCGCCGGTCTTGTTCTCGCTCCACTCCAGCCGCAGTCCGCGCATGTCGAAGTTGTCCACGGCCACGACCAGCTCGAACCAGTTGCCGCCGTTGCCAAGCACGCGGCCGAAGAAGGCGTCGGCCACGGCGCCGCCGTTGGCGTCGGTCGTGGCGGTGCCGCCATTCAGGTAGCTGGTGCTCGAGACCGCGTTGTACTCGTTCAGGAAGATCGGCACGCAGGAAGCGCACTCGGCCAGCACGGGATCACGGAGGCCCGAGAGATCCTGCGCGATCTTGCAGGTCAGGTTGATCGGATCGCCCCATGAATTCGGCCTGCCGAAGCTGCTGCTGTCGGCGTCGTCGTACATCGACGTGTCACTCACCTGGGTCGGATCGCCCTCCAGGCGGCAGGTCTCGGTGCTGGCGATGCCGCCACCGGCGTAGCCGATGGCCCCCTCGCCGCACGAGGGCGTGACCACATCTCCGTCCGCATTGACGACCTGCAGCAGCCAGCCGTCATTGCCCACGCTGAAGTTGCCGGCCGCATCGCCAACCACGTTGCTCACGGTGCTGACCAGGCCCGTGTTGGCCATGGTGTGCACGTTGATCCACCAGTCGCCGTTGCAGGGATCGAAGGAAAGGTCGGTGTCGTAGCCGGGTGCAGCCTGACCCGTCGACTTGAACTCGATCACCGTCAGGATCGTGCCGGCGCGCAGGTCGGACCAGCGCGAGTCGTTCGAGAAGGTGATGATGCCCTGATTCACGAAGCCGTCGCCGAACCACAGGTCGGTTCCGGTGCTGGTGAACTTGGCGGTCTCCGCCCAGCGCAGCTTCCATCCGCGGATATCGAGGTGATCCTGCGTGACCACGAACTCGATCCAGTTGTTGGCGTTGCCGAGGATGCGACCGAAGGTGTGATCCTCGGTGGTGCCGCCGGCGGCATCGACCGTGGCCGAACCGCCATTGAGCCACTTGGTGCTGCCGACCGCGTTGTACTCGTTCATCACAAGTCCGCCCGCCATCGCGGAGGACGAAAGAAGAAGCGTCGCGGCGGAAGCAAGGCAGGATCGGTGCATCGGGGAGCCTCGGTGGAAGGAGGTTTCGGGGTGTGACTGACGAGCCCGAAGGATGCCCTCGGAAGCCGCGATCCTCTGTTCAGATTCCGTGTGGGAACTGTTGGAACGGCGTCAGGAAAATGTGAGGCACGATCGAAGTGCGACGGCGTAAGTCCAGCTAGATTCGCCGCATGCGAAGCCTTCTTGCTGCACTTCTTCTCGGAGCGATTCTTGGCGTTCAGGGTGCGCCGCATGACCACGGTTCTCACGGAGCCGCCTCCGCTCAGGAGGTGTCGGGGCTCGACCCGCTTCGGGACGCTGGGGTGCCGGCGACCGACCGGGAGAAGGCCCTGGCGGCGAAGGGGGGATCGATCGCCGATGCCGCATGGAAGGCGATCGAGGCCTGCGACCGCTGCCTGGCCGCGAACGATCTGGCCGCGGTGCTCGCGTCTCGCCCGGCGGCTGAACTTGAACCACTCGCGCCGGCGCTTGCGAAGGCGAGCGCCGACGCGTCACGACCCGTGATCCGCGCCGCGGCCGCGCGTGCACTGTGCGCGCTCCCGGCGGACAAGCGACCGGCAGAGTCGCGTGCGCTGCAGCCCGTCGAGTTGAAACTGAAGTGCGTGCCGGGCGTGATGGCGTGGGATCCGAATGAGTTCACGGCAGCCCCGAACACGCTGGTGCGTCTGCGCATGGAGAACCCCGACTCGATGCAGCACAACCTGCTGGTGGTGGCGCCGGGCGCGCTCAGCGAGATCGGTGTGGCCGCCGAGAAGATGGGCGAAGGCCTCGAGGGCAAGAAGCGGCAGTTCGTGCCCGACAACCCGAAGGTGCTCTTCGTCATGGGACTGGTGGCACCCTCGCAGTCCGGGGAACTCTGGTTCTTCGCCCCGGCCAAGCCCGGCACCTACGTGCTGGTGTGCACCTATCCCGGCCACTACCGAATGATGAACGCGAAGCTGAAGGTGAAGTGACGCCTCGGCGCGTGGGCCGGTTTCCTCATACCCTCGCGCGATGAAGGATTCGTTCGTCGACCTCGGGCTGGGACAGGAACTGCTCACGGAGCTGGCCGCGCTTGGCTACGAGGAGCCCACGCCCATCCAGAAGGCCGCGATTCCGACGCTGATCGCCGGGCGTGACCTGCTTGGACAGGCCGCGACCGGCACCGGCAAGACCGCGGCGTTCGCGCTTCCCATGCTGGAGCGCATCGGTCGAGAGCGTGCGGAGCCGCTCAAGCCGCTGGGACTGGTGCTGGTGCCAACGCGCGAACTGGCCGTGCAGGTGGCCGAGGCCTTCGGGAGCTATGGCAAGGGTCTTCGCGTGTCGGTGGTTCCGGTGTTCGGCGGCGCGGACTTCCGCAAGCAGGCGATGGGCCTTCGCAAGGGCGCCCAGGTGGTGGTTGCCACGCCCGGCCGCGCGCTTGACCACATGCGGCGCGAGTCGCTCGATCTTTCCGCGCTGAAGATGGTGGTGCTCGACGAGGCCGACGAGATGCTCGACATGGGCTTCGCCGAGGACCTGGAGGCGATCCTGACCGCCACGCCCGAGACGCGGCAGACCGCGC
>JBIIOC010000063.1:0-12514 GCA_044337135.1 Phycisphaerales bacterium | reverse complement strand
GTCTGGAAGCGCGGCGCGCGATGACGCCTGGCGCATCACGGCGCTGGTGACGGGCCTGCACGAGCCGGCGCTGGAGCGCGAGCTCGAGGTGATCGAGGAGTTCAACGCCGCGTACAGCCGCAAGGGCGGCACCGCCGCGGTGATCGATGCCATCGAGACACGCGCGATCGACGGCGCAACCGTGGCCGAGGGGCTCGAGCGCATTCCCGAGGGATTCGAGGCATGGGTCGAGATCCCCTGGGATCGTGATCCGCGTGGCGCGATCGCCGCATTGAGCGGCTACGACGCGGGGGCGAAGGTGCGCACCGGTGGCACCGCCGCTGCCGCTCACCCGACGCCCGAACAGCTCGCGCTCTTCATCGACGCTGCGGCGGCCGCGGATGTCCCGCTGAAGGCGACGGCTGGCCTGCATCATCCCGTGCGCGGCGTGAACGCCGCGGTGGGCTGCGACCAGTTCGGATTCTTCGGGGTCTATGTGGGCGCGTGCCTGCGGTTCCATGGCCGTCTGGACCGTGCGGGGCTGGTCAAGATCCTCGAGGAGCGCGACGTGAAGAGCTTCCGCTTCGACGAGGAGGGTCTGGAATGGCGCGGGAATCGACTCTCGCTTCGCGAAGTCGACGCCGCGCGCCACGGGTTCATGAAGACGTTCGGAACCTGCAGCTTTGACGAGCCCGAGGCGGATCTGCGGTCGCTCGGCCTGCTGCCGAAGGAGGCGAAGGTCTGATGGCGCTGCGCAGCTGGATCGAGAGCGCGAACGTCGCGGGATGCGATTTCCCGCTGGAGCACCTGCCATGGGGCCGCTTCGAGCGGGCAAGCCATCCGGGCGAGTGGCATGTCGGCCTCGCGATCGGGACGAAGGCCCTCGACCTGACGGAGTTCGCGCGTGCGGGCCATTGCGGCGCGCTGGATCCGCTGCTGCGCGAGGCGCTGCGCAAGGGATGCATGAACGCGTTCCTGGCCCTCGGTCGCCCCGCGTGGAGCCAGGCGCGTCGCTGGGCGCAGCGCCTGCTGTCCGCCGACGAGCCTGCGCTGCGTGATCGCGGCGACCGGGATCGCTTCATCGTGAACCAGGACCAGCTGCGCATGGCGCTGCCGGCCGAGGTGGGCGACTACACCGACTTCTACGCCAGCATCCACCATGCCACGAACGTGGGCAGCATGTTCAGGCCGGACAATCCACTGCTTCCGAACTGGCGCCACGTGCCGATCGGTTACCACGGTCGCGCCAGCACGCTGGTGCCAAGCGGCACCGCGGTGCGCAGGCCCTGCGGCCAGACCAGTGCCGCCGAGGCGGGGCCGCCGAGTTTCGGCGCGTGCCGTCTGCTGGATTACGAACTCGAGGTGGGCATGGTGCTCGGTCCCGGCAACGAGCAGGGGGATCGCATCGACATCGCCAGCGCGCGCGAGCGTCTCTTCGGCATCTGTCTGGTGAACGACTGGAGCGCGCGCGACGTGCAGAAGTGGGAGTACGTGCCGCTTGGACCCTTCACGGCGAAGAACTTCTCGACCAGCGTGGGCGCATGGATCACGCCCCTCGAGGCGATCGAGCCCTGGATGGAGCCCGGCCCGATCCGCGACCCGGCCGCGCCGGAGAACCTTGCCTACCTGCGCTGGAAGGAAGACTTCACCTTCGACCTGAAGCTGCAGGTTCTGCTGCGCAGCTCGCGCATGCGCGAGCAGGGCATGCCCGCCATGCAGGTGAGCCTGGGCACGTATCGCGACATGTACTGGACCTTCGCGCAGATGCTGGCCCATCACGCCAGCACGGGCTGCGCCATGCGTCCTGGCGACCTGCTGGCCAGCGGCACGGTGAGTGGTCCGACCCCGGACAGTCGAGGTTGCCTGCTCGAGCGCACATGGCGCGGCACGGAGCCCCTGACGCTTCCAGACGGCACGCAGCGAAAGTTCCTCGAGGACGGCGATGAGGTGATCCTGCGCGGATGGTTCGAGGGCAAGGGCACCATGCCGCGCATCGGCCTGTCCGAGTGTCGCGGGGTGGTGCTGCCGGCGCTCGTCTAGTTCGCGCGCAGGTGGCGGCGCAACTTCGCGTAGTCGACCTTCACCGTGCTTCCGGGCCGCACGCCGAGCTTCTCCAGCATGCCGGCCTTCACCTCGATGGCGAAGATCGCGTCGTCGGCGGAGGGGTATCTCTTCAGGCGCGAGATGTAGGCCTCGCGGCTCTCGCCCCTGGCCTGTGGCGGTTCGGTGCGCATGGTGTAGGTGCTGATCACCTTGCCGGTGCGATCCAGGTAGGCCACGTCGATGTCGACCAGGCAGTCGATCATCCAGAAGCTCAGGATGCGGGACTCCGGGAACACGAAGATCATGCCGGTGCCGTCGGCGATCTCGCTGCGCCCGGACAGGCCGCGCTCCACGGCCTTTGGCGTGGCGGCGACCTCCAGTTCGAAGGGCTTGCCCCCGAGCGTGATCGTCTCGACTGGAAGGCCCGACCTGGCGGTCTTCGGTCCGCTCTGCGATGGCGCGGGCGTGCCCTGCATCACCACGAATCCCGCGGCACCGGCGCCGAGCGCCACGACCAGGAGCCACTTGATGCCGGCGCCCATGAGCATGCTCACCAGGTGTTCACGGCGCCGCTCTTGTCGGCGGCGGCCTTGGCGGCGGGAAAGTGCTCCTCTTCCCAGCTCTTCGGATAGGCAAGATCGTCGATCTCCAGCGCGGCCTTCGTCGGGAAGAGCGGACGGAAGGTGTCGCACATCACGGCAAGCTCGTCGGTGCGCGTGGCGCCGATCGACTTCTCCACCGTGCCCGGGTGCGGGCCGTGCGGAATGCCCTGCGGGTGCAGCGTCACGCTGCCCACCTCGATGCCCTTGCGCGCCTTGTAGTTGCCCTGCACGTAGTAGAGCACCTCGTCGCTGTCCAGGTTCGAGTGGTTGTAGGGCACCACGATCGCCTGCGGATGGAAGTCGAGCAGTCGCGGGCAGAAGCTGCAGATCACGAAGTTGTGCCCCTCGAAGGTCTGGTGCGTCGGCGGGGGCATGTGATGCTTGCCAACGATCGGGCTGAAGTCGTCGATGTTGAAGCAGTACGGGTAGTAGCAGCCATCCCAGCCGACCACGTCGCAGGGGTGGTGCTTGTAGATGTACGAGTGCACGCAGTCGCGAGCCTTGATGCGCACCTCGAAGTCGCCCTTCTGGTCGAAGGTCAGCGGCAGCTCCGGCGTGCGCAGGTCGCGCTCGCAGTAGGGGGCGTGCTCCAGGAACTGGCTGGTCTGCTTGCTCAGGTATCGCGGCGGCGGCGCGATGTGGCTGCCGTTGGCGGTCTCGAAGCCGATGAAGCGCGGCTCCGGCTCGCCCGGCTTGGTCGCGTCGAAGGTCAGCCTGTAGATCGTGCCCTTCGGGATCACCACGTAGTCGCGCGGACCGAACTTCAGCGTGCCGAAGGTGCTCTCGAGCGTTCCGGATCCGAAGTGGATGAACAGGCACTCGTCGCCCTGCGCGTTCTTGAAGTGGTACTGCATCGGCTCCGCGGGCACGCAGGCGAACATCTCCACGTCGGAATTGCCGAACAGGATCACGCGGCCGGTGACCGGGTCGCCCTTGGCCTTCATGCCGGCGGTCTTGGCGTGACGCATGCGCATCACGGTCTCCTCGACGTACTCGGCCTTGGTGCCGTAGAGCGTCTTCCAGCCGATCACCTGGGTGGGCGGATGCACGTGGTACAGGGTGCTGGTGGGGCCCACGAATCCCTCGGTGCCGAAGACCTCTTCCGAGTACAGCGCGCCGTCTGGGCGGCGGAACTGGATGTGTCGCTTGGGGGGAAGGGAGCCGAGCTTGGTGTAGAAGGGCATTTGGGGTCCTCGCGAACCGCCAAGTGTAAGCCGTTCGGGCTCGGGGTGGACGGAATCGCCGGTGAACGCCGATAGGCCTTCCGTGGATCATCAGGCGCAGCCAATCGAGCCCGTCATGCTGCGGAACTTCGAGGATTGGTTCGTGATCGACAAGCCCGCCGGCATGCACTCGGTCGCGCAGGCTTCCAGCGAGGGTTCCAGCGTGGAGGCGTGGCTGCGCTCGCGGCACCCGGAACTCGCCGACCTGCCCGAGGCCGGCCTGTGCCATCGGCTCGACCAGTGGACAAGCGGATGCCTGGTGGTGGCGCGAAGCGCTGCGGCGCATGAGCGCCTGCGCGCGGTATTCGGTGACGCAGGCTCGGGCGTGCGAAAGGTCTATCTGGCGCTTGCGCGCAAGGGTCTTGCGCGCGAGGGGCGATTTCGGCTGCACTTCGAGAGCCGGTACAAGCGCTCCGCCAAGGTGACCGTGACCGAGGCGGGCAGCGCGTGGAGCGCGGGCCGCTGCATCTGGCGGGTGCTGGGAGGGGGGCCTGCGGATCACGACCGGGTCGAGGTGGAACTGATCGGTCCGGGACGGCGTCATCAGATTCGCGCAGGACTTGCGCACCTGGGACATCCGCTCGCGGGCGACACCCTGTACGGCGGCTCCGGGCTGGCGGGTCTGGGCGGACCGGCGCTGCATGCGTGGCGCATCACGCTGGACGAGGCCACGATCGAGTCGCCGACGCCGGCGGTCTTCGGCCGGTCCAGCTGACGCGGGAGTCCTGCACGCACGATCGCGTCGCCCTTGTCACAATGCGCGCATGCGAACGCCGCTTCTGATCGTCGCGCTCCTGGCCGCAGCCTGCTCCAGCAGCGTTCCCCCGCAGGGCTTCATCCCCGCAGGCGTGGCGTTGTCCCCGGACGGCGACAAGGCGTCGTTTCGATCCAGCGGTCTTGATGCCTCTCGGATGGCTGGCGCATTTGTGGAGAAGACGCGGATGCTGGTGAAGCTGGGAGACCAGAAGCGCTCGGAATCGTTGCCGCGCGAGCTGCAGTCGAACCTGCAGTCATTCCTCGGGATGAAGGCCGCCCCGCCCGCCAAGGGCGTGCTTGTCGTCCGCAGCGCGATCACCGGTGCGCGTCCGGATGATCCGCTCGCGGATCTTGGCACCGATCAGCCCCAGCGCGGTGAAGGCGGTTACACCGCCGTCGAGATCTTCGCGACCGATGGCCCCGATGGACCGGTCGTCGCGGCCTTGCGCGAGACCATCCACAGCCAGAAGCTCACGTTGGATGGCGACGCGGCTTGGGCGCGCACCGAGAAGGCGCTGGCCGAGGCGGCGGCGCGATTCGCCAGGCTGGTGCGCCCCGACCTGAAGTTCCCCGGGGATCGCTGAGGCGTGCCGGGACCCGACGCGGCCTTCTGGCAGCGGAGATTCGAGACTGGCGACACGCCGTGGGATCGTGGCGCGCCAAGTCCGCAGCTGCTTCGGTGGCTCGGGGACGGCACGCTTGAACCGTGTCGGATCGCCGTGCCGGGTTGTGGCAGCGGATGGGAAGTCGCGGAACTGGCTCGGCGCGGATTCGACGTTACGGCGATCGACGTGGCGCCGGCGGCGTGCGAACGGACGCGCGCGCGGACGCAGGCGGGCGGTGGTCGGGTGCAGGTGATCCAGGCGGATGTGCTCGAATGGCGACCTGACGAGCCCTTCGACGCGGTTTTCGAGCAGACCTGCCTGTGCGCGATCCATCCGTTCCGCTGGCCGGAGTACGTCAGGTCCATTCGCGCGTGGATCCGCCCCGGGGGCTCGCTCTGGGGGCTTTTCATGCAGCGGCCGCGGCCGTCGGCCATCGACGAGGGGCGCATCGAGGGGCCCCCGTACCACTGTGATGTCTCGGCCCTGCACCTGCTGTTTCCGGTGGCCGAATGGGAGTGGCCGGAGCCGCCGTTGGCCAAGGTCTCCCACCCCGCAGGTTGGCACGAACTCGCCGCCCGCCTGATTCGTCGGGGTTGACCTCGCCGCGTCCGCGTGGGCGGCGTACATTCCCCCCGGACCCTTCCGCCCTTCACACCAAGGAACACGTCATGTCCGACCTTCGCCGTCTTGCGCTCGTCTCCATCGCGATGCCCATCTTCCTTGCCAGCGCCGCGCTGGCGCTGCCCGACGAGGCCGCTGACAAGCCCGCTGAAGCGTCCGAGCAGGCGCATGTCGGCACCGAGAAGGAGATCAAGCGTCTGCGGCAGCAGGCCGAGCTGCGCGAGCAGGAGCTGAACGCGCAGCTGGCGAGCCTGAAGGCGGAGAAGACCAAGCTCGAGGCTGAACTTGCCCTGATCAACGCCAAGCAGAGCTACGAGGCGGAGCCGGACAAGGCCAAGCTCGAGGCGCTCCAGCGGGCCCAGCAGCTGCGCGATGCCACGCTGAAGAACGAGCTCGCGCCGAACGCCGCCGAGGTCGAGCGCATGAAGCAGGCCCAGTCGCTGGCGCAGGCGAAGCTCGATGCGGAACTGTCGGCGAACAAGGCCGAGATCGATCGGCTTCGGTCCGCGCAGGATCTGCTCGACGCGCAGCACAAGTCCAAGATCTCGAGCCTGCGCCGGGAGCAGGAGGCGCTGTCCGCCGAGAACATGCTGGCCGCCGAGAAGCGCAAGGCCGAGCAGTCCAAGTTGGCCGATGAGCAGATGCGTGCGGAGATCGAGGCGCGCACCGCGGCCGCAATGCTGCAGCAGCGCGATGGCTCGGACAAGCTGCGCGACCTGGTGAGTGCCCCGGTGCAGTACACCGACACCCCGTTCAAGGACGGCGTGCTGACGGTCAGTGACCGCAAGATCGAGATGGACGGCCCGATCGTCACCGGTTCGGCGGACTATGTCTGCGACCGCATCGACTACTTCAACAATCAGGATCGCACGAAGCCGATCTTCATCGTGATCAACAATTCCCCGGGCGGCAGCGTGATGCAGGGCTACCGGATCCTGAAGGCGGTCGAGACGAGCGACGCCCCCGTGCACGTCGTGGTCAAGAGCTTCGCGGCAAGCATGGCCGCCACGATCGCCACGCTTGCGCCGCACAGCTACGCCTATCCCAACGCGATCATCCTGCACCACCAGATGTCCGGTGGCGCCAACGGCAACATGACCGACATCGAGCAGGAGGTGAGGACCATGCAGGAGTGGGAGCGCCGCCTGGCGGAGCCCATCGCCAGGAAGATGGGCATCACGCTCGACGAGTTCAAGGCGAAGATGTACTCCGCGAAGAAGAGCGGCGACTGGGACGAGTTCGCGGACAAGGCCGTCCAGCTGAAGTGGATCGACCACATCGTGAACGAGATCCGCGAGGAGGGCATCCGCAAGAAGCCCTCCGAGCGCCGCGAGCCCTCGTGGATGTTCCTGATGCAGCGTGACGAGCAGGGCAAGCCATACATGTGCCTGCCGCCGCTGGAGCCCTTCGACTGCTACTTCATGGTGAATCCGCGCGGCTTCTACCGCATCGACGGTCGCTGAGCGACTCGATCAGTCAAGTGCCAGCGCCAGCGCGGCCGGGTCCGCCGGCAGGGGCTCGGCGTTGGCTGGCCGGTCCAGCAGTTCGGCCAGCGGCGCGGGAATCGGCACGTTCCTGCCGATGATCGGCTCGACCACGGTGTCGAACTTCGCCGGGTGCGCCGTGGCGGCAACGATCCAGGTGCCCCGATCATCGCGCCCGCGAAGGCGTTCAAGCACCTCCATGCCGCAGGCGGTGTGCGGGCAGATGGCCACGCCGTGGCGATCCCAGGTGCGACGGATCGCGGTCGCGATCGCCTCGTCGCCGGCCCAGTCCGCGTCGATCGCGTGCCGCACCTGCGGAAAGCGCGCGAGCAGGCGTTCGGCGTTGCTTGGCGCGCCCACATCCATCGCGTTGGCCAGCGTGGCGATGGTCGCGGCAGGTTCGTACCGTCCGGTTGCGGCAAGTGCCACCAGCGCACGATTGGCGTTGGTGGCCAGCATCACCTTGCCGATCGGCAGGCCGCGCTCGCGCGCAAGCAGGCAGGCGAACGCGTTGCCCAGGTTCCCCGTCGGAACGATCAGGCTCGGCACGCCATGTGATGGAGCGCTCTCGAGCGCCGCATGGGCGTAATAGGCCATCTGTGGCAGCAGGCGGCCAAGGCTGATGCTGTTGGCGCTGGTCAAGTGATGTCGGGCGACGAGTTCGCGATCCGCCAGCGCCGCCTTGACCATGCGCTGGCAGTCATCGAAGGTTCCGGCCACGCGGTACGCGCGCACGTTCTCGCCGAACGCGCCGAGTTGATGCGCCTGTCGCGGCGAGACGCGGCCGTCGGGATACAGGATCACCACCCGGAATCCCGGCCGGCGATGGAAGGCCGAGGCGACCGCGGCACCCGTGTCACCCGACGTGGCGACAAGCACGGTCGCGGTAGGACCGCTGGCGAGCCGAGTCAGGGTCGCCGCGAGGAATCGCGCTCCGAAATCCTTGAACGCGGCGGTCGGGCCGTGGAAGAGCTCCAGCAGCGCCGTGCGCTCGTCGAGCCATCGGAGCGGCGCATCGAAGTTGAAGGCCTCGTCGATGATTGCCGGAAGGTGCGCCTCAAGCGGGTCCTCGGCGAAGCACGGAAGCAGCAGCGAAAGCGCCCGCTGCCGAAGGTTTGAGCCCCAGTCCCTGGCGCTCGGTGCAAGCTGCGGCGGCATGTACAGGCCGCCATCCGTGGCCAGTCCCTGCGCAATGGCCTCGGAGATCGGCACGGTGCTGGCGCCGCGCGTGCTCGCGACCCTCACGGCAGCACCCTTGCGCCCGGCGCGTCGACGGGACTCACCAGGGCGTCACTGCCGTGTCCCGCGGCGCGGAATGCGGCCTGCATGGCATGAGCGGCGCGCGCGGTCGTCGCGGCGTCGGCGCACCACGCGAACACGCTCGGGCCGCCTCCGGAGATGCTGGCGCCAAGGGCGCCCGCGTCCAGAGCGGCCCGCTTCACGCTGCTGAAGCCCGGGATCAGGGGAGCCCGTCGCGGCTCGACAAGCACGTCATGCAAGCCTCGGCGGATCAGTGACGCATCGCCCGCGTGACAGCCCGCCAGCAGCAGCGCCAGTCCTTCGCTCTGGCGTACGAAGTCCCCGATCGGATAGGGCGCCGCCAGCACCTCTCGGGTCCGGCGCGTCTCGAGCGGGAAGTGGGGACGCACGACTGCGGCATGCAGCCATGGCGGCACAGGCAGTCGGATCGGCTCGCCCGCATGCGGCGCGATCGTCAGGCCACCGAGCAACGCAGGTGCCACGTTGTCGCCGTGCGCGCTGCCGGTCGCGGCCGCCTCGCCCTGCACCGCGGCATGGAACAGCGTGGCCATGTCGGGGCGCGTTGGGAGCAGTGCGGCCACCGCCACCGCCGCCGCCACCGCGCTGGACGCTGAACCGCCCATCCCGGAACCCATCGCGATGCCCTTGTCGATCTCCAGGTCGATGCCCGTGCCGGCCGGAAAGAGCGGCAGCAGGGCCAGTGCCGCCCGTCCCGCGGTGTTGCGTACGGCCTCGGTCGGCAACGGCGTCTCGATGCCGCGAATGGCCACCACGCGCACGAGTCCCGTGTCGGTGCGGGTGGCGGTCACGGTGTCACCGGCGGCTGAAAGCGCGTGCCCCAGCAGATCGAAGCCCACGCCCACGTTGCCAACAGTCGGAGGCGCCGTCGCGCGAGCGCGGTTCACAGGTGCGCTCCCAGTGCCGTGGCCACGCGCAGAACGTCGGCGAAGACACCGGCAGCGGTCACGTCGGGACCGGCACCCGGACCCTGCACCACGAGCGGATTGTCGCAGTAGCGCTGGGTGGTGAACTGCACGATGTTGTCGCTGAGCTGGATGTGCGCGAAGGCGTGTGCGCGCGGCAATTCGACAAGGCCCACCGTGGCGGTGCCGTCTGCGGCCACGCGGGCCACGTATCGAAGCACCCGATCGCGGTTCCGCGCGGCTTCAAGTCGGGCGCGCATCGGGGGCTCCAGCTCGTCCAGTCGATCCATGAACGTTTCCAGCGGCGCCGCGCGAAGCGCCTGCGGAACGAGCGATTCCAGCTTCACGTCCGCCAGCGTGGTCCGCAGCCCACGTTCCCGAGCCAGGATGACGAGCTTGCGCGCCACGTCGAGCCCTGACAGGTCGTCGCGCGGATCAGGCTCGGTGTATCCGAGCTCGCGCGCCTTCCGCACCAGCTCGCCGAAGGGCATGTCGCCGTCGTATCGGTTGAAGAGATAGGCCAGCGTGCCCGAGAAGATTCCCTCCACCGCCCGCACCTCGTCACCCGTGTCGACGAGATCGCGCAGCGTGGTGATGATGGGAAGGCCCGCGCCAACGGTGGCCTCGTAGCGGAATCGCCCCGGGCCGGCGCGTGTCGCGTCGTAGCGGGCCAGCGGTCCGGACCCGCAATTCTTGTTCGGCGTGACCACGTGAATGCCCGCCCGGATCCAGTGCGGATAGCGGTCCGCCACGGCGTCACTCGCGCTGCAGTCGACGATGATCGCGTGAGGCAGGTGCGGGGCATGCACGTGCGCGGTGAACGCGTCGAGGTCAAGGTCGCGGTCGAGCGTCGCGCGCACGTCTCCCGCGGGCAGGCCCGTGTCCGAGAGCGCCATGCGTCGGCTTCCGGCGATGGCACGCAGGCGCAGGTCGATGCGATGACGCTCGCGAAGCCGCTCCTGCGCCGCCCAGAGCTGGCGAAGGAAGGCGGCGCCCACGTTGCCGGGTCCGATCACGCCCACCGAGATCGTCTGGCCGCTCAGGTAGAACCCCGCATGCACGGCACGCAGGGCGCGCGGCGCGTCGCTCGCGGCGATCGCCACGGAGATGTTCCGTTCGCTCGCGCCCTGCGCGATCATCCGCACGTTCACGCCGGCGCGGCCGAGCGAATCGAAGAGCTGCGCACTCGTGCCGGGCCGACCGGCCATGCCGTCGCCGACCACGGCGAGTGCGGCCACGCCGGTCTCCACCGTGACGTCGGTCACCTGGCGGGCGGCCAGTTCGCGCGCGAAGGCCTCGCGCACCGCTCGTTCGGCCGCCACGGCATCGCCTTCGCGGATCGTGCAGCAGATCGAGTGCTCGGAGCTGCCCTGGCTGATCATGACCACCGACACGCCCGCGCGATGCAGGGCGTCGAAGGCGCGTGCCGCGGTGCCGGGCACGCCGATCATGCCGTTGCCCTCGATGTTCATTATCGCAAGGCCCTTGAAGGTGGTCACGCCCTTCACCGGCTGCAGCGGGCCGGGCTCCATGCTGATGCGCGTGCCCGGGTGCGCCGGGTTGAAGCTGCTGCGCGCGATGATCGGGATGCTTCGGTCGAAGGCCGGGCCCATCGTCTGGGGATGGATCACGCTGGCGCCGAAGTAGGCCAGTTCGCAAGCCTCCGCGTAGCTCAGTCGTTCGATCAGCACGGCTTCGGGCACAACGCGCGGATCGGCGGAGAACACGCCCTCCACGTCGCTCCAGATGTGGAGCTCGAGAGCCTGGAACAGCGCGGCGAAGATCGCGCCGGAATAGTCGCTGCCGTTTCGGCCAAGCGTGGTGATGCGACCCTCGTGCGTGCGCGCCACGAATCCGGTCACGATGGTGCGTTCGCCGGGGGAGCCGACGTGGCTCCGCAGGCGTTCGCGCGACTCATCCCAGCGCACCATGGCGCCCATGTCGGTCTTCTCGACGACCAGAACCTCCCGTGCGTCGAGCCATCGGCTGGGCTTGCCTCGTGCCCGCACCGTCGCGTCCACCATCATCGAGGACCAGACCTCGCCGAGCCCCGAGACAAGATCCAGCAGGTCGCTCGAGACGGCGCCCACGCGCGTCTGCGCCTGCAGCAGTTCGTGCAGGCTGCTGAACTCGGTCGCGAAGGTCTCGAGCACTGGGCCTGCGGCGTCCGCGAGAAGCTCGCGGGCGGTCCGCACGTGCCGATCCTCGAGCACCTTCAGCGAGGCCTTCCAGCCCTCGTCGCGTGCCGCGGCCTGGTGCGCCAGTCCGATGAGCGCGTCCGTCACGCCACGCATGGCCGACACCGCGACCACCTGCGCCTCGTTCCTGGAGAGCAGGATGTCGACCACGCGCGCGATGCGCGAGGCGTCCGCCACGCTGCTGCCGCCGAACTTGTGCGCGATCACGTCCCGAGTCTAGTGACCTGCGCCGCGATCCGTCGCCACCTGCGCAATGCCTGGATCACAGGTTGCCGCGCTTCTCCTGTTCGAGTTCCAGTGCCTCGAAGAGGGCCTTGAAGTTGCCCTTGCCGAAGCTCTGGCTGCCGCGGCGGCAGATGATCTCGAAGAACAGCGTCGGGCGATCCTGCAGCGGCTTGGTGAAGAGCTGCAGCAGGTAGCCCTCGTCGTCCGCGTCGACCAGGATTCCCAGGTCGCGCACGCGCTGATGGTCCTCCTTCACGGCGTGATGGCCGTGGGTCGTCAGCATGGCGTCGACGCGCTTCCACACCGTCTCGTAGTAGGCCTCGGGAATCGCCAGGAAGTCCACGCCGCGTCGGCGGAGTTCCGCCACACTGTGAAGTTCGTCGTCGGTGCGAAGTGCCAGATGCTGCACGCCGGGGGTCATGTCGTGCCACTCCAGGTACTCCTGGATCTGGCTCTTCTTCTTGCCTTCGGCCGGCTCGTTGATCGGCATCTTGATCAGGTGGTTGCCGCTGGCCATCACCTTGCTCATGAGCGCCGAGTAGTCCGTGCTGATGTCCTTGTCGTCGAAGTGCTTGAACATCTTGAAGCCCAGCAC
>JBIIOC010000149.1:0-3916 GCA_044337135.1 Phycisphaerales bacterium | reverse complement strand
CGACAGGCCCATGACCGGATCGGCCAGCTTGACGCCCGATTGATCTCGGCGCTGAAGGCCGGTCCACGAACGCCGGAACAGATCCTCGCCATCGACAAGCTTGCGCAGGATCGCGCCCGCCGCCTCGCGAGCGCGATGATCCGATCCACCGTGGGATGGGGCTCCAGCCCGGTGCTGGCGAAGTTGCCGGGCGCACCCAAGGATCTTGACCCGAAGGTCGCGGCCGCATTCGCGGATCGCATGGCGACCCTTGAGGCGCAGGCGCTGCCTCTGCTGCAGCGACTTGCGCAGGCGTCGTTCGCGGATGATGAACAGGGTGAAGCCGAGCGGGCCGCGGATGATGCGCTGATCGCGCTGCGTCTGAAGGCGATCGGAGAGATCGGCGCGACCCTTCCCGCCAGTGTCCAGACCCAGTGGGTGGATTCGGCTCGCGCTCGCATGCTGCAGGGCGTGACGTGGGGCGCGGACCGGGCGCCCACCGCCGCGATCATCGACGCGATCGGCGATCGGATGGACGACGCGGCGCGCAAGCGACTGGATCGCTGGACCGTCGAGCGCCAGACGATCGAGAACGAGCTGATGGGACGCACGACGGACTGGGCGGCGCGAAGCGGGCGCATGGAGGCGCTGGCGGCGCTGAACGCCCAGGCCATGAAGGATCTTGCGGAGTCCACGCGCACGCCGGCGCTGGCCGAGCCGGACTTCGTGATGAAGGCGAACCTGGCGGCGATGCGCGACGCGGACCCGGCCGAGCTCCGCGCCGGACTTGGTGGCGAGGATTCGGACTTCGGCGCCATGGAGCAGCGCATGACCGACCGACTGGCCGAGATGAACGGCGCGGCGGACGACGCGGACGCCGCATCGCAGGCTCCGGCGGATGCGCGGGAAGCCTCCATGATGGCGGTCCAGCAGCGCCCCCCGCAGCGCGTGCAGGTGAACCGTCTTCGCGACGCGCTTGGCATCGGCGCCGAGCAGCGCGACGTGTGGGATGCGCTGGCGGACGACCTGCTCGAGGCAAGCAACACGCTGCACGACTCGAAGGCGCTCAAGGCAACCGACATGACCGCCGACCCGAAGGAGGCCATGGCGGCCTTGCTGCGCTCGAGCGAGTACCGCACCGAGCAGCAGGCGCTCGAGAATCGCTGGCTCGACTCGATCGCGGCCACCTTCACGTCGATTCCTCGCGACACGCTCGCCGATCAGCGCTCGCGCTGGACCTTCCGCCGGCTGCGCGATCTGAGCGGCATGACCCGCATGGTCGCCATGATGACCGGCGACAGGTCCGGCGACCTGGACCTTGACGCCGCGATCGACCGTCTTCCCTCCGCGGTCCGAGCCGCCCTTGGCCCACAGGTGCTCGCATCGCGCGAACGACGCATCCGGGACCTTCAGGCGTCGATCGAGTCGACGGAGTCCTTCATGCGGACGATGGCCAGGATGTCCGAGGGCCTGGTGATGGGCCAGCAGCCGGATCCCGAGCAGATGAACGCCCTCCTGAAGGCGCAGCAGGAGTACATGGCCACCGCACAGAAGCGCGCCCGGCAGGCCGCAGCTGCGCAGCATGACGAGGTGGAGGCGATGGCGAACGCGCTTCCCGCCCCGGCGGCAGGCATGCTTCGTCGCGCGATCGAGGCGCAGCAGTACCCCGAAGTCTTCCGGCCGATGCAGCGCACCGACAGCATGATCGAGCGCGTGATGTCGCTGCCGGATCTTTCGGTGAAGCAGATCGCCGCGCTCGACGCCGAGGTGGACGCGTTCCGCGTGAAGTCCGACGTGGTCGCCGAGCGCGCCATCGCCACCATCACCGAGGCGGACAAGGCGCAGTCCGACATGATCTCGGGCGAAGGCGATCCTTCGGACGCCGAGGCGTCCATGGAGAGATTTGCGCGCATGCGGGCCAGCCAGACATCCGCCGCCGACCTGGACTACGACCGAAGCGAATTGTCGGCGCGCACCCTTCGCCGGCTTCGCGCGCTGCTCACGCCGGATCAGGCGGCAGCAGCGAAACTGGACTAGGCTTCCTCCCCATGCCGAAGCCCGATCTGCTTGAGTTCTTCGATTCGCCTTCCAGCGATCCGTTCGTGATCGAGCACGTGAGCGAGGAGTTCACCAGCGTCTGCCCGAAGACCGGCCACCCCGACTTCGGCAACGTGACGCTGCGCTACCAGCCCGCGGCAGTGTGCGTGGAACTGAAGAGCCTGAAGCTCTACTACCAGAGTTTCCGCAACGAGGGCATCTTCTACGAGGCGGTCACGAACCGCATCCGCGACGACCTGGCCAACGCCATGAGCCCGGCGTGGCTGCAGATCATCACCGACTGGAAGGGCCGCGGTGGTATCCGCAGTCGGATCATTGCCACCTACGGCGATGTGCCCGAGGCGTGGGCGCGGGGTTGATGACCCTGCTTGCCGACAGCCTGCTGCACACGCTGAACCCGTTCGCCGTGCAGTTCGGCAGCGGCCTGGGTGTGCGCTGGTACGGCATCAGCTATGCCGCGGGATTCGTGGTGGCGTGGCTCATCATGCGATGGATGAGCCTGACCAGGCGCTCGCCGCTCTCGGTGGATCAGGTCGGCGACTTCCTGACGTGGCTGATCGGTGGCGTGATCATCGGTGGTCGCGTGGGGCATGTGCTCTTCTATGACACGCACATGCTGTGGACGTTCACCGGCGAGTTCCCCTTCTGGGGGCTGCTGTTCATCCACAAGGGTGGCATGAGCAGTCACGGTGGAATCCTGGGCGTGCTGATCGCGTGCTGGTGGTGGGCACGTCGCAACGGCGTGCCCGTGGGGCATGTGATGGATCTGGCGAGCTTCAGCGCGTGCCCGGGGCTTGGGTTTGGTCGCCTGGCCAACTGGGTGAACGGCGAACTGTGGGGCAAGCCGCTGCCGGCGGACATGCAGGCAAGCGCACCCTGGTGGAGCGTGAAGTACCCCGAGCAGATGCTGCAGCCAGACTTCGTGCATGCGGCGGATCTTGCGGCGATCGCGCGTCAGATTCCTGCGACCAGCGAGGCCGTGATCCGCGGCATGAAGCTTGCGCCGATTCCGGTGCGCGCAGGCGTGGAACAGGGAAGCGCGCCCGACATCCTGTACGCCGCTTGCTATGGCGGCGACGCCAGTGTGCAGGCGAAGGTGGCCCCCCTGCTCACCGCGTACTGGCCGAACAACTTTGCGCAGGCGTTCACCGATGGCGTGGTGCTGCTGGCGATGCTTGCGCTGGTGTGGCTGAAGCCGCGCAAGCCGGGCGTGATCACCGGGTGCTTCTTCGCGTTCTATGGCGTGCTGCGCATGGTCACCGAGCAGCTGCGCGAACCTGATGCGGGTGTGTCGCATGTCGGGCCGCTCACGCTGCCGATGGCGTTGAGCGTGGCGATGATCGTGGGTGGCGGCGCTGGCGCGTGGTGGTGTGGAAGTCGGGCGGTGGCGCGGATGGGTGGGTGGAAGACCGCCCCGACCGCCTGAAACGAGCGGGAATTGAGGCTTTTGCCTTGCCCCGGCCTTGGGTTCGTGGCACCATGGCGCGACGGACCGAATGCCATGCCGGCGGGTCCGGGGAGAAACCATGGCGACTGTGAGCAGGCAGCGACGTTTCGGGTTTGTGGCGCACCGGGTGGCGGCGGTTGTGGGGTTGGCCGCGACTGCGGGTTGGTGCGGGGCGGAGACGTTGAACATGCCGACGCTGCTCGGATGGGGCTACAACGGCTACGGCCAGACCAATACCCCTAGCAACGCCACCGGCTTCACGCAGGTCGCATGTGGCGGGTATCACACCTACGCCCTCAAGAACGACGGCACGCTGGTCGGATGGGGCTCCAACAGCACCGGCCAGATCAACACCCCCAGCAACGCCACCGGCGTCACGCAGGTCGCATGTGGCGGGTATCACACCTACGCCCTCAAGAACGACGGCACGCT
>JBIIOC010000148.1:0-3935 GCA_044337135.1 Phycisphaerales bacterium | reverse complement strand
CAGAACGACGTCCTGAACATCGAGACGCGCTTCCCGGATCCCAAGCGCAGCCCGGTCCATCTTCCGATCGATCGCACCAGCATCGCGGGCGCGAGCGCGGTCGATGGATTGGTGCTCGTGCGCGACGCCTACGACCTTCCGGCAGACGTGCCTTTCCGGTTCAACCGTTCCTTCGACGAGGCCACCGGCTATCGCACGCGGGCCGTGCTCGCGGTGGCGATGCGCGATTCCGCACACCGGCTGCTCGGCGTGCTGCAGCTGATCAATCCGCGCGCGCAGGGGGCGCATCACGGTCGCGAGTTCACCGAGGAGGACCGTAAGCTGGCGCAGCATTTCGCGGGTCTGGCCGCGATGGCGCTCGAACGCTCGCAGCTCGGGCGATCCATGGTGCTCCGCATGATGCGTCTGGCCGAGATGCGTGACCCGAAGGAGACGGGCGCGCACGTGAAGCGGGTCGCGGAAGTCGCGGCGCTGCTCTTCCAGGCCTGGGCGGAAAGGCGAAACATGCCGGCTCGCGAGATGGAGCGCAAGCTCGACCTGCTGCGCACGGCCGCGATGCTGCACGATCTGGGCAAGGTGGCCATTCCCGACTCGATCCTGAAGAAGCCCGGCCGTCTGGATCCTGACGAACGAGCCGTGATGGAGATGCATCCCATCCACGGCGCTCGCACGCTCGAGGGACTCTCCACCGCGCTCGACGAGGCGACGGCCGACGTCATCCTGTACCACCAGGCCCGCTGGGATGGGCGCGGCTATCCGTCGCACCAGGCGATCGCCGCGGAGCTTGCGCGGTTGGGACGGCGCCCGGAGGAGGTTCCGGCTCCCGCGGGCCCCGAGATCCCGATCTTCGCTCGATGCGTGGCGCTGGCCGACGTGTTCGACGCGCTGATGTCCAGGCGCGTGTACAAGGATCCATGGCCGCCCGAGCGCGTGCTGGAGACGATTCTCGCGGAGTCTGGAAGCCACTTCGATCCGGAACTGGTGGAGATCTTCCGCGACCGGTTCCAGGCTCTCTGCGCCGCGAACCAGATGTTCGTCGAGTGACGGCCGCGCCCGCGCCAGCCCCGTAGAATCCCGCCGTGTCGAATCCGAGTGAAGCACCCACCGTCGTTCGGCCGCCGTTCATGGCGGGCTTGCTGGTGGGGGCATGGCTGTCCCTGCTGGTGGCGGCTGGCGCGAATGCGGCGTGGCTCTTCACGGCCCTCAAGCGGGCCGGCGTGCAGTTCGCGTCGCGCGACACGCGCATGCTCGATGCCGAGGAGACGGGGCGCGTGCTGGCTGGGGTGCTCGCGCAGCCGGCTTTTCTCGTGGTGTTCATCCTGGGACTTGTGGCCGGTCCTGTGTGCGCCTGGCTGCTGCTGGGTCGCGCTCGGGCCGGAGGCGCGGGTTCGCGAAGACTGCGCGTGGCGGCGGCAGGCCTTCTGCTGGCGGGCGCCATCGGTGCAGGCCAGCTCTGGCTCGCGCGGACGATCGCCGATCGCGCGCTGGAGCGCACCGAGGCGCTGGTGTCCGACGACCAGGCACGGGCCGCGGCCGCGCGATCCGCGCTGGATTCGGCGCATCGGGGAAGCGAGGCGATCTACGCGATGCAGACCGGTCTGGTGGCGGCGTCGGCCTTGGTTTTGGCGCTTCGTCCGCGCGTCTGATGCGCAGGCCGCGTCGCGGCTACGCTTGCTGCCCCAACGGAGACCCCCATGCGCATCGCCCTTGCCCCCGGTGACGGAATCGGCCCCGAGATCATGAACGCCACGCTGGAGCTGCTCAAGGCGGCTGGAGGCGCCCAGGCGATCGAGTTCGTGCCGGTGGAGATGGGCAAGCACTGCTTCGATCGCGGCGAAACGCGCGGCATGACCGATGCGGCGATCGCCACGGTGGAGGCATGCGGCTTGCTGCTGAAGGGCCCCATGGAAACCCCCAAGGGCGGTGGCGGCAAGTCGATCAATGTCACCGCGCGCAAGATCTGGAACGCCTTCGCCAACCTGCGCCACTTCCGCACGCTGCCCGGCGTGATGACGCCCTACAGCCGCTCGGGCATCAGCGTGGACTTCTTCATCGTGCGCGAGAACATCGAGGACACCTACGGCGGCATCGAGCACCGGCTCTCGAACGACGTGGTGCAGTGCAAGCGCCTCATCAGCGCGCCCGGCAGCGATGCCGTGCATCGATTCGCGTTCGAGACGGCGCGGCGTCTGGGCATCAAGAAGGTGCACTGCGGTCACAAAGCCAACATCATGAAGATGACCGACGGCCTGTTCCTGGAGCGCTTCAAGGCCGTCGCGGCGGACTACCCGGAGATCGAGACCGCCGACGTGATCGTGGACGCGCTGTGCATGAATCTTGTGATGAAGCCCCAGCAGTACCGCATGATCGTGCTGCCCAACCTGCAGGGCGACATCGTGAGCGATCTTGCGGCAGGTCTGGTGGGCGGTCTGGGCTTCGCGCCAAGCGCGAACATCGGCAACCACATCAGCATCTTCGAGGCGGTGCACGGCACGGCCCCGGACATCGCGGGCCAGGGCATCGCCAATCCCTGCTCGCTCATCCTGAGCACGATCATGCTGCTGCGACATGTGGGGATGATGGGCACCGCCGCGCGGCTCGAGAACGCGTTGCTCGCGTCGCTCGAGCAGGGGGTGCGCACGGGCGATTTCGGCGATGCCGCGAAGCCCGCGCTCGGAACCATGGACTTCGTGCGCGAGGTGGCCAAGCGGCTCGGCCAGAAGCCAGGGCTGATCGCCGCGGTACCCGATGCCGAGGATCACGTGACCTTCAAGCCGCCGGTGAAGCCGTTCAGCGCCGCGGCCGTGCACACCTTCGGACCCGGCAAGACCGAGGTCGTGGGTGCCGACGTGTATCTCGACGCGGCGGAGGGCTGTCACGAACTCGCGAAGCACCTGCAGGAACTCGCGCAGGGCACGCCCTTCCGACTGAAGCTGATCTCGAACCGTGGCACGCAGGTATGGCCCACGGGCAGCGTGTACACCGATTGCGTCGACTACTGGCGCGCGCGCTTCGAGCGTGCGGATGGCGTGGCGGTGGCCCAGCCCCAGACGCTCGAGCTGCTGCAGCGCATCGCCACCAAGTACACCATCTGCAGCTACGAGTTGCTGCGCACCTTCGACGGCAAGCCCGGCTTCAGCATGGCGCAGGGGCAGTAGGCCCAAGGCCGGCCCGATCCGATCACTCCTCGAGCGAACCCGGCGGAACTGGACCGCACGCTTGCATGGCTGCAGGCCATGCAAGGCAGACCGACTCCAAAGCGAAGAACCGGAAGGCGAAGCCTTCCGGTTCTGAGCGGAGGAGTCGGGCTGACAGGATTTGAACCTGCGACCTTTTGACCCCCAGTCAAACGCGCTACCAAGCTGCGCTACAGCCCGCGAGATGTGCCCGACGACTCGAGGGTCGACGGGGTTTCGTCGGTTCAGGCGGCGAACGGAGCGCCGCCAAAAGCGGACAGGGCGGGATTCGAACCCGCGATACGGTTACCCGTATACAGCATTTCCAATGCTGCTCCTTCAACCGCTCGGACACCTGTCCGACGGGCGAACACTATAGCGAAGAGCCGGGGTGTGCAGGAGGAGGCTCGAAAGTCGGCTTCGGCTCGGGTTCTCGAGTCTTGTCCGCCGGAACGGCGGGTGTTTGCGGGGATTTTTCCGAGACCTGGCTCGGCGCTGGCTGCGGCGGCACCGGTTGCCGGTCGGTGACCGACGATTTTCGGTACAGGACCACGTGGCTCTTCTGGTCCTTGGCGCCTGGTGCACCGACCGCGGCCCATTCCGCCGACGCCGAGAGGGACGCCCCAAAGTTGTTCGTCGCCACGACGGCGGGTGCCGACCATTCCTCGAAAGCCTCCCAGGCCATTCCCCTCGGCGCACCTCGCCCAAGTCGCTTGCGAAGGGCCAGGTCATCCAGGGCCTCGGCCTTCGTCTCCTGGT
>JBIIOC010000062.1:0-13027 GCA_044337135.1 Phycisphaerales bacterium | reverse complement strand
ATGCCGTCGCCCACCTCGACCACCTGGCCGACTTCCGAGACTTCCAGCTTCTGGCTGAACTGCTCGATTTCCTTCTTGATGACGGACGTGATCTCGTCGGTCTTGATCTTCATGGCTGGACTCCGTTGGGTTCCTTGTGAGGTCGGGTGATCAGCGGCTCTGGCCGCCATCGATGAATCGTTCGGGCTTCGCGGCCAGGTCGGCGCGCGCGGCGTCGAGCATGGCGGCACGCATTCGACGCAGGCGAGTGGCCACGCTGCCGTCGATCAGCTGGTCGCCGATGCGCAGCTTGATGCCGCCGATCATGCTCGCGTCGGCGTAGCTGTGCAGCACGGCCTCCTTGCCGAAGGCGCTCTTCACGCGCGCCTTCACGGCGCCGGCCACTTCCTCGGGAAGCGCGCCGCCGGCGACGGTGTAGACATCCACCTCGACCTTGCCGAAGCGTTCCTGCAGCAGCTGGTCGAAGGCGTCGCCGATCTCGAGCAGGTGCCCGAGCCGGCCCTTGCGGTTGAGCACCATCACGAACTTCATCAGCAGCTCGCTGGCGTTGCCCGTGAGGATGCGCTGCAGGCTCGCCTCGCGCTCGGCCCGGTCGAGCATCGGGCTCGCCAGGAACTCGCGGAAGCGCGCATCGGCGCGCGCGGCCTCGCAAAGCGCATCGAGCTCCTCGCCGATGCCCGCAGGCGCGTCGGCACCCTGCTTGAGCGCGAGCTCGAGCAGGCTGGTGGCATAGACCTTCGCGACGTCGTCGACCTGGGTGGGCATGGTGGTGGTCTCGCGGCTTCGCTCAGCGGCTGCTGAGCTCGCTCAGGCTCTCCTCGACGAGGCGCTTCTGGTCGCCCGCCTGGATCTCCCGCTTCAGGATCTTGCCGGCCACGGTGGTGGCCAGGCCCGCGGCCATCGCGTGGATCTCGCTCAGGGCCGCGCGCTTGGCGCCCTCGAGCTCCTGCGTGGCGCGGTTCTTCATGTCTTCCAGTTCCTTGGCCGCGCGGGCGCGCAGCTCGTCGGCCTGACGCTCGGCCTCGGCACGCGCCGCACGCACGGTGCGGTCGGCCTCGGCACGAGCCTCTTCCAGACGCTTCTCGAACTCGACCTGCGCGGCCTTCGCCTTGGCCTGCGCGGCCTCGGCGGCACGGATCTCCGAGAGGATCTTCTCGTTGCGCTCGTCGAGACCCTTCGTGATCTTCGGCCACACGACGGTGGCGAGCACGGTGAAGGCCACGAGGAACACCACGATCGCGGTGATCGCGGGCAGCGAGTCGACCTTGATCAGTTCCGGCGAGGCGCCCTCGGAGGCGAGGGTCACGATGGAGGCGAAGCTGGCGAGCATGTTCTTCTCCGCACGGGAGGAAGGGGAAGGCCTCCCCGGCACTGCGCCGGGGAGGCCCGTTCAGTCACGCGTGCTGCTCAGGCCTTGTTGAAGCCGAGCAGGCCGACCACCACCGCGAACAGCGCCACGCCTTCGACGAGCGCCGCGGTGAGGATCATGTTCACGAAGATGCGGCCGGCCATCTCGGGCTGGCGGGCGATGCTCTCGACCGCGCTGCCGCCGATGCGGCCGATGCCCCAGCCCGCGCCGATGACGGCCGCGCCGGTGGCAAGACCCGCGCCCAGGCCGGCCAGGCTGCTGCTGCCACCCGTGGCGGCCGCGGCGCCCTCGGCGAGAGCGGGGTTCGAGGCGAACAGGAAGGCGCCGGCACCGGCGACGAGAGCGAGCTTCATGGTCTTCATGGGTCTGGTCTCCTGAAAGAGTCGGGTCGTGCGGCACGCGCCGCATGGTTCGTCATGGCCGCGGACGCCCGCGGCCGGATGTTCAGTGATGGGCCTCCGCGTGGGCCGCCTCGTGTTCGTCGCCGTGCTCCTCGTCGTGGTGGCTCATCGTGCTGATGAAGACCGCGGTGAGGAACATGAAGATGAACGCCTGCAGGAAGGCGACGAACAGCTCGAGGAAGGTGATGATCACGGCGAAGCCGCCGCTGGCCACCGAGATGCCGGCGACCGCGAAACCGCCGAGGCCGGCCTTCGCCGCCATCGCGCCGAACATGAGCAGCGTGGCCATCAGCGTGTGGCCGCCGACCATGTTGGCGAAGAGTCGGATGGCGAGCGCCGCGGGCTTGATGAACAGGCCGAGGAACTCCACCGCGAAGATGATCGGGATGACGAGGTACAGGCCCTTGGGGCCGTGCACCAGGTCGTGGCCGCCGCAGAGGTGCTCGAGCCAGCCGCCGATGCCCAGCTCGCGGAAGCCCTGATACTGGATCGCGCAGAAGCAGATCATGGCGAGGCCGCCGGTGACCATGAGGTTCGCGGTCGCCGTGCCGCCGAAGAGCAGGTACTCCTCCACGCCCTCGCCGCCGAACTTGTGGCGAAGCATGTGCTGGATGTCGGCGAACGGCATCAGGCCGAACAGGTTCACCAGCAGCAGGAAGAAGAACATGCTGAGCAGGAAGGGAAGGAACGTGCGCGTGGCCTTCTCACCCATGACCGGCACGAGCATCTGATCGCGCAGCGCCACCACGATCGCCTCGACGAACTGGCCCAGGCGGCCCTTGGTCACGTAGCGGTTGATGCCCTCGCTCTGCGGGCCGGTCTCGATCGCCTTGGAAGCGCGCCACAGGAGCCAGGTGATCAGGATCCCGCTGAAGATGATCACGAGGCAGCTGACCGGCACGCCCGTGTCCTTGGTGAGACGCCAGATGCTGGCCGACTCGGGCAGCTTGGCCCAGTCCGCCGTGATGTTCTTGTCCACCACGTGGCCGAGAGGGTTGTCGCCGCTGGCAAGAAGGAGGTTCATGGGCTCTGGGGCGTTTCCGGGGTGCTGATCCTTCGCTCGGAGGCCACCGCCGCAGCCAACACCGACTTCGCCACGACCGCGGTTTCAACCGCCAGCGAGACGAGGTAGGTACCGGCAACGGACAGAAGGAAACCCTCCGCCGAAGGGGGCAAAGAGTATAGCAGCAGGGCCAGAAACGGCGTCGTTATGAAGCGAATCACCGTGGCGGCGAGCCAGCGCGTGCTCCACGACGAGGGCGTTCGGGAGGCCCAAGGTCCCATCGCAAGCAGTCCCACCAGCATCACGAACGAAGCCAGCAGTGCTCCAAGTGTCGCGGACAAAGAGACTTCCGGCTTCAGAAGCCCAAGCGGAGCTCCAAGGTACGCAACGGCGATGCACACGGCCGTCGCCGCGCCCCACGTGCCGAAAGCAAGGCCCGGATGGAGCGAAACGGGCGTTTCGGGCGGGTGCTGAGCGGTGGCGGACGGCGGATTGGCTGCAGGATTCATGGGCTTCCCCCCTTCTTTCGCCTTGATGCGCCGCGGTCAAGCTCGGCATTGAGTTTCCACGCGCTCTTGACGAGGGAAAACACCCCCACCAGCACGCCGGCGGCACCGCCCACGATGACGCCGATTTCGCTGCCACGCCACTTGTCCCACAGCCAGCCGAGCAGCAGGCCCGCGACGACCTGGGAGACGGCCTCGAACCCGATGCCCATCATCCGGAAGCCCATGCGGACTTCCTCACGTTCGCGCTGCGTGGGCTTGGGACCGGGGCCAGGTTCCATGGGCGCGAACCTACCCGACCCCGCTAGCATCGTGCCGCCCATGGCCATCCGTGACGACGAGATCGTTGACGTTTCGATCAGCCCCTTGAACCGCAGGGAGAGCCTGTTCATTCCCGAGGTGTTCAAGGGCCTTGGCACCACCCTGCGCCACGCCTTCGAGAACTTCGGTCGCAACGGCAGCAACAAGAAGAACATCTGGGTGGTCCAGTACCCCGAGCAGAAGCGCGATGACCGGCCGGTGGAGGATGGTGGGCAGTACAAGCCCTATTTCCGCGGCGTGCACCGCCTGAACAAGGACGAGGATGGCCGCGTGCGCTGCGTGGCGTGCTTCATGTGCGCCACCGCGTGCCCCGCGAACTGCATCCACATCGTCGCGGACGCGAGCCCGTGGGAGGACCGCGAGAAGTATCCGAAGCAGTTCGACATCGACGAGCTGCGCTGCATCTACTGCGGCATGTGCGAAGAGGCGTGCCCGTGTGACGCGATCGAACTGACGCCGCACTATGAGGTGACGGGCCTTTCGCGCAACGAGCTGATCTTCGACAAGTCGAAGCTGCTGCAGGTCTACGACGAGACCGTCGGCGAGAAGCCGATGTGATGGAGGGTCGGAGGTCGTTATGGGCGCCGCTCGGCGGCGCCCATAACGACCTCCGACCCTCCATCACTTCTTCTTGCCGAAGAGGTCGTCCAGGGCGCCGCCGATCCCCTTCTCGATGCCCTTGATCGTGCCGCCGACGTCCTTGCCCAGGTCGATCTCGGGACTCACGGTCATCTTCAGTTCGCTGCCGTCGAGCGGGCCAGTGAAACTCACCTTCACCTGTGCGGCCTGCTGAATGGTCTCGTTGGCGCCACCAAGCATGTTGTTGATCTTGCCGAGCACCGACTGCATGCCGGGGATCTTCGCCAACAGATTCGTGATGCTGCTCGCGGGGTAACGGATGGTGATGGGCTCGGCAACCGCCGGTGAAGCCGCCAGATTGATGCGAGCGTCGCTGAAGAGCGTCTGCTGCCAGCCCGCCTTGCCAAGGCGTCCCACCTGCACCTTGAAGTCTCGGTAGGTGAGCAGACCGTTGGACAGCGTGCCCGCGAGCGGCGAGACGAGTCCAGGCACCGTGCTGCCCTGCGAGCTCTTGACGAAATCCATGATGCCGAGGAACTGCGAGCTCTTCTGCAGCTCGACCTCGCCCACATCCACGGTGAACGTGGTGGACACGGCAGCCACATCGACCGGCAGCGGAAGCGTGAGGGTGGGCACCGTCGCCCGGATGGGCCGGCCCTCCACCGTGCGCATGTCCGCCAGGAACGGGTTCACCGGCCGCAGGATCCGCTGGCGGAAGCGCTCATCGGGCCGCAACTCCGCCGTGAGCGGTGCATCAGCCGCGATCGTGATCGCCATGTCCGCCAGCCGCACCACCGGCGCATTCACCGTGAGCGTGGGGCTGGTGAAGGTGGCCTTGAAGAACTCGTCACGCGCCTTGCCGCTGCGGCCCTCCAGATCGACCGTGAAGGTCGGGCCAAGCATGTCGATCAGGTAGCCGTCCATCTCCGCAACCCGGTCCGCGAGCCCTGTCGGGAAATCCTTCACCTGCGCGTTCACTGCCACGCTGCCCACCCCGGGCGCGAACTTGCCCTGCGAATCCAGAAGGTTCGCCGTCTGCACCAGCACCGAAAGCGGCGCCGCCTGCGTGCCCTCGGCGCCCAGTGAGCCGGTGAGCTTCACGCTGGCACCGGTGCCCGCCTTCGACTTCACCACCAACTCGTTCGCGCCGAACGCAAGCGTGGGCGAGTCCTTCGTGCTGATCCGCCAAGGCTCCAGACGAACGAGCAGATCGATGTCCGCTCCGGGCGCGAACGGCTGCAGCGCACCCTTTGCATCGACCGGCAGCGTGAGCGCGTTCACCGTGACCGCCACCTGCATCGGGTCGCACCCGGTGATCGGCGTGCCGAAGCGCTCCACGATCGTCCGCACCACGCCAGCGGGCAGCTTCGCCTGCAGCGATCCCTTGGTGAGCGCGATGGCTCCAGCCGCGGACCGCGTGCCCTGCGCCTGGAGCGAGATCGGATCAAGCGCCGCGCTCACGCCGAAGCTCATGCCGCCTGGACCACCGGCCACATTCGCCGCGAGCGAGCGCTGGCCACTCGCGCCCACCCACTCGGGCAGCGCCTCGCCCTGACCCGCCAGCGTGAGGGCGCGGCGCATGTCGACATCGCTGGACTGCACGCTTGCACGCCAGCCCGAGCCCTGCGGCTCGAATGTCCCCTGCACCGTGGCGATCGTTCCGGTGGCGTCATGCAGCGCGCCCCTGAACGACGCGTTCGCGCCCGCGCCAAGATCGATCGGACCCGTGAGCGAAGCCTCGACGCCACGCACGCCAACCACACCGGAAAGTCCCGGCACGCGCGGGCACTGCACATCCGCCACTGTCGCGGTGATCGCCACCGCGCTGAAGTCGCTCGGCAACTTCGCCCGAACCGCCACGGACTGCACCTGCACCGGCCCCAGCGAGTTCACGCCAGCCGCACCCAGACCCGCGATCGACACGCTGCCATCGAACAGCGTGGGTCCATCAGGATCCAGCGAGCCCTTCACGCGGACATCCTGCACGCTGGCTGCACCCGTGAGCCCGGGCGCCTTCGCCACGGCGATCGAAGGAACCTCCACGCTCACCGGGATCGCCTCGAACTTCTGCGCTCCGGATCGCGCCATGCGCACGGGCCCGGCCGACAACTTCGCCTGCGTCGGCGCGGACAGCGCCAGCGAATCGCCCGCCACGGCCGCAACCAGCGCGGGCTGCAGCGTGAGCGTGCTCTGCACCTGCTCGACCTCGATCGTCTCGGCGGTCCAGCGCGTCTTCAGCGCGACGCTGCCCGGCACCATGTCCACCTGCGCTTGCGCCCCACCCTGCTGCATGGAACCAGCCAGACTCGTGCGCACCGTGGTGGCACCCGGCTGCACCAGGCCCAGCCACTTGCGCGCGGCCGCAGGAAGCGCCGGCAGCACCGTCGGATCGATCGGGCCCGCGGCGATGGTGCCTCTTGCCTGCGCGCTTGCGACCGCGAGCGAGGCCCCCAGGCCCGTGACCTGCATCTGCACGTCGATCGGCGCCTGCTGCACCGAGCCTCGGATCGAGGCATCGACCTGCGTGCCGATGGTGTCCGCCTTGGCCGACACCGTGAGCCCACCGAAGGCGATCGGTTGCGGTCCCACATTCAGCATCTGGAAGGGCTGCACCTGCACCGAGCCATCGAAGGCGATGCCGCTCGCATCGAAGCCGCCGGCCGCCGTGATCGGTGGCGTGCGCAGACTGGCAAGACTCGCGGATACCTGCACCGGCGCATCCACCGTGGTGCCCATCGACGCCAGCAGCGCCGGATCGATGGTGGCCTGCAGCGTGATGCCGTTGCCCTGCATCGCGCCACTCGTCGGATCCACCGTCGCACGCGCCACCAGCTGCAGGTGCGCGCTGGTCGCGGAAAGATCCACGCCGGCGCCCTCGCCGGTGCTGAGCGAAAGATCGATCGTCGGCCCAAGTTCGCGCGTGAGCACCAGCGGCGTGTTCGCCACGAAGCGCTGCAGCGGCACCGTGGACACGCCCTTGATGGCCATCTGACCGATCCATGTGCGTGGATCGGTCGCCCAGCCGACCAGCTCACGCCCCGCCGCCGGTCGTGCCGCGCTCATCTGCGCCTGCGCCGACATGGGGCTGCCCGCCAACTGGACCGCCGCGTTCAGGGCAAGTCCGATCGGCTTGCCCGCCGGTGCCTGCACGCGCAACGCCGCACCCTGCACCTGCGCGTCCAGTCCGGCGGCGGCGATCAGCCATCCCGAGACGTTCGCGTCGATCTCGCCCGTGAGTTCACGTGGATCGAACGCTCCCGATGCATCCAGGAAGTGATCCAGCGAGCCCTTCACCGAGAGGGCCCCGGCCTGATCGGCCACCTGCGTGGTGGCGGACAGGTCGATGACCAGCGGCTCCGTCGGTCCGAGCGCCAACGTGCCCTTCAGGCCTCGCATGGCGAAGGCCACGCCGCTCGCCTCGGTCAACACCGCATCGAAAGAGCCGATCGACAGGCGGACTGGCCACGGAAGTCCCGCCACGCCACCCGGCTTCCCACCACGCTGCGCCGCGGGCTTTGCGGCGGGCGTCGGCGAAGCGGCTGACGACGAGCCTGAGGCGAAATTGGACAGGCTCGTGCCTCCGCCCGGCAGCATCCGTGCCTGCAGGGATCCATTCAGCGAGACGCGCAGCGCGTCCACGCTTCCGAGCAGCAGGTCGAAGAGCCCGTTGTCCAGCGCCACGTCGAGCTTCAACTCCGTCTGGTTGCTGCCATCACGGATCTCGAGTCCGCGGATCTCCTGCTTGCCGAACCAGCCAAGCGACATGGAGCCGATGCGCGCGGAGCCCTTCACTGCATCGGCGATGCGAGCCTCGGCGATGCCGCGCCCGAAGCCCGAGGCGGCGATCGCCGGCGCGAACGCCACCAACAGGGCGAGCGACAGCACCACCGCGCCACCGGCGAGCAAACCGATGCGAAGCCACTTCCGGCCCGTCTGCGTCTTCATGGATTCCATCATTATTCAGTCCACCATCGCGGCCGCGGGCGCGGGAGGGCGCAGCGCGAGCATGCGCTCGAGCGACTTGCGCGCCAGGCGCGCGGCATCCGGGTGGACCTGGATGCGGTTGACCACGCGTCCCTCGGCCAGGTTGTCCAGCGTCCAGAGCAGGTGCTTCTGATCGATGCGCACCATGGTGGTGCACAGGCACTGGCAGTCGCTCAGGATCCGCGCCTGCACGTCGCGCAGCCCCGCTTGTCGGCAGAGCCTCTCCACCAGATGCACCTCGGTGGCGATGGTCCAGCTGCTGCCGGGCTTCGCCGCCTGCAGTCGCTCGATGATGAATTCGGTGCTGCCAACCTCGTCGGCAAGCTCCACGACTTCCTGGCAGCACTCGGGGTGCACGATCACGCAGGTGCTGGGATCGCGATGGCGCGCCTGCGCCACATGCTCCGGACGGAACAGCTTGTGCACGCTGCAGTGACCGGCCCAGAGCAGCACGGTGGCATGACGGATCGTCTCCACCGAGAGCCCTCCGCGCGGCTTGCGCGGATTCCACAGGGCCATGTCCGCCGTGCCCATGCCCCGCTCGGCGTCGAGCTCGCTCTTCAAGCCGCGCAGGCGCGCCGTGTTTCGGCCCAGATGCTGATCCGGCATGAAGAGCACCTGCACGCGCTCGCCGGGCTTCAGCGGCTCGCCGCCCCCCTGCATGGCCCAGTCGAAGACCTCGCGCGCGTTGCCGCTCGTGCAGCAAGCGCCTCCGCGCTCGCCAACGAAGGCCTTCACCGCGGCACTCGAATTCACGTACGTGATCGGCACCACGCGCACCCTGGTGCCCGCTTGCGCGGCCGTGATCTCCTCCCACGCGGTCAGCGCATCGTCGTAGGCGGCCATGTCGGCCATGCTGCATCCGGCCGAGAGATCGGGCAGGATCACCTGCACGTCGTCGGGGGTGAGCACGTCGGCCGTTTCCGCCATGAAGTGAACGCCACAGAACACGATGAAGCGCGCGCCACGCCTGGGCGCCTCGGCGGCCGCCATGCGGCTGAGCTTCAGCGAGTCGCCAATCAGGTCGGCGTGTCGAATCACCTCGTCACGCTGGTAGTGGTGGCCAAGGATCAGGAGCCGCGAGCCCAGTTCCTTGCGGCGCGCGGCGATCGCCTGTCCGAGTTCGTCCTCGGTCAGGGTGCGGTACCGCTCGGGAATTTCGGGCTGCCAGAGCACGGGGCAAGTCTAGGTCGTGGCGCGACGGATCCACGAGGGCGCCGGCGTGGGGATCGCCTGCACGGGAATCGCCGGAATCCCCATGCGCTGGCTCACGGCACCGGCCAGAAGTTCCGCCTCCGCAGGCCCATTGGCAAGGAAGAAAAGCGTGCTGCCCGAGCCGGAGACGTGCACGGGCCTGCCGATCATTTCCTCGATCTCCTCGCGCTCGCCCCGCAGCCGGGGCGCAACTTCCATCGCGGGCTCGGCCAGATCGTTGAAGGGCTCGTCCACGCCGGGGGCGCTTGCACGCTTGGCCATGTCGCGCACGCGCGCCTCCTGCAGCGATGCATCGGGGCGCAGCGCATCGAAAGCCCGGTACACGGGACCGGTCGGACACGACGCCTCGGGCAGCAGCAGCACCACGTGCGTGTCCGCGGGAAGCGGCATGTGCGCAAGCCGCTCGCCAAGGCCCTCGACCACCGCGCTTCCGCCACGAACCAGGAACGGCACGTCGCTGCCGAGAGGCCGCGCGACATCCGCGAGCGTGTCCTCCGAAAGTCCCAGCGAGAACAGTTCGTTCAGGCCGCGCAGCATCGCCGCGGCGTTGCTGCTGCCTCCACCCAGCCCGCCACCCACGGGAATGCGCTTCTGCAGGCGCAGCCTGACCGGGAGCGGGCGCCCCACATGCGCCTCGAGTCGCTGGTGCGCGCGCACCGCAAGATCCTTCGTGATGGACCAGTCGATGTCGGTGCGCCGATGCGCCTCCGGGTGCCACACGATCGCGTAGATCGAGAGCGAGCCCTCCTCGCGTGCCTCGATCTCCAGTTCGTCGTGCAGATCCACGGTCACCATCCAGCTGCTGATCGGGTGCATGCCGGTCGCGTCCGGCCTTCCCACGGAAAGCGCAAGATTCAGCTTGGCGGGCGCGAGGGCCTGGACCATGGGTCGCATGGCCCTAACGGTAGCGCCGGGGCGGGGTCCGTGGCTACGCTGCGCCCTTCTCGGAGAGCCTCCCATGAGCACCGCAACCCCCCCTGCATCGTCCGCGTTCCGCTTCATTCCCCCCACGCTGGACGCCACGCAGTGGCCGCAGCTCGAGCCGCTCTACCGAAAGCTGCTCGACCGCACGCTGAAGTGCCCGAACTGCCTCGAGAAGCTCATCCTGGACCGCAGCGAGCTCGACGCGGCCGCCGGCGAGGCCGAGGCGAACCTGTACATCGCCATGACCTGCCACACCGACGACGCGGACATCAAGGGCCGCTTCCTGAAGTTCGTCGAGGAGGTCGACCCGCAGCTCAAGAAGTTCGGCTTCGAGCTGGACCGCAAGATCGTGGAGAGCCCGCACGCCAAGGCCCTGGACCAGCAGCGCTACGGCACGCTGCTGCGCTCCCTCGAGCGTGAGGTGAAGCTGTTCCGCGAGGAGAACGTCGCGATCCAGACCGAGATCACCAAGCTCGACCAGCGCTACAGCGAGATCAACGGCGCCATGACGGTGCAGTTCGACGGCGCCGAGCGCACGCTGCCGCAGATGGCGCGCCACCTCGAGGAGACCGATCGCGCGCGCCGCGAGGCGAGCTGGCGCGTGGTGGCGGATCGCCGACTGAAGGATGTGGACGCGATCGACGGCATCTACGACGAGCTGGTGAAGCTGCGCGCGCAGACCGCCACGAACGCGGGCTACCCGAACTTCCGCGACTTCCAGCATGACCGCCTGCAGCGCTTCGACTACACGCCCGCGCACTGCGCCACCTTCCACGAGGCCGTGGAGCGCACCTGCGTGCCGCTGGCGCGCCGCATGCACGAGCGCCGCGCGAAGGCGCTGGGGCTCTCCAGCCTTCGTCCGTGGGACCTGAAGGTCGACGTGAAGGGCCGCAATCCGCTGCGCCCCTTCGAGAACGCCGACCAGATGGTCGAGCGGACCAGCAAGGTCTATCACCGCATGGACAGCGAGCTGGCCAGCATGTTCGACAGCATGCGCGGCGGTGGCTGCCTGGATCTCGACAGCCGCAAGGGCAAGGCGCCGGGCGGCTACCAGTACCAGCGCCAGCTCTCGCGCAAGCCGTTCATCTTCATGAACGCGGCGGGCATGCACCGCGACCTGACCACGATGGTGCACGAGGCGGGCCACGCGTTCCACAGCCTGCTGAGCAAGGACGACCCGATCCTGGCCTATCGCGGCAGCCCGATGGAGTTCGCCGAGGTGGCCAGCATGAGCCAGGAACTGCTCACGCTGCCCTACCTGGAGGAGTTCTTCGCCAAGGCCGACGCGGATCGCGCGCGCCGCGAACTGCTCGAGGGGGTGATCGGCATGCTGCCGTGGATCGCGCAGATCGACGCGTTCCAGCACTGGGTGTACCTGCACCCGCAGCACACCCGGGCCGAGCGCACGAAGGCGTGGCTCGATCTCGAGGCGCGCTTCGGCGGCCTGGTCGACTGGACCGGCCTCGAGGCCAACCGCGCCAGCATGTGGCAGCGCCAGCTGCATCTGTTCGGCCTGCCCTTCTACTACATCGAGTACGGCATCGCGCAGCTCGGCGCGCTGCAACTCTGGCTCGCGAGCCGCAAGAGCGAGGCTGGCGCGATCGCGGCGTACAAGAAGGCGCTCACGCTCGGCGGAAGCCGGCCGCTGCCCGAACTGTTCGCCGCCGCGGGGCTGCGCTTCGACTTCGGCCCGCAGACCGTGCAGGAACTGATGGACGCGGTGGGCGCGGAACTCGACCGGCTGCCGGACTGAGCCCGATCAGGCATAATCCCGACCCCTCAAGATCAGGAGACACGGAAATGAAGAAGGTCGTCATCCTCGGGGCCGGCAAGATCGGCCGCATGTGCGCCCACCTGCTGCAGCGCAGCGGCGACTACGCCGTCACCAGCGTCGACGCGCACGCCTCGGGTCTGGAATGGGTGCGCCGTCATGTGCCGGGCGTGCACTGCGAGCAGGCCGCGTTCGATGACGCGAAGGCGATGGACCGCGTGCTGGCCGGCCAGTGGGCCGTGATCAGCTGCGCCCCCTTCCACTGCAACCCGCTGATCGCCGAGCGCGCGAAGGCGGCGGGCGTGCACTACCTCGACCTGACCGAGGACGTGGCGGTCACGAAGAAGGTGATGCAGCTCGCGCAGGGAGCGAAGACGGCGTTCATTCCGCAGTGCGGTCTGGCGCCCGGCTTCATCACGATCGCGGGCTGGCACCTGGCGAAGGGTTTCGACCGCATTCACGACCTGAGGCTGCGCGTGGGCGCGCTGCCGCGCTTCCCCAGCAACGCGATGAAGTACAACCTGACCTGGAGCACCGCGGGCCTGATCAACGAGTACTGCCAGCCCTGCGAGGCGGTCGAGAACGGCGAGTTCGTGACCGTGCCGCCGCTCGAGCAGCTCGAGCACATGACGATCGACGGGCTGGAGCTCGAGGCATTCAACACCTCGGGTGGCCTGGGCACGCTTGGCGAGACGCTCAAGGGCAAGGTGCGCAACCTGAACTACAAGACGATGCGCTTCCCGGGGCACCGCGACATCCTGAAGCTGCTGCTGCACGACCTCGGCTTCATCCATCACCGCGAGGAGCTGGGCAAGGTGTTCGAGCGGAGCCTGCCCGCGACAGACCAGGACCAGGTGGCGATCTTCGTGAGCTGCACCGGCGAGAAGGACGGACGGTTCCTCGAGCGCACCTACGCCAAGGTGGTGCTGCACAAGGAGATCGACGGCCTGCCAT
>JBIIOC010000147.1:0-4077 GCA_044337135.1 Phycisphaerales bacterium | reverse complement strand
AGAGTCTCTCGCGACCACCCGCCTGAAGGTTTGCCGCACTTCGCACCACAACCACCGACATCGGCAGCCCCCCCAACAGACCGCAGGCGATGTTCCCCACACCCTGCGCCGCCAGTTCGCGGTTGGGCGGGCTGGTGCGACGCAGAGGATCGACCGCGTCCAACGCGCGCAGCGAGAGCACCGTCTCCATGCTCGCCACCAACGCCAGCATCATTCCCACGCGCCACACCGCAGGTTCGGAAAGTGCCGGCAGGTCAGGCCGCGGCAGCACCTCACGGATCGCCGACCAGCCGCCCAACGGCAGTTGCACGAAGTGCTCGTGGCGAAGCGCCAGCTCGGGAAAGCGCGCGAACACCTGCGCCAACAGCGTGCCGGTGACCACCGCGACAAGCGTGGGCGGCAACCAGGCACGATCCGCAAGCGGCAACGTGCGCCATCCGTACAGGATGCAGAGCGTCATGGCCGCCACCAGCGTCGGACCCATCACGACGTCGCTCGCGACCAGCGCCACGCCGCCCTTGGCACCGACCATCTCCGGCAGCTCCTTCCAGATGATGGTCATGCCGATCGCGGCCAGCATGCCCTGCACCACCGACTCGGGCACGAGCGTGGCAAGACGGCCGATGCGAAGAAGTCCGAAAGCGATCTGCAATGCGCCGGCGATCATGGTGGCCGCGAGCACCCGCTCGAAACTGCCAAGCACATGGCCCTGCAGCAGCACGATCGACACGAGCCCCGAAGCGGGCCCAGTGACCGCGAGCGGCGCGGGGCTCAGGAATGGCACGATCACTCCGCCCACCACGCCTGCCACCAGTCCGCTCAGCGGCGGGGCGCCGCTCGCCATCGCGAGGCCCAGGCAGAGCGGCACCGCCACCAGGAACATCACCACGCCAGCGATCGCATCCTGGCGCGGGTAGCGGAAGATGCTGAGAATCGAACCGATCATGGTCCGGACGACTCCGCGGCCCGGGTGTGACCCTCGACGCCCGACTCGTTGGCGTGCGTGGGACACGCCCTGCGCTGCCCCACCACGATGCGCAGGGTCAGTTCCAGCGCGATCCCCACCACCACCCCTTTCAGCAGGTCGGTCGCCAGCACCGCAACGATCGTGGCCGCGAACGGAAGAAAACGCGTCCAGCCGGACCGCCACTCTTCCAGAACGAGCTTCGGCGACGCCAGCTTCAGGCCTACCTGCACCAGCACCGCCGCCAGGCACGCCAGCGGGATCATGTTCAGCACGCGACCCGCGAACAGCACCGCCAGCAGCAGCAACACGCCGTGCACCAGCGCCGACAGCCGCTCGCGCCCACCGGCCTGCAGGTTCGCGCCGCTGCGCACGATCACTGCGGTGACCGGAAGGCCTCCAAGCCAGCCGGACGCAAGGTTCGCGGCACCCTGCGCGACGAGTTCCCGGTTCGGCGGGCTGGCTCGCTTCAGCGGATCGATCCCGTCGATCGCCTGCAGCGACAACAGCGTCTCGATGCTCGCGACCAGCGCCACCGTCACGGCCACACGCCAGACCATCGGATCCGCGAACGCGCCCGTGTCGGGCACGGGCAACGCCTCGCGCAGCGCGCTCCATCCACCCAGCGGCGCATCGACCATCTGGGCCGGCGTCAACGCCAGACTCGGGGATCCGGTGAAGGCGGCGGCAATACCCACGCTTGCGGCCACCACCATGAGTGCGGATGGCAGGAACGCGTGACGCGCGAGCGGCGTGGCGCTCCAGCCGTACAGCACCACCAGCGAGGCCGCGGCCACCAGCGCGGGTCCGATCGCGAACTGCGAGACCATCCGCGATACGTCGCCGTCACCACCCACGAGCGCCGGCAGCTGCTTCCACACGATGATGATTCCGATCGCGGCGAGCATGCCCTTGATCACCGCCTGGGGCACCAGCGCGGCAAAGCGCCCCGTGCGCAGCAAGCCCAGCAGGATCTGCAGGCATCCAGCGATCATGGTCGCCGTCAGGAACCGCTCGAACGTGCCAAGCGCTCGGGTCTCGAACAGCACCACGGCCGTCAGTCCTGCGGCCGGGCCCGTCACGGAGAGAGGCGAGCGGCTCAGGAACGGCACCACGAGCCCACCGACCACGCCAGCCACGAGCCCGCTCACCGGCGCGACACCGCTCGCGAGCGCGATGCCAAGGCAGAGCGGAACCGCGACCAGAAACACCACCACGCCCGCGATGCAATCGCTCCGCGGGTGGCTGAACATGGCTCGCATCGAGCCCATCGACGCTGACTGCATGGGACGAGGCTAACGATCATGGTTCCGGCACGCCCTCGCGCTACCTTGTGCGGATGCAGCCCTCCGCCTCGATCGATTCGGTGCTGAAAGAGACCCGCGTCTTCCCGCCGCCAGCCGATTTCGCCGCACGCATCGGTGGCGTGCACGTGCCGAATCTGGAGGCCTACCGCGCGCAGCACGAGCGCTCGATCCGGGACCCCGAGGGATTCTGGAGCGAGGTCGCCGGGAGCTTCCACTGGTTCAAGCCCTGGGCGAAGGTGCTCGAGTGGAACCTGCCCGACGCGAAGTGGTTCGTGGGTGGCCAGACCAACGCCTGCTTTAACGCCGTCGACCGGCAGGTGGAACAGGGCCACGGCGACGAGATCGCCATCATCTGGGAGGGCGAACCCAACGCCGCCGGCCCGCATGGCCATGAGGTTCGCCACATCACCTACCGCGAACTGCGCGACGAGGTGGCGCGCTGCGCGGCCGCGCTCGAGTCGCTCGGCGTGAAGAAGGGCGACGTGGTCACGCTCTACATGGGCATGGTGCCCGAACTGGCGATCGCCGTGCTTGCCTGCGCACGCATCGGCGCACCACACAGCGTGATCTTCGGCGGGTTCGCCGCGCAGGCGATCGTCGACCGCGTGCACGACGCGAACAGCAAGGTGATCGTCACCTGCGATGGCGCGCATCGACGCGGCACGATCGTGCCGCTGAAGGCCAATGTCGATGCCGCGTGCGAACGCCTGCCCGACGTGCGTCATGTGCTGGTGCTTCGCCGCACCGGCACCGACGTGCCCATGAAGGCCGGTCGCGACGTGTGGTGGCACGATGTGGTCGCGAAGCAGCCCACCACGCGCGACTGCGAACCGGTCGATGCCGAGCATCCGCTCTTCCTGCTCTACACCAGCGGCAGCACCGGCAAGCCCAAGGGCATCCTTCACACGACCGGCGGCTACATGGTGTTCACCGCGGCCACCGCGCGCTGGACGTTCAACCTGCAGCCCGGCACGGGTCAGGTGTACTTCTGCACCGCCGACCTTGGCTGGATCACCGGGCACAGCTACATCGTGTACGGCCTGCTGCCCAATCGCGTGCCCACGCTCATGTACGAAGGCGCGCCAAACTGGCCGGGCGAGGATCGCTTCTGGTCGATCGTGGCGCGCCACAAGGTCACGCACTTCTACACGGCGCCCACCGCCATCCGCAGCTTCATGCGCTGGGGCGACCAGCACCCCGCGAAGCACGACCTGTCCAGCCTCCGCGTGCTTGGGACCGTGGGTGAACCGATCAATCCCGAGGCCTGGATCTGGTACCACGAGCGCATCGGCGGCGGCCGCTGCCCCATCGTGGACACCATGTGGCAGACCGAGACCGGCGGCCACATCATCACGCCGCTGCCCGGCGCCACGCCCACCGTGCCAGGCAGCTGCACGCTTCCGATGTTCGGCGTGGACGCGGCCGTGGTGGATGACGCCGGCGTGGAGCAGCCCGCGAACAAGGGTGGTCTGCTCGTCATCCGCAAGCCGTGGCCCGGCATGCTGCGCGGCATCCACGGCGACCGTCAGCGCTTCATCGACACCTACTTCAGCCGCGTCAAGGGCATGTACCTCGCCGGCGATGGTGCGCGCCGCGACGAGCGGGGCTACTTCTGGATCATGGGCCGCATCGACGACGTGCTGAACGTGAGCGGTCACCGTCTGGGCACGGCGGAAGTAGAGAGCAGCCTGGTCGGCAGCAAGCTGGTGGTGGAAGCCGCGGTGGTCGGCATGCCGCACGAGATCAAGGGCACCGGTATCGCGGCGTTCTGCGTGCTGCACCCCAATCACGCCGCGCACGCCGACG
>JBIIOC010000006.1:0-47501 GCA_044337135.1 Phycisphaerales bacterium | reverse complement strand
CCACGCTGCGGATCATGCGCGTGATGATGGATCGCGTCAGCCGTGCCCGCTCCATCGACACGCTGGCGATGCCCGCGAAGTGGCGCATGAGCATCTGGTCGTCCTCGTCGAAGTCGACCGTGGTCTTTCCTCGCGGATCAAGCCGGTTGATGAGCTGCAGCACGCCCATCACCTCGCCGCCCTGGCCCTTCAGGGGCACCGCGAGCACGGATCGAGTGCGGTATCCGGTCGCCTCGTCGAAGCGCCCGTCGAACGCGTACGGAACGTCGGTCGGCAGATTGTGCGCGTCACGGACCGCGATCACGACGCCGCTCATCGCGGCCGCGCCCGCGATGCTTCCCATGCCGATCGGCAGGTGCTCCGCGGGAACGCGTCCGGCGAGCGCGTCGCTGCGGTCGGGCGCGAGCCTGTCGTTCTGGGTCGCCGCGAAGCGCAGCTCGTCACCCTCGCGCACGTAGATCGTGCCCGCTTCCGCGCCGGTGAGCGAGCGTGCCTCGCCGAGGATGCGGGCGAGCAGCAGGTCGAGATCCTGCACCATCGCCAGGGCGTCACCGACCCGGGTCAGCGCCTCCAGGCGTCCGCGCGAGGCGAGCTTGAGCCGCTCGTTGGCCTCGTAGAGGTCGCGCGACAGCTCCTCCAGCTGGCGCTGGGCGGATTCCTGCGCGCGCCGATCGCGCTCGGAGCGCCGGCGGTACGCGTCGAGTTCCTGCCGCTGTTCGGGCGTCATGGCGCAGCCACCTTGCGGATGAGCCGGAACCGGGCGCTGCGATCCGCGTCCGCCTCCAGCGGCTCGCGTCGAAGTTCCGCGCGTTCACCGAACCAGGCGAGGGCGCCTCGAAGCAGCCCCTCCGCCACATCCGCGAATGGGCGCTTGGAGCGGTACTCGAGGACGAGTTCACGCTCGTCGAGCCGCGTCACCGGCACCTGCGGCAACTCCGCCTGCGGATAGAGCTTGCGCACCTCGGCATGGATGAGTCCGTCGAGGGACGCCAGGAAAGCGAAGGCGTCGGTGTGCGACCGAACCGAGAAGTCGAAAGCGCGCGCCAGCTTGGGGAAGAGCCACTCCCCGAAGACCTTGCAGAGGTCGCTCGCGGGGATGCCTGACCGCTCGGCAAGCGTTCCGACCATCGCCAGCATCTCCGTGTGGGGATACTGGCCCACCGAGGTGTAGGCACCGCCGTCGGTGAGGCCGGGCGTGGAGAGCACCTCGTCGGCCACGACCACGCCGAACTTCTCCTCGACCAGCTGGATGAATTCGGTGAAGATGATGCCGCGCACGGATGCAGTATATTTGATCCGACACCGGGTTCGGCGGCGTCAGGCCCGAGATCGCCCCAAACGCCTTGGTATTCTCAATGCACCAATTCTGGAGGATTCCATTGCAAACGTCCCACCGTCGCTCGATTTCCTCGTGGCGCAGCTCCCTGTTCGCGGTGCTGGTCGCTTCCCTCGTGGTCAGCCGGGCCCTCTCGCAGGCACCGGCGGCGGCACCGCGCCCGACCAAGATGTCCATTGCCATCAGTTCGGTGAAGGTCTCGCCTTCGCTCGAGAAGCAGGTCGCTGGGCGCGGTCAGGCGACTGATCTGGGTCGTGTTCGCGAGTCGATGGACGGGCAGCTCAACGCCGCCTTCTCGAACTCGGGCAAGTTCGACGTGATCGCGCGGAGTGACCTTGCGGATCTCAAGGAAGAGCAGGATCTGTCGCGGAGCGGTGCGGTCGACGAGAACGATCCCAACCGCGCACGGAGCGGCGTGATCGCGGGCGCCAAGTACATCGTTGTCACCTCGATCGACAACTTCCAGAGCGTCGTCCAGAAGGCGAGCTTCGAGGGCGTCGGCACCGCCGCCACCCGTCAGCAGGTCACCCTGTCCGCGGTGGTCAAGATCTACGACTCGAGCACGGGCAAGGTGCTGCACACCGCGAGCATGACGAGCGAGGGGGCATCCTCGGTCAACAATCCCGCCTACGTGAACAGTCAGGAAGGCGGCAGCCTGACCGACGTGGCGGTCGCCGAGCGTGCGAAGGACCTCTCGGTCAAGGTGGTGGGGCAGGTGACGGACTGGCTCCTTCCGGCACGAGTCGTCGGCGTCAAAGGCCCGGATGTGACCATCAACCGAGGCGAAGGCAGTGGCATCAAGGTGGGTGAGGTGTGGGAGATCTTCGGGATGGGCGACGAGATGGTCGATCCGGACACGGGCGAGAGCCTCGGCAAGACCGAGACCAAGCTCGGCGAGATCGTGATCGATCGGGTGAATCCCAAGGTTTCCGTGGGGCACGTCAAGGACGGCTCTCCCGACGCGATCGGCGCCGACAAGAACTGCGTCGTTCGACGCAGGGCAGCTGGCGGCAAGCCGGCCCCGGGCGCCGTGCGTGGAGCGATTTCCGACCCCTGGGCCGAGGATCCCCCGGAACTTCCGAAGCTTCCGGCCGGGGCACCTGCCGCCCCCGCAGCTCCCGCCGCGGCGGATTCCGCGAAGCCCGCGCCCCCCTACGGAGCGGCGATCTTCGTGAAGAATCGCTGCAAGCAGATCGAAGGCGACGACGTCTCGAAGCTCGAGGACCTGATCGTGGCCGACCTGAAGACCGACTGCATCCGCGCGGTGAGCCGCGAGGACGTGATGAACTCGGTGCGCAACTTCGCTCAGGGCGGGCCGAATGTCGGCACGCAGGGCTCGGTGCAGTCCGCCGCAAAGACCGCCCGAGATGTCTATGACATTCTGCAGGGCGGCACGGAGCGCTATGAGGACCTCGACAAGACGCTTTCCGACAACGCATCCGCGACCCAGCTTTCAGCGATGATGGGCTGCGAGTACGTGCTCCTCGCGAGCCTGACTTCGCTGGATGTCCAGAAGAAGCATTTTCGCAGCGACCGCATGGGCCTCGACATCGAGAACATCGTCTACACGCTGACCTCGACCTACAAGGTGATCGACACCTCGACGGGGCGGGTTGCAGTCTCCGGCAAGTCGATCGCCACCGTGAAGGTCGAGAACACGCCAAACCTGCAGGAATCGCTCACGCTCACGGGGCCGCTCTTCAACCAGGCGGCCGAGCAGCTGGCCCAGAAGTTGAACGAGCGTTGCGCTGCGGGCCAGATCGCCGCCCCGGTCGCCCCCAAGGCGGGTGCGGGCATCATCGTCATCTGCTCGATGCAGGACTTGACCGTTCCCGACGTGTGCAAGAGCCCCGATACGGGCGCCTACACGATCACGGGCAACAGCTTCAACATGCAGCCTTCCCCGCTCTCGGCCACGGTCGCGGTCGACGGTGTCACGGTGGGTTCCGCGCCCAGCATGGATCTCGCGCCCTTGCCGGCGTCGGCTGGCGTGCACAAGGTCACCGTGACGCGAGCCGGCTTCAAGCCTTGGTCCAAGATGGTGAACGTTCCCGCCGATCGTCCGCTCCAACTCACCGTCGCCCTGCAGCTCGACGAGCAGGGCTTCGCACGGTGGCGCTCCAACACCGCGTTTCTGCAGGGCCTGAAGCAGGGCCAGCAGCTCACCGACGCGCAGGTGAAGGTGCTCGAGGGTCTCGCTGAGACGTTCCGGCAGTCCGGTTACAAGGTCGATTACAAGGTCGATACCAAGGATGCACCCGCAACCAACGTGTTCGGGCGCAGCATCTGGGGTCCAGTTCCCTGATAGATTCCCTGCAAGCGTCAGCCAAAGTCCACATCGATGGGGGTATCCGCATGGCTCGTCACCGTCTGATCGCAGGTCGCATCGCATGGGTTTTCGCTGGACTGTTCCTGGCGGCGTGCTCCCACAACTCACGCATGGAACCGGTCGAGAAGGCGTGGGTGCAGGGCGACTACGCCGGCGCGGCGCAGTCGATGGAGCCGCTTCTCAAGGAGTATGACCTCAAGTCGGACAACGCCCCCATCAACGGCGTCATCTACAGCCTTGAGGGAGGGGCCGTCCTGCAGGCTGCGGGACAGCTTGAATCGAGCGTGGCTGAATTCAACGAGGCCTACGACGCCATCCGGCCGTATCTGGACTCGGCTGCTGAGACCAAGGTGACCGAGGAGGCGGCGGCGGCCATCACCAATCAGACGGTCCGGACGTATCGGGGCCAGTCGTACGACCGGATCATGATGAACACGTACCAGGCGATCAATTACTGGCGCCTGGGCGACTCCTCCAAGGCCGGCGTCGAGCTTCGGCGCGCCTACGAGTGGCAGAAGGACGCGATCGATCGAAATGCTGCCCGCATCCAGAAGGAGCAGGAAGCCATCGAGAAGGCGGGTTCGAAGGATGGCTACGACAGCAAGAAAACCCTTTCGGACCCCGGCTTCCAGCAGAAGATGGACGCGGCCTTCGGTCCGATTCGGGACATGCGCGGTTACGCGAACTATGAAATCCCCTTCGCCTCGTACCTCCGGGGCCTGAGCTATCTGTCAGGGAAAACCAACGCTGATCTCGAACAGGCGCGCGCGATCTTCCGGTACGTCGTCGGGTTGATGTCCGGGCCCTCGGCGGAACTGGTCAAGGCCGACGCGATGCTCGCGGAGAACGCCCTGCAGGGCAAGGCCGTTCCGAAGATGGTCTATGTCATCCTGGAAGCGGGGCAGTCACCGACGCTCAAGGAACTCCGTCTCGACATCCCGATCTTCCTGCCAAACGTTCCCTACGTCGCAGCGGCCTTCCCGTTGCTCTCGCGAAGCGAGTTGCCGACGACGTCCGCCTTCACGGTCGATGGCGGGGCGGAGGAGCCTGTGCAGTCGGCTCTCCTGACCGACATGGAGGGTGTGGTCGCGGCGGATTACAACCAGCGCCTGCCCGGGATCATCGTCGCGACGCTCGTCTCGAGCGCAGCCAAGGCCGCGGCCACCTACGCCGCGAAGCAGGCGGCGGGAAACTACGGACTCGTCACTGGCATCATCTACCAGGCGGCCACGAATTCCGCGGATCTCCGCACCTGGACCACGCTTCCGAAGCAGGTGCTCTGGGCGCGGAGTGTTCGGCCGCAAGCCGGGAAGGTGAGCGTCGTGCTGGCGGACGGTCAGCGTGTTGGACCGATCGACGTTCCTGACTCGACTGTCTCGGTCGTGCATCTGCGCCAGACCGCCAGCGGAACGGCACCGATGGTCAGCGTCTTCCCCGTGTCGCGTTGAACTGGCCCTCCCAGGAACCTATCCAATGAAGATGCCCGTCATTCTCCTGCCGCTTCTCGCGGTCGCCTGCAACACCATGAATACGGTCGTGCCTTCCTCGACCGGTGGCGGTCCGGGCCAGCCCGGGTTCCAGCAAGTGGTGACGAACGGCTGGCTGAACTACAAGACCAACGTGACCGACGTGCGCGAGGACGTCGTCAATGGCGACCAGAAGCGGGTGCAGGTCACGGTGTACAGCGATCAGCTCACCACCCAGAACTTCTCCTACCACTTCGAGTGGTTCACGGCGACCGGCATGCGGGTCATGAGTGCCACGCAGGCCTGGCAGAGCCGCCAGATCAAGCCCAAGGAATCGTTGACGCTCCAGAGTGTCGCGCCGAGCCCCGACGCGACCCAGTGGCAGTTGAAGCTCCTTGACACCAATCATCCGCTCGATCAGTGATCGGAAGACGCAAGCCATGTTCCAGTTCCAGAAAGGAAGATCCGTCATGAACCCCAGCCCTGTCACCGTGTCCGTGATCGCCCTGTCTGCCCTCGCCGGGGCGTTCGCCTCGGGTTGTGGATCTCCGGCGACCTACAAGGACAGTCGGGGCAACGACCTGGTCGTGAGCCTCGACAAGGTGAACGTGCAGGATTTCAACCAGGCCGCCGACAAGCTCGTTCAGAGCATGGTGACGAGCGGCGTTCTTGCGAACGCGCCTCGCAAGCCTGCCGTCCTCGGCATCAGTCGAGTCGTGAACGACACCTCCGATCAGTTTGACACGGACCAGCTCCTCAAGCGGATCCGTGTCGCGCTGCTGCAGACCGGCAAGGTGCAGGTCTCCACGACGGTGGGGCTCGGTGGACGCGCCGAGGATCCGATGGCGAAGGGCACCAAGGACATGAACGACTTCACGTCTGGCAAGGGCAACGCCGTGCCGGACAATCTGCCGGACTACACGCTCACCGCGAAGATCCTCGAGAATCGCGCGAGTGCGGGCAGCACCAAGCAGGTGACCTACACCTTCCAGATGAGCCTCACCGACGTGCGGTCTGGCAACGCGGTCTGGGAAGGCAACGAGGAGATCACCAAGCAGGGTTCGAAGAGCTCCATCGGGTTCTGAGACCGGACGTCCCCTTCGGGAAAGTGACGGGATTGCCGGCGTCGGTCGGGTCGCCGTCGGCCGTGGCCACTCTGCCGCCATGACTGGCACGAAGAGGCGCTGTCACGGCGGGCAGGCGCTTCGTCGACCGAGCGGATCCCGGAAAGATTCGGTTCGCCGGGCCTCCCTATCCTGCCGATGTTGGTGGAGCGGTGACCGCCATGCCCAGCCCCTCGAACGATCCCCCGAATGATCCGACGCGGACGCAGCCCTCGGGCGGCGAAGGCGCGGACCGGACGCTTCCGGCGGGTGGCGGATCCGTCGATCGCACCATGCCACCCGCGGGTGTCGATCGGACGATCCCGCCCTCGGCCGCCGACGATGCCACCGTGCCGCCGTCCGCCGGCCGGTCCGCGGGGCGTGGCGAGGCGCGCCTGGAGCGCATCGGCGACTGCCGCATCGAGAAGCGCCTGGGCAGTGGCGGCTTTGGCGACGTGTGGCTGGCGGTGCAGGAGACGAACCTGCTCAAGCGCCGCGTGGCGATCAAGCTGCTGAAGCGGGGCATGGACAGCGACGCGGTGCTGGAGCGCTTCGAGCTGGAGCGCAAGGTGCTCGACTCGCTGAACCACCCGAACATCGCGCGCCTGCTCGGGGGCGGCGTGACCGAGGATGGCCGCAGCTACTTCATCATGGAGTTCGTCGAGGGTCTGACCCTCGACCTCTGGTGCCAGCGGCAGGGCCTGAAGACGGAGGAGCGCCTGAAGCTTCTTCGGCAGGTCGCCTCGGCGCTGGCGCACGCGCATGAGCGCGGCATCGTGCACCGAGACATCAAGCCGGCGAACGTGCTGGTCGGCGCCGACGGCGTGCCCAAGCTGCTCGATTTCGGCATCGCCAAGGTGATTCGGCCGGACACGGAACAGGGTGATCGAAGCCACCAGACGCTGCCCGGCGAGGTGGGGCCGCTCACGCCCGTCTACGCGAGCCCCGAGCAGCTGCGTGGCGAGCCGCTGAACGCCTCGACCGACATCTACTCGATGGGCGTGATGATGTACGAGATCCTGGCCGGAGTCGCGCCCTTCGACTTCTCGAAGTGCAGCTTCGACGAGGTGCGACGGCAGGTGTGCGAGGTGATGCCGCCGAAGCCCAGCGAGATGGCGTGGAAGGCCGCGAAGGCCGGCGGCGAAGCTCCCAGCAGCACCACCATCCGCGCCGGCGAGATCACCCGCCTGCGCGGCGACATCGACAACATCGTGCTGATGGCGATGCGCAAGGAGACGCAGCGCCGCTATGCCTCGATGAGCGACCTGATCGCCGACATCGACGCGCACCTCTCGGAGCGACCGGTTTCGGCGCGTGCGCTCACGGTGGGATACCGCGCCAGCAAGTGGGTGGGTCGCAACCGGTGGCCGGTGCTTCTCACGCTCGTCATCGTTGGGTCGCTGTTGATCGGATCCGGGTGGTGGACCTTCAGCACCATCAGCACGAAGGCCAGGCAGCGTGCCGCCGACGAGAAGGTGGCACAGAAGCGCGACGCGCTGGCCGCCGACGAGAGCAAGCTCGCCATCGATCCCAAGGCCATGGCCGCGCTGGAGGAGGCCGAGGCCAGCGCACGCCGTCGGCTGAAGGAGAAGCCCGAGGATCTGCCCGCGATGCGGGACCTGCGGGCGACCTTGCGGAAGAAGGCCGTGCTGTTCGAGCGCGCGCGCAACCTGAAGGATGGCCTGCCCGTCACGGCGGAGGCGCTCGCGATGGCTCGCCAGATCCTGCAGCGCGGGGGCACCGACGAGGACAAGCGGCAGTTCGTGATCGCCCTGCAGGCGCGCGCGGACATGCTGATGGCTGCCGACATGCTGAAGGAGGCGCGCGCGGCGGCCGAGGAGAATCTTGCCGAGCGGCGCAAGTTGCTCGAGGCGAAGCCTGACGACGTGAGCGCCATGCTGCTTGTCGGCAAGGGGCTTGTCCGGGTGCGCGAGTGCCTGGTGCTGGAGGGGGAGGCGGCGAAGGCGATCGACGTGGATCGCGAGCTGATCCGGATCCGCTCGACGGTGTTCAAGCAGCGGAAGTCGAGCGAGAAGGACCCGAAGGCCCTGCTTGGGGACGAGCGCGACTGGATGCTCGCGAACTACTTCCTGGCATGCGATTGCCTGGCGGTCGACCGGCTCGACGAGGCCGCGCAGGCCGTGAACGACATGCGCGCGATCGCCGAGGCCCGGCTGCAGCGTGACGACAAGGACTGGGAGCATTCCTTCGACATCGCCCTGGTGCTGGAGCTCGAGTGCATGATCGCGCTGCAGCGCGATCAGCCCGAGCAGGCGCTTGCCAACGCCGAGGCGTGGGTCGATGCGGCCCGCGCCGGCGTGGAGTTGTCGCAGTCGGAGAACATCGCCCTGAAGCACATGGTGGGCGGTGGTGTCGAGCGAGCGCGGTTCCTGAACATCCTGGGTCGACATGAGGAGGCGCTGCGCAAGCTGCGTGCGGACCTCGCCTCCGCGGAACGACTGCGAGGCGGCGAGGCGGCCCAGGCCAAGGGACAGTCGATCTCGGATGACCTTCGCCTTGTCGCGATGGGCGAGGAGATGCTGGCGCTTCGAGGCGTTGGCAGGAAGGACGAGGCGGACCGGCTCGCGCGGACCACCGAGGCCCTGCTCGCGCAGCCCAACGACGGCGCGGATTGGCATCGCGGCGTTTCCCGAGGCGCCATGGCCGCCGCGTGGGTGCTTCAGGATCCGGTCCAGCGTGAGCGCCTGGCGCGTCGCGCGCTCGAGAGTTCGCGTCGAGTGGGCGAGCCGATCGAGGAGGTGGCCGTTGGCGCGCAGGTCGTGTCGCTGCTGCGGGAACTGGGCAAGGCCGACGATGCGCGGACGCTCGCGGTCCAGCTCTGCCAGACGCTCGACAAGTGCAATTCGCCACGCGCGACCGCGATCCGCAAGACGCTGTGTGCGCCTTCGGTGCCGCCGCCCGCGCCCATCAAGCCTGCTGCGCCTGCACCGGCTGCGGCTCCGGCCGCGGCGCCGGCGCCCGCCGCGCCCGCGCCATCAGCGCCCGCGCCTGGCGCGCCTGCTCGACCAGGTCGGTGAGGGCAGCGTTGCCGCGGCGGCGGGGCGGATCGCCGCCGAGACCACGTGCGTGGCATCCAGGATCTCGCCGCTTCCGGCGCGACGCATGGCGGCCTTCGACAGCACGTGCTCGACCGCATCGAGCGCTTCCTGGATCTGCCGCACCTCGGCCGCGGTCAATCGCTCCCAGCGCACGGCGGACGCAGCCGCCAGACTGGATGGATCGCCCGCACGCGCCTCGGTGTCGAGCGCGGACATGATCGACTCCGCGCGCGAAGCTTCCCTGGAATTGGAGGGTCGCAGCGTCAGGTCGACGCGATCGGTGCATGCGCGGAACTTTCCGCCCTTGCCGCGATAGCGCTTGCCCGTGTCGTGCACCAGCAGTCCCGCGAGCTCGAGTCGCTGCAGGTGGTAGAGCATCAGCTGTGGCGAGATGCCCACGCGACGTGCAAGATCCTGCGCGCTGATCCCGCCGCTCGCGCGGACGGCCTCGAACAGTCGCCATCGGAAGGGCTTTCGAAGCGCACGCCAGACACGCGCATCCGCGAGCGACAGGGCTGTCGTTTTGGGTGGGCGGTCGGTGGACAATTTTCGGGCCATAAGAGCACAGGGTATCGGCCATCATGCATTGAAAAAGCCTATGTTATAAGACGTACAAGAAGATTCAACGATCCTGCAGTTGCACACGCAAAGTGATTCCGCGAAGGCCTTCTCTCCGATTACCAATATCGCTCATGTCTGGATCCGCTTCGTCGTTTGAGGCCCACCTGGAGGCCTGGGAGGCGCGTCGCCTCGTGGGCGGTCGTGAACTCGATTCGTTCGAGCACGCCGCCACGCTGTGCATTGGCGAGCTGCTCGCTCGCGCGCGACTTCCGGCGGACACGCCGAGCGATCTCGTGGAGATCCTTCGTCGGCATCAGAACGACGCCGCCGGTGGACTGAAGGCGCTGGCGCAGCGCTTCGGCGTGCCGGTGCTCGAGGTCGAGCTCTACCGCCGTTGCTGGCGCGACGTGATGGACGCGGCGTTCGATCGCCTGCTCCTTGAGCGCACGCAGGCGATGGCCGCGCGCGGCGCGGACTCGGCGAAGGTGCGCCGCTTCGCGGGCGAACTTTCCGCGTGGCGCGACCGGCTGATGCAGGAGCGCGCGAACCGCGAGCGTCGGCGCGAGGAGCGGCAGGTCGAGGAGGCGCGTCGGCAGGCGTCCGAGCAGCGGGCGCGCGAGCGCGAGGAGGCGCAGCAGGTGCAGGCTCGCGTGGAGGCGCTGGCCCGCATGGAAGCGCAGGCGCGTGAGCGACGCGAGCGTGAGGCTCGCACGCTTCGCGAACGTGCGGAGCGCGAGCAGGGACTTCGACAGGCCTATGCCGCCTCGGTCGAGCGACTGAAGCAGGAATTGGCCGTCGCCGAGCGGGAGCACCAGGGATCGCTCGAGGCGATGAGCGAGCTTCGCCGTGGCCTTGACAACGCCGCCGAGCGCCGCGCGCAGGCCTCGCAGGCCCGTGAGGCGGCGGCCGAGGCGTCCAGCCGGGCGACCGAGGCGCGTCGTCAGGCCGACCAGCTGGCGCAGCAGGCGCTCGAGGCGGAGTCGGAACTGGCGCGTCACGCGGCAAGCACGCAGGCGCGGCGCGAGTCCGCGGCCGCGGCCGCGGACGAGGCGAATCGGCTCGCGTCGCTCGGCGAGAGCGAGCGCCGTGCCGCCGAAGTGGCCGAGCAGGCGATGCTGCAGGAGCGTGCGCGTGCCGAGGAGGCCGAGGCGCGTCGAGCCGCGGCACAGGCGCGTGCCGAGGAGGCCGTGGCCCGCGCGGAGCGCGCGCACGCCATCGCGCGCGAGTCCGAGGAGCGCGCCGAGCGCCTTCGGATGCAGGCGCAGCAGGCCGGCGACCAGGCCACGCTTGAGCGTGGGGTCGTGCAGGCGTTGATGGATCGGCTGGAGCGCGAGCGTGCCGCCGCGAGCGAGGCGCACGAGCGCGCGTTGACGGAGCAGCAGGTGGCCGAGAGCGCCGCACGTCGCGCCGACACGGCGCGTGAGGCGGCGGAGCAGGCGCTGGCGCGAGCCGAAGCGCAGCAGACGCTGGCGAACGAGGCCCTGCGTCGCGCCGACGCGGAGCGCGAGCATGCGCAGCGCGCCCTGCAGGCGCTGGAGGCCGAGCGGCAGGCCGCGGCGGTGGCCAGCGAGCAGGCTGCTCGCGCGGTGGCCCACGAAAGGCAGATGCAGGAGACCGTCGAGCGGCAGCGCGAGGCGGCGGCCGAGGCCATGCGTCGATGCGACGCGCTGCTCGAGACGGCCCGGCGGGCCGATGACGAGGCGGCGGTGGCGCGTGGCGAGTTCCAGCGATCGCTCGAGGCGCTGGAGCGCGAGCGCGTCGTCGAGCACGAGGCGCGTGCCGCCGTGGATCGCGAGCGGCAGGCGGCGCTCGAGGCGGAGCGTCGTGCGCGTCGCGATCGAGAGACCATGCTTGCGGCGGCCGAGCGCGTGGAGGCCCAGCGTGCCGCCGCGTTGCGCGCGCAGGCGGATGCCGAGCAGGCGCAGGCGGCACTTCGCCAGGCGGAAGCCTCCGAGGCGGAGAGCCGCGCGCGCAGCCAGGGCGCCCAGCGCCAGCGGGCGACGCTGGAGGCGGATGCGAGCCACGCCGACGCGGATGCGCGTCGTCTGGAGGAGGCGGCCCTGTCCGCCGAGCGTGACCTGGAGCGGCATCGGGCGATCGCCGAGGAGCAGGCGCGCCGCGTGCACGAGCGCGCCGAGGCGTGCGAGCGTCTTCGGCAGGCCGTCGAGACGGCGGAGCGTGCCTTGCAGCTCGAGCTCGAGACCCAGCGCGCCGAATTGGCGGCACAGGACGCGGCCCGGGGCGCCACCGAGATCGCCGCGCGGCGGCAGCAGATCGTGGATCAGGCGCAGGCTCGGGCGGACGAGCTTCGCCGACGTCGTTCGGCCGCCGAGGCCGAGCGCGACCGGCTCCTGGAGCGCGAGCAGCAGGCCGAATCACGGCGCGAGGCGCTGGACAAGGAACTTGACCAGCGTCTCCAGCAGGCACGTTCGATGGAGGCCCAGGCGCGTGCGCGCAGCGAGCGACTCCGCAAGGAACTCGCGGCGATGAACGAGGCCCCCGCGACGCAGCAGGTCGCGGCGCAGGCCAACATCCGCCCGAACTGAGCATCGCTGCGCCACCCGCGGCCAGGCGGGGCAGGTCGTCGTCGACCGCCTTCGTATGCTCGGGCCCTGCATGCAGGCGCGCTCGACCATGTTGAAGCGGATCCTGGTCGCTGGCGTGATTCCAGCCGTGCTGGTGATTGTCGCGCTGCTGGTCGTCGACTCCTTGCAGGGCACGCGCGAGGTCTCGGAGGTGCAGACGCGCATCGCGCTGGCCGAGGCGCGCGCCTTCGCGCACGCGGTGGAGTCGTGGAATCGCAAGATGTTCTCGATCGTGGAAGGCCTGCGACAGACCGCACAGAGCGGCCTGTTCGGCAAGCGTCGCGAGAGCATCCAGTTCCTGCGGGCGGTGCTCGAGGAGAACCCGGAGTACGAGGGAGTCTGCTTCGGCTACGAGGCCGACGCCGACGGTCGCGATGCGCGCGAGGCCGGGAAAGTCCGATCAGGCGGGTCGGATGCGCTGCCGGCACAGTCGCTCGATCCCGACGGTCGCTTCATTCCCTACGTCTTCCGCGACAATCGGCGAGGGCGCTCGATCGAGCTCAAGCCCCTGTCCGGGTGGGAGACGGACGACTGGTACCAGGTTCCCCTGCGCAGCCATCGCTCGGGACGCCCGGAGCGCGTCTTCCTGACCGAGCCCTACGACTACGAGGGTGTTCCCATGACCACGGCGGTCGCGACGCTCGAGATCGAGGGTCGCTTCGCCGGCGTGGCCGGACTCGACCTGTCGCTCGACACGCAGCGGCGTGAACTGCAGGCCATGGCCGATCGCACCGGACTGAATGCCGTGCTGATTTCCAGCGCGGACAACGTGGTCGCGGCCGCCGTTGGCGATCCCATGGATGATGGAGCGCTCAGGCGCCTCGCCGAGGCGTCGCTGCTGAAGTCGGTTGGCTCGTCGGCATGGGGTGACGCCCTGCGGCCGCTGCTCGCGTCCACGGACGAGGCGTCCGTGGCCATCGCCCCCAATCCGGCCACGGGACGGGAGACGCTGCACGTGATCGTGCGTGCCGGCTCCGCGGGTTGGCGCGTGATGGTCGAGGTGCCCGACGCGACCCTGAATGCGCAGATCCGAAGCGAGCAGCTGTCGGACGTGGCGCTCGGTGCCGTGGGCCTCGGGATCATGTGCCTGCTCCTGGTGCGGATGGCGGTGAAGCTCTCGAGTCGCATCCGCACGGTGTCGGGCGCGGCGCGCGACGTTGCGGACGGGGACCTGACGCGGACGTACGCGGTGGATGGCCATGACGAGGCGAGCACGCTGCTGTCGAGCATGAACGACATGACGTCGCGCCTGAACGAGCTGGTGTCTCGCGTGCGCGGGGTGACGCTTGGGATCACGGGGACGGCGACGGAGCTCTCGGGTGCGAGCCGTCAGCAGGAGGAGGTGGCGCAGAGTTTCGGCTCGAGCAGCGCGGAGATCGCGGCGGCGGTTCGGCAGATCACGACGACGGGCTCGGAGCTTCTGCGTGGGATGGAGCAGCTGTCCTCCGCGGCCAGCGACAGCGCGCGTCTGGCGACGGAAGGCCGTCAGGGTCTGGAGGAGATGGGTGGGACGATGTCAGGGCTCGCGTCGGCGACGGGGAGCGTGGCGAGCCGACTTGCGGCGATCAACGAGAAGGCGATGAGCATCAACGCGATCGTGGACACGATCACGAAGGTGGCGGACCAGACGAATCTGCTGAGCGTGAACGCGGCGATCGAGGCGGAGAAGGCTGGGGAGAGCGGTCGCGGCTTCCTTGTGGTGGCGCGGGAGATCCGTCGGCTTGCGGACCAGACGGCTGCGGCGACGCTGGACATCGAGACGACGGTGCGCCAGATGCAGGGGGCGGTGTCCGGGGGTGTGATGGAGATGGACCGCTTCAGCGAGCAGGTGCGTCGCGGGGTGGACACGGTGGGTCAGGTGGGTCAGCGGCTGACGCAGGTGATCGACCGTGTGGGAGCGGTGGAGGGTCGCTTCGGGGAGGTGACGCAGGGGATGCAGAGCCAGGTGCAGGGGGCCGAGCAGATCCGTCAGAGCATGGACGCGCTGGCGCAGAACGCGAGCCGGGCGCGTGAGGCGACGCGGGAATTCGCCGAGGCGAGCGCGTCGCTTCAGGACTCGCTCACGCAGCTGCGAGCGGCCGTGAACCTCTTCCGGTTGCGGGACGGGGCGGCGGCTTCCACTATCTTCCGCGGCACACCATGATGCTGCGCCCCTCGCGATCCTTGCTCGGGCAGTTCCTGGCCTACGGCGTCCTGCCGAGCGTCGCGGTCCTGTTGACCGTGATCGGCATCAACGGCCTGCGCACCTTCCGCCTGCTGCGCGAAGGCGTGAAGCAGGTCGCTCAGGCCGAGGCGGTGGCGCTGGCGAACGAGCTTGATGGATGGAACCGTGCCACCGTGGCGGTCGTGCGCACCATGCGCGATGCCGCGGAGCATGGCCTGTTCGGTCGTCGCGCGGAGAGCATGGCCCTTCTTCGGCGCATCCTGGAGGAGCATCCCGACTTCGAGGGCACGTACTACACGTACGAACCCGATGCAGATGGCCGTGACGCCGAGAGCCTTGAGGTGCTGCGATCGGGTTCATCCGCCGCGCTGCCGGCCGAGAGCCTGAACGCGTCCGGGCGATTCATCCCGTACTTCTTCCGTGACAATGCGCGCAACCGCGCCGTCGCGATGAAGAACATCGCCGATGACGACCGCAATCCCTTCTATCAGGGTCCGCGCTCACGCTTCATGGCCAAGGGTGACCGTGCCCCCGAGTTGACGGAGCCCTACGAGTACGAAGGCGTGCAGATGACGGAAGTCACGCTGGCCATGGTCGTCGGGGGCCGTTTCGTCGGGATCGCGGGCGTGGATCGGGCGCTCGTCACGATCGAGGACACGCTTCGGGAGATCGCCAGGCGTTCAGGCCTGAACGTCATGCTGATGACGGACAAGGGCAACTTCATCACGGCCGTCGTGGGTGATCCCGATGACGATGGCCAGCTGGCCAAGGCGTACGCGCAGCTGCCCACGCAGTCCCTGGCCCAGAGTGCCTGGGCCGCATCGCTCAAGCCGCTCGTCGGCATGAAGGACGAGGTGGCCTCGATCTTCGCCGAGAACCCGGTCACGGGCGACCGCACGCTCCATGCCGAGGCACGCGTGGCGACGGGCGGCTGGCGGGTGATCATCGAGGTTCCCGCCGCGCGCCTGATGGGCGAGGTCCTGGGTTCCGTCCTGGTGAATCTGGGCGTCGGCGTGCTGGGCGCGCTGATCGTCATCGTGCTCCTGGTGCGGATGGCGGTGAAGCTCTCGAGCCGCATCCGCACGGTGTCGGGCGCGGCGCGCGACGTTGCGGACGGGGACCTGACGCGGACGTACGCGGTGGATGGCCATGACGAGGCGAGCACGCTGCTGTCGAGCATGAACGACATGACGTCGCGCCTGAACGAGCTGGTGTCTCGCGTGCGCGGGGTGACGCTTGGGATCACGGGGACGGCGACGGAGCTCTCGGGTGCGAGCCGTCAGCAGGAGGAGGTGGCGCAGAGTTTCGGCTCGAGCAGCGCGGAGATCGCGGCGGCGGTTCGGCAGATCACGACGACGGGCTCGGAGCTTCTGCGTGGGATGGAGCAGCTGTCCTCCGCGGCCAGCGACAGCGCGCGTCTGGCGACGGAAGGCCGTCAGGGTCTGGAGGAGATGGGTGGGACGATGTCAGGGCTCGCGTCGGCGACGGGGAGCGTGGCGAGCCGACTTGCGGCGATCAACGAGAAGGCGATGAGCATCAACGCGATCGTGGACACGATCACGAAGGTGGCGGACCAGACGAATCTGCTGAGCGTGAACGCGGCGATCGAGGCGGAGAAGGCTGGGGAGAGCGGTCGCGGCTTCCTTGTGGTGGCGCGGGAGATCCGTCGGCTTGCGGACCAGACGGCTGCGGCGACGCTGGACATCGAGACGACGGTGCGCCAGATGCAGGGGGCGGTGTCCGGGGGTGTGATGGAGATGGACCGCTTCAGCGAGCAGGTGCGTCGCGGGGTGGACACGGTGGGTCAGGTGGGTCAGCGGCTGACGCAGGTGATCGACCGTGTGGGAGCGGTGGAGGGTCGCTTCGGGGAGGTGACGCAGGGGATGCAGAGCCAGGTGCAGGGGGCCGAGCAGATCCGTCAGAGCATGGACGCGCTGGCGCAGAACGCGAGCCGGGCGCGTGAGGCGACGCGGGAATTCGCCGAGGCGAGCGCGTCGCTTCAGGACTCGCTCACGCAGCTGCGAGCGGCCGTGAACCTCTTCCGGTTGCGGGACGGGGCCTGAGATCCGCGATCAGCTCTGGAAGAGCGAGAAGCCCTTCGACTGCAGCTCGATCACGCGGGTCCAGCCGTCGCTGTCGACCTTGACGCCAGGCAGCAGATCGGCGTTGCCGACACCAAGCTCCTTCATGCGCGTGCCGCAGCTCTCCACGCTTGCGCCGCCCTTCTGCAGGTCGGCGATCAGCGACTTCCAGGGGTTGCCACCGTCCGTGCCGAGCACGCGGTCATAGGCGGCGTCGTTGAGCACCATCGGCAGGGCCGGGCCGTCAAACACGAAGACCATGCGCACCTCGGTGGCTCCCGCCTCGTTCGCGGCCAGTGTCGCGTCGCGCCAGTCGGCAAGGCCATAGAACACCATGTCGCCGGTCGGGCGACGGTTGGCGTAGACCACCGTGCGCCAGTTCTGGACCTTCGCGCTCACGTCAGGCTTCACCTCGGGCGCGGGGGAGGCCTTCCGCGCGGGCGCGTAGGCGAAGGGCTGCGTGGCATTGCTGCAGCCCGTGGCGAGCATGGAAAGTCCGGCAAGAAGGCAGGTCAGGCGCATGAGCGGATGGTAGCGAGGGGCCCGCGGTTGCCGGTGGCGCGCCCGAGCGTCCTCGCGGACAATCCCGCCATGCAGTCCGAAGCGGCATCGACGTCACCCCACGCCATTCTCTGGTTGCTGGCGATCTACGGATTCGTGCTGGGATGCAAGTTCGCCCTCCGCCATCGGGGTGACGTGCGCCTGCTCGGCGCGGGACTTCTGGTGGCCACCACCTGCTGGATGCTGGGCGCGTGGGGTGTCGAGATCCACCTGCCGTTGCTGGTGAGCCTGCCCGAGGGACCGAAGGAACTCGTCATTCCGCTGCTTCGAACGCTTGGCGAGGTGGGACTTGCGCTGGCGATCGCGTCGGCGACGATCGTCGCGATCGGCGCGATCGCGATCGCCTCCACCGGCGCCGACCTGATCCGGCTTCAGAAGGCGGTGCTTCGGATCCTGCTCCTCCTGATCGGCGCGGTCGTGATCTGGCAGTTGCACTTCGCGGGGCAGTTCAGCCTTCGAAACCTTCTCTTTGGCCTTGGCGGTGCAAGCGTGTTCGTGATCGGTCTGGGCCTTCAGCGAAGCATGGGCAACGTGTTCAGCGGATTCGACCTGCAGGCCGACAAGGTCGTGCAGCGGGGCGACTTCGTGCAGCTTGGCGTGGGCGGCCCCGAGGGCATCGTCGCGGACACCAGCTTGCGCACGACCCGCATCCACAGCACGGATGGCCAGATGATCATCGTGGCCAACGCGGATCTGCTGCAGCGCAACCTCTTCAACCTCGATCAGCCGGACCGGAAGCTGCGCGTGCGTCGCGTGGTCGGGGTGTCCTACGACGTTCCACCCATGCGCGTGAAGGACGCGATCCTTGGCGTGCTCATGCAGGATCAGGGGGTGCTGCAGGGGCCGCAGGCACTGGATCCAGCGGTTCTTGTGCTTGGATACGGCGACTCCGCGGTGAACTACGAGATCCGATTCTGGGTCGGTGACAGGCGCTGGATGGACGAGATCGTGGACCGCGTGATGACGCGGGTCTGGTACGTGCTGCGCGAGCAGTCCATCGAGATTCCCTTCCCGATCCGGACGATCCGCATGACCGACATGGCGGCCGAGGGCCGACGCGCGGAGTCCTCGGAGGCCCGGGTGCGCGAGCTCGAGGCCGCCGTGGCGCGATGCCCGCTGTTCGCGGACGCGTACATGTCCGGATCGGAACGGCGTGAACTGGTGCGTGACAGCGCCGAGTGCGCGCTGGCCGAGGGAGAGCTCGCCGTTCGCCAGGGCGAGCGCAGCGAGCACATGTACCTGGTGCTCGAGGGCGAGGTGGAGGTGCGTCCCGAAGGACGCGCGAGCATCCGCCTGCCGGCCCCGAGCTGGTTCGGCGAGATGGCGCTGCTGCGTCGCGAGCCGCGCACGGCGGATGTCGCCGGTGGCCCTGGTGGTGCGCGCCTGCTTCGCATGAGCCGGGTCAGCGTGCTGCCGGCCCTCGGGCGGAACCCGAAGTTGGCGGACGAGATGGGCCGCGTCTCCGATGCCCGGCGCGAGGAGATCGGCATGTTCGAGTCGGAGGCGTGCGAGTCGTCCGTGTGGAAGCGGGCTGGGCAGACCGTCCGAACGCTGGGTCGCTCGCTGCGTCCATGGTGATTGCGCTTCGGGCGTGATCCCGCGTGAGCATCGTGGAACGGGCCGTTTCCGCGGGCAAGCGTCTGCGGGGGCTGGTTCGGCCCGGGCCAGGACCATCCGACGTCCCGTAGGCTGGAACGCATGAAGGTGCTCTCGACATGGGACCACGGTCTGCCGGCCAACGAGGCGGCGGTGGCGATCCTCAGGAGTGGCGGCGGCGCCATGGACGCCGTGGTCGAGGGCGCGGTGGTCACCGAGCGCAGCAACGGCCAGCGGAGCGTGGGGCTTGGCGGCCTTCCCGATCGCGACGGCATCGTGACGCTCGACGCGGCGGTCATGGGTGATGACGCGCGAGCGGGCTCCGTGGCGTGCGTGCGCGGCATCGAGCACCCGGTGCGACTTGCGCGCCTCGTCATGGACCGCACGCCGCATGTCATGCTTGTCGGGGAGGGTGCGCAGCGTTTCGCCCGCGAGCAGGGCATCGAGGTGCGTGAGCGACCGCTCGACGACGAGCAGTCGTCGAAGTGGAAGGAGTGGCTGAAGCAGGGCCTCTACGCACCCGTGGTGAACGTTGAGAACCACGACACCATCTCGCTCATCGCGCTGGATGATCGCGGAAGCATGGCGGTCGCAAGCACGACGAGTGGCCTCGCGTTCAAGATGCACGGCCGCGTGGGGGATTCGCCGGTGGTCGGCTCGGGCCTCTTCATCGATCGGGAAGTCGGCGGCGCGGTGGCCACAGGCCTCGGCGAGGCCGTCCTTCGCACGGCGGGCGCCGCGGCGATCGTGGAGATGATGCGTGCCGGTCGCAGTCCGCAGGAGGCCTGCGAGTCGCTGATCGCGCGCATGATCGAGCGCGTGCCGGGGGCGGAGCGCTACCAGGTTGGCGTGCTGGCCATGGACTACCAGGGGCGCTGTGGTGCCTTCTCGGTGCAGCAGGGCTTCACCTACGCGCTGGCCGACGGGTCGCGCAACGCGTTGCATGCCTCGAGTGCCGCGCTGCGGATCGATGGTGACATCGAGCGCGCCAAGCGCGTGAAGGGCGAGGGCTGAGTCAGACGGCGCGTGGGCCGATCGCCGCTCGCAGGGCGCGCACCTCCGCCGCGTCCAGCCAGGAGCCGCGACGACACGACGCGTGCAGGTGGGGTGTGACCTGCAGCCAGGCCGCCGCGTTCGAGGCGCGCACGCCACCGCACGGCATCACCTGAAGGGGGGGGCGCCCACGTCGCGCGCAGGCGGCGCGCGCGATGGAGATCGTGTCGGCCACGCCTGCGAGTCGTTCGGTCAGTGGATACGCGGAGGCGTCCCAGCCAGGCACGCCCGCCGTCAGCAGGCGGTCGAAACCAAGCTCGCACACGTCGCGTGCGGCCTGGGCGCGGTCCGCCAGCAGGTCGAAGGTCCGAAGGAACGACACCTCGAGCCCACGCGTGCGGGCCACGTCGATCATGCGTGCGCAGGCGGCGTGGTCGATGCCCCGCGTTCCGGCAAGCGGCCCGATCGCCACGCCGTGCGCTCCAGCGCGTGCAAGGGCATCGATCTCCCGAAGGCAGATGTCCAGGATCGCGGGGGTGCATCGGAAGGCTTCGGCGCCGAGGCTCGCCATCGCGCCGCTGACCCGAGGGCGAATCATCGCCACGACATCCGCGCGCGTGCGCGCCCGGACTTCCCGCACCAGCCAGGGATCCGGCGACCATCCCTCGGAGGCAAGATCGCTGCAGACCTCAAGTCGATCGGCGTGGGATCCGGCAAGTTCCGCGGCTGCGATTGAGTCGATCGGGATCTCCAGCGTGCGCATCGAACCCGCAGGGTAGTGGCACGGTCCGGGGCGATCCAACCTACATTGCCGACATGCCGGACTTCGTGCTGCGCCATCATGTCGTGGATCTGCACGCACGAAGCGTGCAACCATGCGAAGTGCGGGTGCGTGCGGGCCGCATCGAGTCGATCACGCCCTGCAGCGGGCCTGTCGACGCCGGCTTTCTGATGCCGGGATTCGTCGACGCGCATGTGCATGTCGAGAGCAGCATGATGCCGCCGAGCGAGTTCGCGCGCGTGGTGGTGACGCATGGCACCGTCGGCACGGTGAGCGATCCGCACGAGATCGCCAACGTGCTCGGGGAGGCGGGCGTGGCGTTCATGCTGGAGGATGGCGCACGTCGAAACTTCCACTTCCTCTTCGGGTGCCCCTCGTGCGTCCCGGCCACGGGGTTCGAGACGGCTGGGGCCACGCTCGATGCAGTGGCTGTGGCGCGGATGCTGGCCGACTCGCGCATCGGCTACCTGAGCGAGATGATGAACTGGCCCGGCGTGCTGCATGGCGACCCCGAGGTGATGGCGAAGATCGCGGCGGCGAAGGCGGTGGGCAAGCCGATCGACGGCCACGCGCCGCAGCTGATGGGCGAGCAGGCGCGGGCCTACGCGGCCGCGGGCATGAGCACCGATCACGAGTGCGTGAGCCTCGAGGAGGCGCGCGGCAAGGCCGAGCTGGGCATGCATGTGCTGATCCGTGAAGGTTCCGCCGCGCGCAATTTCGAGGCCCTGTGGCCATTGCTCAAGGAGAGGCCCGCGCAGTGCATGTTCTGCACCGACGATGCGCACCCCGATGTCCTGAAGGTGGGCCACATCAATCGGCTCGTGGCGCGCGCGGTGGCCAAGGGCGTGGACGTGTTCGATGCCATGCGCGCCGCCTGCGTGAATCCGGTGCGGCACTACGGTCTTGGATGCGGGTTGCTGCGAGCCGGTGACTCCGCCGACATGGTCCTGGTCGAGGATCTTGTCGGCTTCCACGTGCGCCGAACGTGGATCCGCGGTGAATGCGTGGCGCAGGACGGCCGCTCGAGCTGGGAGCACCTGCCCGTCGAGAATCCGAACGCCTTCCGTGCGGCGCGCTTCAAGGCCGATGACTTCATGATCCGCTCCACGGCAGCGCAGGAGCGTGTTCGCGTGATCGAGCCCACGGATGGCGAACTCGTGACGGCCGAGTCCCATGCCACGCTGCAGGTGCGGCACGGCGTGATTGAACCCGATGCCCAACGGGATGTCCTGCTGATCACCGTGGTGAACCGGTACTCGGATGCGCCGCCTGCGGTCGCGTTCATCCATGGCTTCGGCATCGGGCAGGGCGCCATCGCGAGCAGCGTGGCGCATGACTGCCACAACGTGGTGGCGGTGGGGGGATCGCGGCAGGCCATCGCGGAGGTGGTGAATGCCGTGTTCGAGCGACGTGGAGGAGTGGCCGTGCGAGACGCGGAGGGCGTGGACATCCGCGGACTGTCGATCGCGGGGCTCATGAGCACCAAGCCCTTCGAGATCGTCGCCGACGCCTACGAGACGATGTCCGCGCGCGTGAGGGCCATGGGTTCTCCGCTGCAGGCGCCTTTCATGACCCTCAGCTTCATGGCGCTCCTGGTGATTCCAGCGCTGAAAATCGGGGACCGAGGCCTTTTTGATGGCAGGGCCTTCCGTTTCGTGGAAGTGGTTCAAGGCGCCCCTCCGCCGGGCCGATGAAGGCGGGGGCGTTGCCGGGTACGGGGGACCCTGTATAATCCCCCTCCCCGATTTCGGGGCACCCTTGCGGGTGTAGCTCAGTGGTAGAGCGTCACGTTGCCAACGTGAATGTCGAGGGTTCAAGTCCCTTCACCCGCTTTCACTCGAATGCCCGAGGCGCAGCCTCGGGCATTCTCGCTTTTGAGCGGGCGAAGCGGTCGCGGTCCGTGGCCGTGCCCGCGATGTGGCCCCACCGCTGAAGTGGCGGGATCCAGATTCCCCCGATGCGCTCACTTGGTCTTGGATGCGTCGGTGGCCGACTTGATGGATTCGGCTGCGGTCTGATCTGCGGACTCGGCGGCGCTCTTCGCGGCGCCTTCGGTCTTGGTGCCCGCTGGCTTGCCTGACTTCTGTTCGCAGGCGAAGCCGAGTGCGAGGATCGAGATCAGCGCGAGAACGGGGATGGAGTGGAGGTCTTTCATGCGTTCGACGCTAACCCGGAATTCACCCACGGGAATCCTGTGGCGCACGGAATGCCGCATACCTCGGTTCGCCACGGGGCCTCGAGGGCGCGCCAAGTTGCAGCGATGCAGTTGCCAATTTCATCGATTGCGCCGACAATCGCGGAATGCCCCGATACACCACAACCGTCGCAAAGCGACTTCGTGCCATGATGGCCGAGCTTCACGAACTGCGCCGCGTTCGCGGCGAGTACGAGCGGCTCGTGTCCACGCTGCAGGAGCTGGGAATCACCGGGGGGCAGAACCTGCGTCAGTCCGCTCGCATCGCCGCAGCCAGTGGCCGCACCGGCTCCGCCGGCAAGCGCTACCGCAGCAGCCCAGCCGAGATGGAGAGCCAGTACAAGGCGCTTGCCGCCGCGACTGGCGGATCCTGGATGAGCCGCGAGGCCATCTGCCAGAAGGCTGGCCTGGATCCCAAGCGCTCCGCAGCCGCGTTCAAGCGTCTGACCGAGGGCTACGAAGCCGACGGCAGGAAGGTGAAGGCCCTGCTCGAGAGCAACGGCAAGCGCGGCCTTGGCGGCGCGTACCGCAAGGCCTGAGCCCGCTCGAGAACCCCGAAAAACGCGAACGCCCCGGACGAGTCCGGGGCGTTCTTCGTTCTGCGCATTCCGTGCGGTGACGTGCTCAGCGATCGGACTCCGGCAGCCCCATGCCACGTCGATCGGGTGAGGCTGGGCGCGCGGGCTTCTTGAAGGGCTTCTCCTTGACCTGCTGCACCAGAATCTCGACCGCCTTCTCGAGCTGCGGATCGCGTCCGCCCGCGGCCAGGCCGCCCTTCATCACGCCGGGGTCGTCGATCACCTCGATGTCGGGATCCACGCCATGGCCCTCGACGCCCCAGGTGCTGTCGAGCTCGTAGAAACCGAAGGTCGGCACACTGATGCTGCCGCCATCCACGAAGCTCGGATTGCCGCTGATGCCGACCAGGCCACCCCAGGTGCGCGTGCCGATCAGCGGCCCGAGCTTGTGGTGCCGGAAGAGCCACGGGAACATGTCGCCGCCCGATCCCGCGAGACCGTTGATCAGCATCGCCTTCGGTCCGTTGTGCGTGTCCGGCGGCCAGACCTGCTCGCCGGCGTCGCGGCGGGCCCACGCGTTGGTGGCTGGGCGGTTCATCATCTCGATGAAGCGATTGGGAATCTGGCCACCGCCGTTCCAGCGATCGTCGATCAGCAGCGCGGGCTTCATGCGCTGACCCTGGAACTGCCGCACCAGGTCGTTCTGGCCATCCACGCCGGTGTTGGGCACGTAGATGTAGCCCACCTTGCCATCGCTCAGGCGGTCCACCGCCTGCCGGTTGCGCTCGATCCATGCGCGGTAGCGCAGCGGCTGCTCGCTCGAGAGCGTGCGAACCACCACGTCGCGTTCCGTGCCGTCGCGCGCGGGCTTCTCGCTCACCGTGATCGTGACCGTCTTGCCCGCCAGGCCCTCGAAGGCCGTCCACGGATCCTGCGACATGTCCACGGCTCGACCGTTCACCGCGAGCAGGAACTCGCCGGGCTTCACGCCGACTTCGCGCAGCGGGTTGCGCGCGTCGGCATCCCATGGCGCGCCCTCGATCAGCGTGGCGAAGCGGTAGGCCTTCGCGCCGCCCTCGCCCTCGCCGATCTCCCAGTCGACGCCCAGCATGCCTGCACTGGAGCTGGAGGGGTTCTCCACGTCCCCCTGGCCCTGCAGGTAGGCATGGCCCACATTGAGCTCGCTGATCATCTCGATGATGATCCAGTTCACGTCCTCGCGGCTGTTGGCGCTCTCGAGCAACTTGAGCGCGCGGTCGCGCTGGCCATCCCAGTCGACCTGGTGCAGGCCGGGGTCGTAGAACCAGTCGCGCATGATGCGATGCGCATCCAGGATGATCTGCCGCCATTCCGCGCGCGGATCCAGACGCGCGTCCATCGGGCCCGTGATCACGGCGCGACTCTTGCCGTCGGCCGCCGCGTCCACCATGGCCGCGCCGCCACCGCGGCCCACCAGCAGCCGCTTTCCGTCGGCGGTGACCTCGAAGCGGCCACCCTCGCCCACGTTCTTCTCCTTCTTCTCCTTGTCGGTGAGATCCAGCAGCTTGATGCCGTCGCGCGCGTACAGCAGCTGACCCTTGTCGTTGAAGCCGATGGCCGTGTAGACGCCAGCCTTCGGGGGCAGCTGGATCGCGCGAGCCTCGAAACCATCGAGGTCGATCTTGAGCGGCTCGGGTTCCTTCTTCCTGGACTCGCCGTCCTTCGCCTCGTCCTTCTTGGCCTCGTCCTTCGGCGCGTCGGTGGCGCCCTCGACGGATTCCTTGGCAGGCTCCGCGGGCTCCTTCGCGGGGTCGGCAGGCTTCGAACCGGCCTCGTCCTTGTTGGCGTCGGCAGGCTTGGCCTCGTCCTTCTTGGCCTCGTCCTTGCCGGACTTCGCGTCTTCCTCGTCGCTTTCGGCGGGCCACGGCAGCTTCACGTCCTTGCGCAGCGGCACCAGGTAGAGGTGCTCGGTCTCGTCGTAGATCCAGGTGGTGTCGAGGCCGCTGTACTTGGGCTCGAATCGGCGACCGCTCGCGAAGACCAGGTACTCGCCCTTGCGGTCGAAGGTCGGCAGGCTGTCGTCGAACATTCCGGCCGTGACGGGTGTGGTGGTGCCGGTGGCGACCTCGTACAGCCAGATGTTGGCGGTGTCGCGATCCTCGGTGCCGCGCGCGTAGGTGATCCACGCGCCATCGTGGCTGAAGCTCGCACGCATCGGGCTGGATCGCGGATTGCGGTCCACGCGCGCGCGCGCGCCATCCTCGAGGGTGACCAGCCACAGCGTGCCGGTCTTGTCGCTGTAGGCCAGGCGCTTCGAGTCGGGGCTCCACGTGATGTCGCTCTTGAAGGGCCCGCCATCGGTCGTGAGCTGTCGCTTGGCGCCCTTGCCGTCGGCGGGCATGACGTAGAGCTCGTACTCGCCGGTGGAGTCGTCGAAGAAGGCGACCGACTTGCCGTCAGGACTCCACGAGGGATCGCGCTCGAAGATGCCGTTGGTGGCCGTGAGCGGGCGCGGCGTGCCGTTCTCGGCCGGCGCTGTCCACAGGTCGCCACGGGCGCTCACCGCGACGCGCTTGCCGCTGGGGCCTGCGCTCCAGCCGGAGATGTTCTTCGACTGGTCCACGGTGCGAGGTGCCACCTTGGGCCGATCGCCCGGCACGCGCACATCGACGGCACGCGACGTGCCGCTGCCCAGATCCAGCACCATCAGCCGGTCGCCCTTCTGGAAGACGATCTCGCCGGCCGAGGCGTCATCGGGACCGATGTTCGGCCAGCGGATGTCCTCGTCGGTGAAGGAGGTGACCTGCGAGGTCTTTCCCGACGCGGGATCGAAGCGGAAGATGTTCAGGCGATGTCCCTCGCCGCGATCGCTCAGGTAGTAGAGCGAATCGCCGTGCCACATGGGAATCGTGTCGATGCCTTCCCAGTCGGTGACGCGCCGGCTCTCGCCTGTCTTGAGGTTGAAGAGCCAGATGTCGGTCGCCATGCCGCCGCGATAACGCTTCCACGTGCGGTTGTCGATCGAGTGCGGCGTGTAGGCGAGCCATTCACCGGTGCGGTTCACCGCGGCGTTGGCGCCGTAGGGAACGGGCAACGCCGTCGGAAGTCCGCCGGTCGCCGGAACCTGGAAGAGCCGCGCCTGTCGGGAGAGTCCGCCAAGATCACCCGTGACGAACATCAGCGTGTCGCCGTTCCAGTCGCAGAGACCCTCGCTCGTTGGATGGTGCGTGACGCGGCCTGGCTGGCCACCACCCACCGGAATGGTGTAGAGGTCGCGGTTGCTCTCGTAGCCAGCGACGAAGGCGACGCGTGTGCCATCTGGCGAGAAGCGGGGCGTGCTCTCGGGGCCGGGCGCGTCGGTGAGCGGGCGAGCCATGCCACCGTTCTTCTCGACGAGCCACAGGTCGCCCGCGAACGAGAAGACGATGTCCTTCGCGCCGATGTCCGGCGATCGCAGCATCGAGGCCGGGGGCGCCTCGAGTGGGTCCACGGCCATCGCGGCCGAGGCCAGCAGCAGGGGGGCGATCGGTCCGGTCGAAAGGCGGAATCGCTTCATGGAGCGAGTTGTACCGCGGGATCGACGCGGGGTTTCAGGCTGGCGTCAGGCCTTGGCCGATTCCTTGCCGCCGGCCGCCGGGGGTGGCACAAATCCCTCGGGAACGATGCCGGATTCGGCCAGGGCCTGCCGCAGGCGGATCAGGCCGCGGCGGGCATGGGTCTTCACGGTGCCGAGCGGCAGGCCGGTGCTGGCGGCGATCTGCTCATGGCTGCAGCCATGATGGATGGCGAGCTGGAGCACGCGCTGCTGCTCGGGTCGAAGCGTGCGCATGGCGTCCTCGGCGATGCGCGCCGCGTCCTTCAGCTCGGTCGCGTCGTTCATGGCCGGCGGTGCCGACACGGTCTCCTCGATCATCGCCGCCTCGGGCCTTCGCATGCGGCGACGTCCACGATCGATCAACCGACGGCGCGCGATCATCGCGACGAAGGTGGTCTCGCTCGCGATCGTCGGATCGAAGCGCTCCGCGCTCTTCCACAGGTCGATGAAGATCTCCTGCACCGCGTCCTCGGCGTCGGCGGCACCCGCCCCCATGCGACGTGCCAGCGACCACACGAGACCATGGAAGTGCTGCATGCACTCGTTGATCGCGCCGGGCTCGCCGGCGGCCACGCGGCTCAGGATGGAGGCGGGCTCGTTCGCGACGATCTCCTGCAAGGATTGCGCGCAGTCGTGCGCGCGGTGCATCGAGTCTATCGGTGCGTGAGCGAGATTCAGCCACGTGCGAGCGATGATGTGCGCGAAAACAACGCGAGATTCGTATCGCGTTTCAAATTCGGCCGAAGCGAGTGCGCTTTGGAGCGCTCTCGCCTGCACCATCGTCGAGCAGTGCCGCCACGCTCCAGGCCTGAGCGAAACATCCGCCCGGTCGCTGCGGCGCATCGCCGTCGGCCACCTCGCAGACCTGCCCAAGGCAGCCTTCCTTCATGTGATGCGTGAACGGTTCGCGCGCGAAGCCGATGTGCTCGAATGAACCGAATCTTCGCACACCCGCCGCGTAGGGACCAAGGAGCCACGGCCAGACGGTGCCCATGTGGTACGCAGCGTCGCGTCGCTCGACCGGTCCCTCGAAGCGTCCAACGTAGCCAGGATCGCGAGGTCCGAGCGTGCGAAGCCCGAAGGGTGTCAGGAGTTCCCGGCTCGCGACATCCAGCATGGCCTTCGCCATGGACGGTGGCACCAATGCCTCCGGACCACCGAGTGCGAAGAGCTGGTTCGGGCGCAGGCAGGCCTCGTCGCCCTGTGGCCCGTCGAGCACGTCGAGCAGGCCCGTGCCATCGGTGCGGTGAAAGCGCGCGAAGCCGCAGCGCGCCTTCACCAGCGCCGCGTTGGCGGCGCCGGCTTCCTTGCGGAGCGGCTTCGACCACTCGACCAGCGTCTGCAGGAGCCCCATCCAGAGCGCGCTGATCTCGACCGGCTTGCCCATGCGCGGCGTGATGACCCGGGATCCGACCTTCGCGTCCATCCAGGTGAGCTGCACGCCCGGTTCCGCGGCGCGCACCAGGCCGTCCGCCGGATCCACCGAGATGCCGTGCCGCGTGCCGCGAAGGAAGTTCGCGCAGATCGACGCGAGCGTTGGCCAGAGGTCGCGCGCGAGGTCCAGGTCGCCGGTCGCGTTCACCGTGCGCCGAGCTGCCTCGGCCAGCAGGAGAGGTGCGTCGACGCTGTTGTCCATCCATGACTCGCCGGGTGCCGGGAAGCGGTTGGGCAGGAGTCCGTCCTTCTCGAAGCGCGCAAGCGATCGCAGGATGCTCGCTGCGTCGTTCGCGCGACCGGTGGAAAGGCAGAGTCCCGGCAGCGAGATGAGCGCGTCCCGTCCCCAGTCGGCGAACCACGGGTAGCCCGCGATCACGCTGGTGCCCCGGTGACCGTCCGGAAGCGCGCGATCCACGATGAACTGGTCGGCGGAGAGGACGAGGCGCGCACGGAAGTGATCGCCGGTGGCGCCGGCCGTCTCGACCAGCTTTCTCGACCGCCGCAGGCAGGCAGCGACGATGCGCCCGGCTTCGCCCGATTCCTCGCGGCGCGTGCTGGCGGTGAATCCGCGGGACTCGCCGGGATTCAGCGTGATCGCGAGCTCGCCGGCGCACAGGTTCGCGCCCACGCAGTCGTAGCCCAGCGCACGCTCGACCGGCAGCACGTAGTCGCGGTACCAGGTTCCGTCGCCTTGGGCTCGAGCGCCGTCCGCCTGCAGGTGCAGCGTGGCGCCCTCTCCCGATGCGCCAGCGAAGTCCACACGCAGCCCCGCACCTTCGGTGGCGATCGCGGCGTGGAAGGCGTTCGCCTGCACCAGATGATCATGCGGCCGGTGATTCACCAGGCACTTGATGCGCACCTGCACGGGCGCGGGCGCATGTCGCAGGGTGAGCAGCACCGCGGTGGCGTTGCGGCCGCGAGCCATGGCGATGCGTTCCTCGAGCACGGCCGCGCCGATGCGCCAATGCCGGACCACGACCGAGCCCGCCATGTGGAAGCGTGCCAGATGCCCGAGTCCCGGCGCCTCGATTCCGCCACCCGACCACTCGTTGGCGGTGAGCGGCCACTCGCGGCCATCCTGCGTGACGAACAGTTCGACCTTCGGCACCAGCAGCGTGCGGCCTGCGGGAGGTTCGGTGGCCGCGACAAGAAGGCCATGCCAGCGACGCTGAAGCAGTCCGCCGACCGTGCCGCACGCGTAGCCCCCGATGCCGTTGGTGCAGAGCCACTCCAGCTGGCCGCTGCGGCGCGGATCGCGCCACTGGTCCGGCCCCAGGTCCACGATCGGGTCGGTGGCGCCCGACATCGTCAGCCCTTGACCGAGGCCTTCTCGCGCTCGGTGCGCCGTCGCTGCAGTTCGGCCTCGATGAAGTCCGCCACATGGCCGTCGAGCACGTGCTGCGGGTTGCCGGTCTCGTGTCCCGTGCGGTGATCCTTCACGCGGTTGTCGTAGAACACGTAGCTGCGGATCTGGTTGCCCCAGTCGCGCGTGACCTTGCCGCCCGTCACCGCCGAGATCTCCGCGGCGCGGCGCTCCTCCTCGATCTGCTCCAGCTTGCCGCGGAGGATCGTGAGCGCCTGCTTCTTGTTCTGTGGCTGGTCGCGGAAGGTGCTCGCGACCACCTGGATGCCGGTCGGGATGTGGGTGACGCGGATCGCGGTGGCGACCTTGTTCACGTTCTGGCCACCGGGGCCGCTTGCGCGCACGAACGGCACGATCTCCAGGTCGCGCGCCGGGATCTCCAGATCCGCCTCCTCGAACTCGGGCGAGACGTCGACCGTGGCGAAGCTCGTCTGACGCTTGCCTTCGGCGTTGAAGGGGCTCACGCGCGCGAGCCGGTGCGTGCCGCGTTCGCAGCCCATGTAGCCGAAGGCGAAGGGGCCCTCCAGTCGGTAGCCCACCTCGCTCACGCCGGCCTCGGCGCCGGGACTGCGGTGCATCTCCTCGGCCTTCCAGCCCATCTCGTTCCAGTAGTAGAGGTACATGCGCTCCAGCATGCCGGCCCAGTCCTCGGCCTCGACGCCGCCGGCGCCGGCCTGGATGTTCACGAAGCAGTTCCGGAAGTCATGCTTGCCGCTCAGCAGGCTCTGGCGCTCGACCTTCGCCATGCGCGACTGCAGGCGGAAGAGCGACTCGTCGACCTCGTTCAGCAGGTCGGCGTCGCCGGCCTCCTTGGCCATCTCGTAGCCGACCTTCGCGTCCTCGAAGTCCTCGATCACGCCCTCGAGCGGCTCGACCTGCGCCCGCAGGACCTTCAGCTCCGCGATGACCTTCTGCGCGTTCTTCGGGTCGTTCCAGAGGTCGGCGGCGCCCATGCGCTCGATCAGCGCGTCTCGTTCGGCGATCTTGCGAGGCCAGTCAAAGAGAGTCGCGGATGGCGGTGATCCGCGCCTCGAGTTCGTCGAGAACAGGCTGGTGGGCGTCGAAGTGCATCGCACAAGTGTAGCGGTGTTTCCATGCAGGTTGCCGCCCCTCGGCGTCGCGCTAATCTCGCCGTCATGCACATCGGCGCTTCGGTCTCGCGTATGAAGGAGAGTGCCACGCTTGCGGTGAGCGCGAAGGCCGCGGCACTGAAGGCGGCGGGCAAGCCGGTGATCGGGTTCGGCGTGGGAGAACCCGATTTCGACACGCCGGAGCCGGTGCGCGAGGCGGCCAAGCGCTCGCTCGACGCGAACATGACGCGCTACGCGCCCACGCCCGGTGACAAGGCCGTGCGCGAGGCCGTGGCGGGAAAGCTCCATCAAGAGAACGGCATCGCGTGCAAGGGCGAGCATGTCACCCTGACGGTGGGTGCCAAGCACGCCATCGCGCTGACGCTGCAGACCATGCTCGATCCGGGCGACGAGGTGATCCTGCCCACGCCGGCGTGGGTGAGCTATCGACCGCTGATCGAGCTGTTCGGGGGCCGCTGCATCGAGGTGCCCTCGAGCGTGGAGCGGGGCTTCCTCCTGGATGTGGCCGCGATCGAGCGTGCCATCACGCCGCGCACCCGCGCGATCCTGCTGAACAGTCCGAGCAACCCGTGCGGCGTGGTGCAGCCGCGAGCCACCATGCAGGGGCTGTTCGACCTGCTGGCTCGGCATGCGCATGTCGCCGTGATCAGCGACGAGATCTACGAGAAGCTCGTCTATCCGGAGGTGCTCGAGGGGGTCACGCACCTGAGCCCGGGTGCCGATCCGCGCCTGGCCGAGCGCACGATCACCATCAACGGCATGAGCAAGGCCTTCGCCATGACCGGATGGCGCGTGGGGTACATCGCGGCGCCCGGTGACGGCGGGCGTTTCATCCGCGAGGCCATCAAGCTGCAGGGGCAGCTGACCAACAGCATCGCCACGTTCATCATGCCCGCGGTGGTGGAGGCCCTCTCCAACGGGGCTGCGAGCGTGGAGTCGATGCGCAAGTCCTTCGCCGCACGTGCCCGACTCACGCACGAGCTGCTCTCCGGCATCTCGCGGCTGCGGACCTGCGCTCCCACGGGCGCCTTCTACGCCTTTCCCTGCATGAAGGCCTGCATGGGCCTGAAGTCGCCCGCCGGCCGCTCGATCGATTCCGCGCAGGCGTTCGCCGAGGCGCTGCTGGAGGAGTCGCTCGTGGCGCTTGTGCCCGGCGAGGACTTCGGCGACTGCGCGCGCACGAACATCCGCATCAGCTTCGCCTGCAGCGAAGGCTCGATCCGCGAGGGAATCGGCCGACTTCGCGCGTTCACCGAGTCGCTGCGCTAGCGGCGCCCGGCGTGAGCGCCGGCAGCAGCACCAGCGCCAGCACGGCCACGCGCACGGCGGCGAAGGGTGGCATCGAGAGCCCAACGCCGATCCAGCCGAGGTACTCGATCGGCGCGAAGAACAGGCCCGCCAGGAATCCCCCGAGGGCGAGCGTTCCAAGCACCGCGAGTCGCTCCTTGTTCTCCGCCACCAGCGTCAGGGCCACCAGGACCAGCGTGGTCGTGAGCACGATGGGCAGGATTGGCGCGGACGCGCCGGGCAGCAGCACGGCAAGGACCGCGACGAACACGGCCAGCGTGGACCAGGCGCCGATGAAGGTGCAGAGGGGCTCCCGGTCGCGCGTCAACGGTCGCGCGGCGAGCCATGCCGCAGCGAGTCCGGCAAGCATCGCGGCCACCATCAGCGCGGGTCCCAGAGAGGGCCAGAATGCGGCTCGATATCGCTCCGCCAGGCCAGCCTCCGGCATGCTGGCCTTGGCCGCAGCCATGCCGAACAGACCGATCCATTCGGAGCCTTGCAGCACGAGCCAGGTGACCAACGCCGCGACGCCGGATCGGACCAGCGCGGCCATCCATCCGATCGCCATGTCGCGTGGCTTGACGCACGCGCGACGGCTCACGACGAGGCCCGTCGCGGCAAGTGCGCCGACACACAGGACCGAGGCCGTGATGCCCGTGCGGACCGGCCACCACGCCAGCATCGCGCCTGCGACATCCTGATAGACCGCGCGGCCCTCCGCCTTGGGCGTGTCCGCGCGGTGCGTCGCGATCGCCTGCATGGCGGCGATCGCGACCGCGCCCTGATGCTGCAGCGAGGAGAGATCCGCCTGATCCCACGTGTCGGTCGGGGCGTGGTAGTGCTCGTGTCCGCCGACGAGCGCGAAATTCATGCCGCTCATCCCGGCCTCGCGGAACACGACAAGGTCGCTGGAGTTCGGCATGCGGGACGCGATCTCGGCGTACAGGCTGCTTCCGACGACGGGGCCGAGCGCGGGAGCGCAGGACTGCAGGATGTCGGCCGAATCCCCGCAGAGGTCGTACAGGATCGAGGGACCGCTGTTGCCGCGGTTGTCCACGTTGATCACGGGGCCGACCTTGGCGTGCCACGGGTGGTTGCTCACGAATTGGCGCGCGCCCAGCAGGCCCGATTCCTCGGCGTCGGTGAAGAGCAGGATGATGTCGCGACCCGGCCACGGGGCCGAACCCAGTGCTGCGGCCGCCTCAAGAAGGACCGCCACGCCAAAGCCGTCATCGCCCGCGCCCGGCGAGCCGGATGCCGAGTCGATGTGCGCGCACAGCATGATGGCGGAGCCGGGCATGGCGCCGGTCTTGCGGGCGACCACGTTGCGAACCGTCACGTCCCGTCCCACGGCACGAACCTTCGTCTCGCTCGACTCGACCTCGAGTCCGCGAGCTCGCAGCCAGTCGGCCAGTCGGGTGGCGGCCTGCGTGTTCGCGTCGGAGCCCGCAGGCCGCGGTTGATCGCCCAGGATGGCCCGCGCGAACTTGGCGGCCCGGATCGCCGAGAAGGTGTCCGAGTCGGCGGGCGCTGGCTCCGGCGTGCGGAGACCCTGAAGCCCCAGGAAGCTGCCAGCGGCCAGCGCGACCAACAGCACCACGATTCGAACCCCGGCTCCAGGCCAATCGATGCGACGCGGCTGCCTCGAACTGCTGGCGGCCGTCTCGGCCGCTGCGCTCACGAGGCGCCCACCGTCACCGGGACCGGCATCGGTCGCGGTTCGTAGTTGGGAGCCACGGCGATGTTCAACGGGAGTCGCTTGCCTTCGGGATCACGCGGAATGTTGTCCGCGTCGATGATCCGCTGGATCGCCATGATGCCTTCGATGAGCATCTCGGGTCGCGGCGGGCAGCCCGGAACGTAGACGTCGACCGGAATGAACTGGTCCACGCCCTGCACGACGGCGTAGGTGTCGAAGACGCCACCGGTGCTCGCGCAGGCGCCCATGCTGATCACCCACTTGGGTTCGGCCATCTGCATGTAGATCCGCTGCAGCACCGGGAGCGTCTTCACGCTCACGCGTCCCGCCACGATCAGCAGGTCGCTTTGGCGCGGGCTGAAGCGCATGACCTCGGCGCCAAAACGCGCCAGATCGAAGCGGCTGCAGGCGGTCGCCATCAGCTCGATGCCGCAGCAGGCGGTCGCGAAAGGCATCGGCCAGACGCTGGAGCGGCGCGCCCAGTTGACCACCCGGTTGAGCTGGGTGGACAGGACGCTGTCGACGGGCAGGGCAGATTCGAGACCCATGGCCCGCCGATAGTAGGGCAGGTGGGCGGGCGGGGCGAGTCCCGATCCCACGGCCAAAATGGGGTTGATTCCGGCCTGACTACGATGCATGCGCGATGACGATCCTGCTGCTGACCCTGGTCGCGACGCTGGCCTTCGTGCCGGGCGACTCCGCCGGAGCGCCGCTGGCTGCGCAGAGCGAGGTGCTTGCAGCGACCCGGGCGCTGGTCCCATCCATGCAGCCCACCGAGACAGATCACTTCGTCCTGCTTTCCGACGCCCCACAGGAGAGCGCGCGATCCATCGCGAGCCTCCTCGAGGGCACCTATCGGTCCTTCCAGCAGAACTGTCTTCGGCTGGGCGTTCGCCCGGAGCCGCTCAGGCACAAGCTGGTCGCCGTGATGTTCCGCGAGAAGGGCGACTACAGCGTGTTCGCGCGCACGCGCGATGGCATGGACCAGTCGTGGGCCGCGGGCTACTACAGCCCGGGCGCGGATCGGCTGGTGCTCTACGACGGACTGAGCGACGAGAAGGTGCAGAAGGCGTTCGGTCAGCTGCAGGCGCAGAACCTTCGCGTGCAGCGCGAGGCGGCGGCGGCGGGAGTCCAGCCGCTCGATGCCGGTGCCGCCGGAGGCCAGGTGGCGCGTGCGCAGCGCGAGATCGACGCGCAGCGACGTCGCATCGCCGCCACCGCGAGCGCCAGTTTCCTGGGCACGGTTTCGCACGAGGCTGCGCACCAGCTGTTCTTCCACTGTGATGTGCAGCGCCGTGGCGTGCCCTATCCGCTCTGGCTCGCCGAGGGCATCGCGACCGCCTTCGAGGCGGAGAAGGCCGGCGACCGCGATCTCGGGTTCCAGAGCGAGAATCCTGCGCGCCAGCAGACCTTCCGCGAGGCGATGCGCGAGGATCGACTGGTTCCGCTGCGGGCGCTCGTGGTGGCCGATGGCATGCCGACCGACGGCGAGGACGCGGCGATCCGCGATTTCTACGCGCAGGCCTGGGCCTTCACCACGTGGCTGGCGCGCAACCGCACGCGGGAGTTCGCGTCGTACCTGGAGGCGCTGCGATCCGGCGCCTTCGCGCTTCCGACCAGGCGCGAGGAGACCTTCGAGTCCATCTTCGGCCCGATCGATTCCGTTGAACGATGCTGGCTGCGCGACGAGGTGCGACGCGAGCCGGGTCTCGCGGAGACCCCATGGGGCCGCAAGCTGGCCGACTTCCGCGATGCCAGGCCCGCCCGGCGCTCAGGCGGCACGTGAGCCGTCGCTGCGCTCGGAGGGCAGAAGGTTCGCCAGACCACGGCTGTCGAGCGCGTCCCACAGCACGGCGACCTGCAGCCCCACCAGCACGATCATCCAGATCACGTACATCCAGAACATGAACACCGGCACCAGCCCGAGCGAGCCGTAGACCAGGCTCAGGCCAAGCGTGCGCGTCACGTAGAAGTGCAGGAAGCTCCGGCTGATCTCCAGGCCGATCGCGCTGACCAGCGCACCGGCCGCCGCGGCCCGCAAGCGCGGCGCCTTCGACGGCACGGTGACGTAGACCGCGAACATCAGCGACCACAGCACGAAGGTCGACCAGCCTGCTCGAAGGGTCGAGAGCAGCCAGGACCATTGCGGAAGGTTCTCCGCGGCACGCTCGACCACGCCGTTGACCAGCGGAACCATCGCCAGCAGCAGGGGGCCTGCGGTGAGCGCGAACCAGTAGGTCACCACGCGGCGCGGCCAGCTGCGTCCCTGGTCGGTGCGGCAGATCAGGTTGAAGCAGTCCTCGACGGTCGCGACGACCCACACGGCGCTCAGGATGAGCGCGCCCGCGCCGACCCACCCGATCGCGGACAGATCGAAGTTGCTCGCGTCCTCGATCACGCCGCGCAGCCATGCGTCCATGGCCATCGGCTCGCCGCCCTTGGGCGAGGCCATCTGCAGCTTGTCGAGCCCCAGGCCGGCCAGCGCCTCCTCGACCATCTGGCCAAAGCGCGCGCCGGCGATCGCCTTGAACACGAGCGTGGCCACCACGAGCACCGGCAGCAGTCCAAGCAGCGTGCGATAGGCCAGGGCGCTGGCCATCTGGCTCGCGCGGTCCATGGCGATCCACCGCTGCAGGAGCCCGAGGTGATGCGTGAGGCCGAGCCATCCGCGGGAATCCGCCGAAGCCGTGGAATGTTCCTGCATGCGTGCAGTGTACGAGCGGGGGCGTACCATTCCGCGATGCCCAGGCGCCGCCAAGGTCCTTCCCATCCGTTCAATGACGACCGTCGAGGCGAGCGGATCCAGAAGGTGCTCGCCGCCGCGGGCGTCGCGAGCCGCCGTGACTGCGAGCAGATGGTCGAGGAGGGCCGCGTGCGCGTGAACGGCACCGTGCTCGACGGCCTGCCCGCGTGGGTCGATCCGGCGAATGACCGCATCGAGGTGGACGGCAGGCCGATCCGCCGCCACGAGCAGCATGTCTACATCATGCTCTTCAAGCCCAAGGGCATCGTGTGCACCAACGAGGATCCGGAGGGTCGTCGTCGCGCGATCGACATCGTGGACCATCCGCTGAAGGCGCGCATCTTCCCGGTGGGCCGTCTCGACATGGATTCCAGCGGCCTGCTGCTGCTGACCAACGACGGCGAACTGGCCAACCGGCTCACGCATCCGCGCTTCGAGGTGCACAAGACCTACGAGGTCACGGTGAGCGGGCGGCTGGACGACGAGGCCGTGCGCCGGCTGAGCGAGGGCATCTTCCTGCCGGAGAAGGACGAGATCGGCACGCGCACCGGCCGCAGCAAGCTGAAGCTGCTCGGACGCGACAGCACCAAGACCACGCTGCTCATGGAACTTCGCGAGGGCCGCAATCGCCAGATCCGCCGCATGATGCTGCGCATGGGCCATCCGGTCCGGCGCCTGCGCCGCGTCGCGATGGGGCCGCTGCGCCTGAAGGGGCTTGGCGTGGGCGCGTGGCGCGAGCTGACCTCGTCGGAGCTGCGCGAACTCCGCGAGGCCGCGTTCCGGCCGGCGGCGGCTCGCGCCCGACGCGACGAGCGTGGCGAGGCGAAGCCTCCGCGTGCCGCGCAGTCGCTCGACATCGCGCCGCGCGGCGGACGTGCGGTGTCGGCGGGGAATCGGCGCACGAGCGAAGGCCGCGGGGCACGACCGGATCGCCGCTCCGGTGGCGGTCGGTCGCCGCGATCCGGGCGTCCGCGTTGATCGCGCGGTCCGGTCCGGGCTAGCATCCTCATCATGCCGATCTACGAGTACATCTGCGAATCCGACGGCGAGGTCATCGAGCTGCTCCGTCCCATGAGCCAGGCCGACACGCCCGTCGAGGACCCCGCCGGCAAGGGTCGCACCTTCGTGCGTCGCCACAGCGTGTTCGGCGTCAGCGGTGCCGCGTCGCAGGGCGCGGGCATGAGCCTTCCGATGGGGGGCTGCTGCCCCTGCGGCAAACCCGGTTCCCAGTGCGGTCGGAACTGATCGCGTGATCCTTCACGGCGTGGACTTCTCCGGGGCCGACTCGGGCGGCGCGGCCAAGATCCGCATGGTGTCGCGCGATCTGGACGCACCGAAGTCGGCGATTCGCATGGATGGCCGATTCGATCGCGGCGCACTTGTGCGTCGCATCCTCGCGATGCGTGAGGATGGTCGCCGTCACCTGGTTCGCATCGATGCGCCGGTCGGGCTTCCGCTCGACACGCTGCGCAGCCTCGAGGTGGCGCCGGAGTGGAGCGCGATGGCTGGATGGGTCGCGGAATTCGGCGCACCGCGACTCTGGCGAGGTGCGGTGCGCGGCGTCGATCGTCGCGAGCCCAAGCGCGTCTGCGACGCGGCCTTCCGGACGCCGATGGCACCGATGAACCTGCGCGTCTTCAAGCAGACATGGACCCTCATCGCGGAGGTGCTCAGGCCCCTCGTCGATGCTGGCGTGCGCGTGGAGCCAGTGCATTCGGCGACCGGAACGGTCACCGTGTGCGAGGGATGCCCCGCGAGCGTGCTGCGCATGAAGGGTTGGCCCGACCACGGCTACAAGGGCGCGGGCGACCCGCCGCGCCGCGTGCGAGCGGACATCCTGAAGCGCCTGCAGGGCCGCGAGCGTCTGGTGATCGCCGCCGAGATGGCTCGAGCCGCCGAGGATGACGTGGAGGGCGACCTGCTGGACGCGATCCTGCTGGTGACCGATCCGCTGCAGTGGGTGCCGCCGGTCGAGTCGCGCGTCGAAGGCTGGATCTACTGATCCGACCGTTCGGTCAGACGCCGCGCATCTTGGGGTCCCAGATGATCTTGTGAAGCTGGGTCTGCATCCGCACGGGCAACCGGTCCGCGAGGATCCAGGCCGCAAGGTCCCGCGCCTCCAGTCCTGCGCATCCGGCGATCTCGCCGCCCCTGGGTTGCGCCCATGCCGCGCTCATCAGCACGGCTGCGACGCGCCCAACGAGCCCGTGTTCCTCGATGCGAGCCTTCGCCCACTCGTAGTCGCCGCGGTCGGCGATCACGAACTTCACCTCGTCGCGGCCGCACAGGTGCGCGATGTTGCTCCAGAGGTTGCGCTGCGATTCGCCGCTGCCCGGACACTTCAGGTCCATGATTCGGACGCATCGCGGATCGAGCGGCGAGATGTCGAGCGCGCCGCTGGTCTCCATCGTCACGGTGAAGCCCGTGTCGCACAGGGCGTGCACGAGCCCCGCACAGCCCTTCTGCGCCAGCGGCTCGCCGCCGGTGATCTGCACCAGCGGGCAGCCGATGCGCCGCGCCTCCTCCACCAGGCTCTCGATCGTGCGGGGCGCGCCTTCGCGGAACGCGTAGGCGGTGTCGCACCAGGCGCACCGAAGCGGGCATCCGGAGAGGCGGATGAAGAAGCAGGGCTCGCCCGCGCGCAGCCCCTCACCCTGGATGGAATGGAAGGTCTCGTTGATGCGCAGGGTCGCTGCGCCCGAGTCCGCCTGCTGGATGGACAGGGAGGTCATCGTGATCGTGCGGCCTCCACCGCGAACCGAAATGCCCAGAAGAGGACTCGAACCTCCAAGGGATTGCTCCCACCAGCACCTCAAGCTGGCGCGTCTGCCAATTCCGCCACCTGGGCCAAGCCGGCCAACCGCCGGGGCGGAAAGTGTAGCGGAAGCCCGGGAAAGCCGCCATGCGTCAAACGAAAGCGGGCGGCCGCAAGGCCGCCCGCTGGGTGCAATCCGGGATGAGGCTCCGGCTCAGCTGAAGAGCAGGAGCAGGAACGAGATGTCGCCGCCATCGACGGTGCCGCTGCCGTCAAGGTCGCTCGCGCAGCCGGCGCAGGGACCGAAATCGAGCAGCATGATGCCGATGTCCGACGCGCCGACGATTCCGTCGCCATCGAGGTCACCCTCGATGCCGCAGGAGATCGTGTCGACCGCGAAGTTGTCGATGCCGCACACCAGCGTGTTGTCGGTGCCGGTGTCGGCGGCCTCGAAGCGGAACATCATGTTCGAGGTCAGTGCCACGTAGTCCGCCACGTTGTAGGTGCGCGTGGCCCACGTTCCCGAGGTGGTCAGGCTGAGCATGGTGACCCAGCTGGCTCCCCCGTTGTTGGAGACCTTGCACACGAGCGGATCCGCGGTGTTGGCCGTTCCGGTCACCAGGTAGTACGTCTGGAACGAGACCTCCGCGGCCTCGGCGCCTGACAGGTCATAGACCGGCGTGGTGAGGATGGTCGGTCCGCCATCGACATCATTGCAGGTGCCGGTGGCGATCGACTTGCCGGTGATGAAGCACTTGCTCGTGGTGTTCGGGGCATTGCAGCTTCGTCCGCTGGGAACCGCCCACTCCCAGCCACCCGAGCCTGCGGCAGGCGTGCCGGTGACCACGAACCCGCCGTCGGTCGTGGCGAAGCTCTCCGAGGCGACCGTGACGGCGCCGCCGGGCGTGATCGCCGTGGTGGTGAACACCGAGGTGGGCGCCGTCGGCGGATCGTTGACCGCCGTGCCGCTGGTGTTCTTGACCTCGAAGTAGTACTGCACGGTGGCATTGCAGCTGGTGGCGGGGAAGGTGCCGCGCCAGGTGTTGCCGCCCACGTTGGTCATCACGGTGCTGGTGAAGGCGCCGCTCGTGCCTTCGCGCACGAACATCTTCTGCGATCCAGCCTGCGCCGTGCCGGTCACCGGCGTGATCACCACGTCGATGGTGTCACCGCCAGCCGGGTCGATCGTGCTGGGAGCCGCGGGCGAGGTGAGGGTGAACAGGCTCAGCGCCGGCGCGGTCAGGCCGTGGTTGCCGAACGCCGTCGCGATGCGCGTGTAGTTCGGCGAGCCGTCGCCGATGTTGTTGTTGCCGCCCTGGCTGGGAGCGTCATCGAGCGTGAGCACGTCCACTGTGATGTCCGTCCAGATGTCGGACTGGCCGGCATGCGCCAGCACCGAGTTCGTGGCCAGGTACGACAGGATGTCGCGGTAGTCCGCCACGCCGTTGGCTGGATCGGTCGCCAGCCGTCCGCGGGTGTCGCCCGGATACGCCGCGATCAGCTGGTTGCGCAGATCCCAGAAGCAGCCGCTCAGCACCTGCCCCCACGAGTGGATGGCGGTGCCGCAGCTGGAGCCGGTCTGGGTGCCCACGCAGGTGTTCTGCGCGTTGCGCAGGCCGCTCGTGCAGCTGCTCGAGTAGAAGCCGATCGCGAGCTGCGATTCGTCGCTGAGCAGCACGCCCATCACGTCACCGAAGCCTTCGCCGTACTGCTGCTGGCCGCTGCCTGCCGAGGCGACGACGTGGTGACCGTACTCGTGGTGCACGACCGTCGCGAAACCGGTGTTGTTGCAGCCGCCGCCCGACGGGTAGAAGTTGATGTTGCCGTCGTAGAAGGCGTTGCAGGTGCCGCTCACGCCGTTCTTGATCACCATCGTCTGGCCGCCGCCGATGCCGGGGAATCCCGGGCTGTAGCGCAGCAGGTGATCGCGCACCAGGTTCGCGTGGTAGTAGGTGTCGATCTGCGAGCGGGTGTACTGGCTCGTGGTGCTGGCGTACTGGAACGTGCCCAGGCCGCCATCGTTCACGCTCTGGCTGCTGACGGACTGCACGGCCGTGCCGCTGCTGTCCTGCACCGTGAAGTAGCGCCCGGTCAGCGTGGACGGGTTCACCGTCTGCGCGGCGGTGCCGGTGTAGCTGAACGTCGCGCGGCCGGTCGCGTCGGCGTACACGGTGGTCGAGCCGAAGAGCACGCGCGCGTACGGCAGGCCCGTGACGGCGGTCGTGTTGCAGGCCGCGGCCTTGGAACCGGTCGTCGCGAGCGCGTTCACCTGCGCCTGGGCGGTGCCGTGCAGGATCAGGCTTTCCTGATGCAGCACGGCGCCGGTGTCGGCATCGACCACGTACAGCATCTTCTGGTAGTTGGCGGGATCCAGCGCGCTTCCGCCCGTGGCGGTGAACTCCACGGCGAGCTTGGGCTCGACCGTCTGCGCATCGACGCCAGCCCAGACGACGTAGCGGGGGCTGTTCACCTCGGGGGGTGCGTTGAACTGGTTCAGCGCCTCGCGGCCGTACACGGCAGGATCGATCGTGGAGGCCGAGAGATCGCGATCCGCGATCGTCTGCGGAAAGTCGCCGAGCGCCTTCAGCGTGCCGCCGGCGAGCACGAGCGGGTGGTTGGCCTCGTTGCCGACCATGCCCCACACGCCTGCGCGGAACACGGGCACGCCGCGAACCTGCTGGCTCCACGAGACCATCGTGAAGTCGCCTGCGCCCTCGACGCCGCCGACCTGGGTCAGGTGGTCACCGTTGGCGTTCACGCCGACTTCGGAGAGTTGCGAGAAGGGAACGCCCCACAGCACGCTCCACTTCTTCATGAAGTTCTCGGCGCTCTCGTGCGGCGTGGCGCCCCACGAGAACTGGCGACCCCACACGCGGCGGAGGTGCGTGCCGTTCTTCAGCAGCTGTCCGCCTGGAAAGGTCTGTCCGAACTGGTCATCGATCGGAAGCTGGCCGCCCTGAGCGCCGGTTCCAACGTCGGGCCCGACACCACCGGGGCGCGACTGCAGGTCGTTGCCAGCAAGGGCGATCGCCGACACCGCAAGGGTGCCGATGACGAAGGAACGGGAAGTGGGTCGCATCTTGTCTCTAGCTCCTGTGCGTGTGAGCCCTGATCGGCCGTGGGTGGCGCGGCAGGGCGGGTTGTCGACCATCCAACATGAACCAATCGTGAACGACAACAAGTTGTAGGACCTGGGATTTCAAAAATCTCCACCCAAAGGGCCTGTAATTCAAGTTGGCCACAGCCCGGGCCGGTCAGGCACGGGCTCGCCTGCAAGAATCGTACGAACCGAACGTTTTTTGCAAGATTGCTTGCGTTACTCGGTGAAACTCAGGAGGAGCAGGGCGAGATCGCCGCCATCTACCGTGCCGGTGCCGTCAAGGTCTGACGGGCAGCCGGTGCAGGGACCGTAGTCGAGCAGCAGGAAGCTGACATCGCCTGCCCCGACGCGACCATCGCCGTCGAGGTCGCCGAAGGGGCCCGCGGTGCAGACGATCGACTCGACAAGGATGTTGTCCACTGCCGCCTTCACCTGGCTGTCGCCGGCACCAAGATCCTCGGCGCGCACCTTGATGCGAACGTCGTTCGAGGGCGACACGAAGTTCTGCAGCTCGTAGCGTCGCGAGGTCCATCCGTGCGACTGGTAGATCGCGTCGACGACCACCCAGGTCGCACCACCGTCACTCGAGGCGGAGATGGTGAGGGGATCCTCGCCCGGGAACCCTCCGGTGTCGTTGCTCAGGTAGGTGTCGATGGAGAGCACGACCGTCTGCCCGCCCGTCACGTCGAAGGCGGGGGAGAGCATCTCCGTCCAGCCCGCATCGATGTCGTTGCATGAGGTGGAGAGCGAGCCCGTGACCCATGCCTTGCCTGTCGCGATCACGGGGCCATTGCAGTTGTTGGCCGTGATCGGTCCAGTGCGCAGGAATCCGCCGCGGCTGGGACCGACGCTGCCGGTCGAGACGAAGTTGGTGGTGGTGCCGTCGAAGCTGTCTTCCAGCGCGATGGCGTACGAGATGCGGCTGACCGTCGAGAGCAGATCCGTCGGGGCCGTGGAGGGCGAGTTCACGACTGTCCCGCCGGTGCTGCGGGCCTCGAAGTAGAACTGCAGCGTGCTGCCGCAGGTGCTCGCGGGGAAGGTCGCGCGATAGGTGTCGCCAGACTGCTTCTGCAGGGCAAGCGCCGTGAAAGCGCCGCTCGTGCCTTCGCGGAACCACATCTTCTCCGAGCCTGCCTGGATCTGGCTGGAGACGGGGCGGATCGTCAGGTCGTAGGTCTGGCCGCCGGCCGGATCGATCGCGTTCGGCACGGCGTTCGGGAACTCGTAGATCATCAGCGCGAGCGATGGTGCCGTGAGGCCGTGCACGTTGAAGGCCTGCGTGATCAGGTTGTAGTTCGGGGTTCCGTCGCGGATGTCGTTGTTGCCGCCGTTGCTCACGGCGTCATCGATGGTCAGGAAGTCCGCGGCGATGTCCGACGCGATGTCGCTCTGTCCGGCGTGCATCGGCACCGAGTTCACGACCAGGCGAGCGAGGCGCGCGCGATAGTCGTTCGGATAGGCCGCCCGCAGGAGGTTCCGCAGATCCCACACCGCGCCCGACAGCAGCTGGCCGCAGGAGTGGATCGCGCTGCCGCAGCTGGAGCAGCTGGAGGCGTTGTACTGGCAGCTGTTGGCCGCATTGCGAAGGCCGCTGGAGCAGTTGCCGGAGAAGAAGCCGACACCGAGCTGGGGCTCGTCGAGCATGAGCACGCTCATGCAGTCGCCCATGCCCTCGCCGTAGGCGCCCTGGCCGCTGCCGCCGCGATTCACGACGTGGTGTCCGTACTCATGATGCACCACCGAGCTGAAGCCGGTGTTGTTGCAGCTGCCGCCCGCGGCGAAGAAGTTGATGCTGGCGCCGTCGTAGTACGCGTTGCAGGTGTCCGCGATGTTCGTGTAGATCGGGAACGAGGTCTGGTTCGCGATGGTGGGATAGGTCGGGTGGGCCGCCAGCACCATGTCGCGCACCTTGTTCGACTCGAAGTAGCAGTTCACCTGCGCGGTCTGCGCGGCCGCCGGGGTGTTGTTGAACGTGAACGTCGCGCTGCCGCCGTTGGCGACGGTCTGCGACGAGACGGACGCGACCGAGTTGCCGCCCGAGTCGATCACGCGGAAGAAGCGTCCGTTGATCGTGGGCGCCACGCTCACGTTGCTCGTGCCGGTGTAGGTGACGTTGAAGTTGCCGTTGGCGTCTGCGTAGCTCGTGGTGCCACCGACGACCACACCAACGTACGGAAGGCCCTTCGTGACCTCGGCGTTGCAGGCATCGGCCTTGGAGCCCTCGGTCACCTTGCCACTCACGGTGCCCGACACGGCGCCATGAAGGATCAGGCTTTCCTGGTGCAGGATCTCGCCGGTGTCGGCGTCGACCACGTACTGCATCTTCTGGTGGTTCGAGGGATCCCACGGTCCGCCGCCGGTGGCGACGAACTCGATCGCCAGACGTGCGGGCGCCGGGTCGGTGTCGACGCCTGCCCACACCACGTAACGCGGCGAGGTCATCTGCGGGGGGGCGCCGAACTGGTTCATCGCCTCGCGGGTGTAGACCGCCGGATCCATCGTGGAGGGCGAGAGGTCGCGGCCCTCCAGCGACGCGGGGAAATCCGCTCCGAGATCCTTCAGCGTGCCGCCGCCCAGGACCATCGGGAAGGACGCCTCGTTGGCGGCCAGGCCCCAGGCCCAGCTGCGGAACACGGGCACGCCGCGCACGTGCTGCTGCCAGTAGACGGCGGTGAAGGAGGGGTTGGTGCCGTCCTCCTCGTGCATGAGTTCGACCTGATGCGCGCCGTCATCGAACGGACCCACCGGCTGCAGCTGCTCGAACGGAACGCCCCAGAGGGAGCTCCAGTCCATGAGGAAGGTCTCGACGCTGTCGTGTGGCGTGGCGCCGGTCGAGAAACGCTGTCCGAACACGCGTCGCAACTGGCCGCGGACCTCGATCAGCGATCCGCCGGGAAACGTCTGGTTGAAGCGATCGCGAATGTCGATGCCCAGACCCGGCGCGGCGACGGCGGTGGACAGCAGTGCCGAGGGCGGCACGGTGGCCAGGGCGGTGGCACCGAAGGCGAGAAGGCAGAGCGTGGCGGTTCGGGCAGCGTGGCGCATGCGTTCCTTTCCTGATCTGACGGATCCGCAGGCGGATCCGGTTTGCACGGCCGCTTCGTGGGCGGCGCCCAATCTTCCCCCGAATACGGCGCGGGACAATAACCATGAGGGATGATTTTGAGACTTTGTGGGTCCCGGGAACCCCCATCTCGCACATTCGGTCCGGAATGGGGCGGGGGAGCGTTATCTTGACTCGATCGCCGGCGCGTGCACCCCGGCCGCCGCGCCCATGTCCAAGTCCACCCACGAGCCCGAGATCGAGAACCGCAAGGCGCGGCACGACTTCCAGATCGGCGAGACCCTGGAGTGCGGCATGGTGCTGCGTGGAAGCGAGGTGAAGAGCATCCGAGCGGGCCAGGCCAGCCTGGCCGAGGGCTTCGTGATGGCGCGCATGGATCCGCCCTCGCTGGAACTGCACGGCGTGCACATCTCCGAGTATCCGCCTGCAGGTCGCGACCGTCAGCATCCGGCGGTGCGATCCCGCAAGTTGCTCGCGCACGCCACCGAGATCAGGAAGCTGGCGCTGGCGATGCAGGCCAAGGGCGCATCGATCGTTCCGCTGAAGATCTACTTCAAGAACGGCGTGGCCAAGCTGCTGGTGGGCGTGGCGCATGGCCGCAAGAAGGGCGACAAGCGCGAGGCGATCCGCGAGCGCGAGACGCGGCGCGACATCGAGCGCGAGTTGAACCGGCGCCGCTAGGCGCTCACGGGCTCGGAAGCGCGATCGACTTGCCGTGGTCGTCCGCGCGCTCGCCCTCGATGCAACGCACGATCACCTCGGCCACCGCCTCGGGCTTCAGCGTCTTCTCTCGCGGCAGCACCTTCTCGCTGAAGTTCGCGCGCAGGATCGCGGTCTCGACCGCCCCCGGGTTCACGCAGTAGGAGCGGATGCCGCTGGAGCGGCCCTCGCGCGCCACGCTGCGGGTGAAGCTGTCGAGCGCCGCCTTGCTGGCGGCGTAGGCGAAGAATCCCGGAAAGGGGTCCATCACGCCCAGGGTGCTCACGTTCACCACGCAGCCGGACTTCTGCTTCTTGAAGTGCGGCCAGCAGCGCACGATCAGGAACGCGGGTCCGAACGTGTTGACCAGGAAGCACTGCTCCAGGATGTCCTCGGTCGTGCGCTCGATGGGCACATTGGGAGCGACGCCCGCCGAGTTGACCAGGTTGTCCACGCGGCCGAACCGCTCGATCGTCTGGTCGACCACCGACGCGGCAAGGTCGCTGTCGGCCACGTCGGCCGGCACGATCATCACGTCGCCGGGGCCCACCACGCGCACCTCGTCGGCGGCTTCGGCGAGCTTCTGCTCGGTGCGTCCGACCAGCACGACATGGTGTCCCCGCTCGGCGAGCATCCGAGCGGTCGCGCGGCCGATGCCGGAGCCTGCGCCAGTGACGATGGAAACGGGATGATTCACGGATCGGACTCCTTCGCGAACGGCCGGTCAGCCGGCGACCAGTCGCATCACGTCGTTGTAGAAGGTCACCACGAACAGGCTGCCGATCAGCAGCAGGCCAGCCATGGTCGCGGCGTTCTGGAAGCGCACGCTGGGCGGGCGGCCGCGCAGGGACTCGTACACCAGATAGATGAAAAGCCCGCCATCCACGATCGGAAGCGGCAGGAAGTTCAGCACCGCCAGGTTCACGCTGATCATGGCCAGGAAGAACACCAGGTAGGTGAAGCCACGATCCGCCACGCGCGTGCCCACGTGCACGATGCCAACGGGGCCGCGCAGCTGGTCGACCGGCACGCTGCCGCGCGCGAGACGGTCCAGCGTCAGCCAGGTGAGCGTGGCGAGCTTGATCGTCTCGTTCAGGCCGAGCTTCGCCGCCTCGAGTGGACGGCCCGGCGCCCCAAGCGTGGTCATCATGGGATCGAACAGATCCATCGGCATGGGGGCGGCCCAGGCGAGCGTCTGCGCCTGCTCGCGGCCGGCGGAATCCATCGCCAGGCGTGCGGGAACCGCCGAAGGTGCGCCCATGGATCGCACCTCCAGCTCGATCGATTCGGCATCGGCCGCCTTCTGGATCGCCTGCGCAAGTTCGCGCCAGTTGTGCACGGGGGCGCCCTGGACCGACTGGA
>JBIIOC010000061.1:0-13140 GCA_044337135.1 Phycisphaerales bacterium | reverse complement strand
AGGCCGCCTCCGACGGCATCGGCGGAACCAAGCCCGGCACGATCGCGAACCTGGGACCGCTGCTGGGTGCCTGGGGCGTGAACATGCCGATGGACATGGTGGTTGGTGACCGCAAGGCCGCCACCCGCGTGCAGCAGCGCACCATGGGCGGCCAGATGCTCACGCTGGACTACCTGCCCTGGCTCAGCCTGACCCGCAACGCGATGAGCCCCGATGATCCGATCACCGGAAGCCTGTCGGGCATCAACCTGATGAGCGCGGGCGAGATCCAGCCGATTCCGGGCGCGACCACGCGCATCGATCCGCTGATCCAGTCCAGCGACGACAGCCAGCTCATCCAGAGCCTGAAGCTCGGCTTCTTCGGGGAGAACGACCGACTGGTGAAGGACTTCAAGCCCGATGGCCGTCGCAAGATCCTGGCCGCGCGCGTGACCGGCCCCTATCGCAGCCCCTTCACGGGCCAGCAAGGCAAGGCCAACCTGATCCTGATCTCCGACGCCGACCTGTTCGACGACAGCACCTGGATCCAGGCGGATGCGCAGGGTGGCAAGCGCGCGATCGCCGACAACGGACCGCTGGTGTTCAACGCGCTCGAGACGCTGGTTGGCGATCGGGCCCTGGCCGACCTGCGCAGTCGTGGCCAAAGCCGACGCCCCTTCACCCGCGTGGAAGGCATGCGCAAGGAGGCCGAGGGCCGCTACTTCGCCCGCGAGCAGGACCTGCAGAAGCAGGTCAAGGACGCCGAGTTCAAGGTGGCGCAGTTGCAGCGCGAAGGCGGCGGCGGTGATGGCAAGGGCCTGCTGTCGCCGGAGCAGTCGAAGGCACTCGATGCCCTGAACAGGGAGGTCCTGCAGGCGCGCAGCGAGCTTCGCTCGGTGCAGCTGGAACTGCGGAGCGAGGTCGAGCGCACGGGTCGCGACCTGATGGTGCTGAACGTGGTGGCGTGGCCGCTGGCGGTCGCTTTCGGCGCGGCCACGTACAGCCTGGCTCGCTCGGCGCGCTCGCGTCGTCGCACGGAATCCGCGGGGGCCAAGGCGTGAACCGCTTCCTTCCGATCCTGGCGATCGTGGCTGCCCTGCTCACCCTGCTTGCGGCATGGGCCATCGGCGACCGCATCGCCACGAGCGTGCGCGCCACGCAGGGCCTGATGTTCCCTGAGTTGACGGAGCTGGCGAATTCCGTGCAGGCGATCGAACTGGTGCAGGGCGATCGCACGGTGAACCTGGAACGCGCGACGGACGGCACCTGGAAGCTCGCATCGCGCGACGGGTACCCGGCGGACATGGAACTGGTGCGCGGACTGATCGTGGGCCTGTCGCAGCTGCAGAAGGACCAGGCGCTCACGCGGAAGCCCGAGCGCCACGGCGAACTGAACCTGACCTGGCCGGACCCCGAGGGCCGTGCGCGCCTGATCCGCCTGTACACCGCCAGCGAGGGCAAGCCCTTCGAGGTGATCATCGGGCAGGAGCGGCTCATGCCCCGCTCGAGCTACCTGCGCCGGATCGGCGACGATCAGGCCTGGCGCTGCCGCGGTGGCGTGAATGGCGACGTGGACTTTCAGCGCTGGATCCGCCGGGATCTGCTGTCGCTTCCCGTGACCGAATTTCTGGCCGCGCGCTGGCTCGGGCTGACCGTCACGCCCAAGCCCAACGCACCCTCCACGAATCGCCGCCCGGACGACTTCCTCGTGGCGACGGATGCTTCCACCGCATGGACGCCCGACCAGGCGAAGGCCTCGCGTGGCGTGCTGCCGGAATGGCCATCACGCCTGGAGCTCGACGACGTGCGCGCGGCCAAGCCCGATTTCGCGCCCACGCCGGAGCGCACGCTCGTGTTCACGCTGAAGGGCGCCATCCTGACGCTCGAGGGTCGCAAGGAGGAGTCGGGCACCTGGTTCCGGCTCTCGGTCCAGCCCACACCCGGCGCCACGGCTCCCACGAAGGATCCGAAGCCCGGCGACCCATGGGTGCCGGACTGGAACGCCTTTGCCGCCAAGGTGAAGGGCTGGGAGTACCGCATGCCGGATTGGCGCGAGAGCCAGCTCGAGCGCCTGCGCAGCGACGAACCCGAGCCCAAGGCGCCACCGATGCCCGACCTGGAAGGCAAGGACCGGCTGCCGCCGGCAAGCAGCAGCATGCAGCGCTGAGCACCGCCGCCGGAACGATCGGGAATCGATTCAGTCGCCCGAGAGGAACTTGGCCGTTCCGCTCTCGTCGGTCAGCACCTTGATCTGCGGCTTTCCGTTCGGCGAGATCCACATCATGCTGCCTTCGCCGTTGTTGCGGGTGGCGGCACCGATGCGAAGCTTTCCGTTGGCGTCGCGCCACTGGATGCTGCTTTCGCCGGACTGGCTGCAGAGAGCGGCCACGCGGCTGCGGCCCTCGGCGTCGAACCACTGGGTGTAGCTGCCGTTGTTCGAGGCCACGCCACTGCTGATGCGCGCCACGCCCTGCGCATCGAGCACGCGGATCGCCGCCGTGCCGTTGTCATCCCCCGAGAGCACGATGCGCTCGCGGCCCTCGCCATCCACGATCGCCAGTCGCTTGGCGGTGATGGCGTCCTGCGTGCTCTGCGCACCACCGGCGATCAGCGCGGTGGCTCCAAGCAGAAGACCCAGGTTCACGAGCCGGGTGCGGGCGAGCGATCGTTCCACGGAGGCGAGACGCTGTTCGATGGTCTGCGGGGTGTTCATGGCGTCGGGAAAGTAGCAGGCACGCTCGAGGGCCGCCACCGACGCGATCGCGCTGCTACCTTCGAGGCATGACCAACACCGCCGCCATCGCGCGCCACTCCCACTGGGGCCTTGTCCTGCTGAACGGCCTCCTGCTGGTCCTTTCGGGCCTGTTCCTCGCGGCGTTCCCTTTCATCGGAGCGTTCACCTTCACCGCCGCATTCGGCATGTACCTGGTCGCATTGGGTGCCGTCGGCCTGTTCGCCGCCCTGCGGGCGGCCGCGGGAGGGCATGGCAGCGTGCTGGCATTCGTCGGTCCCCCGCTGGCGATGCTGGTCGGCGTGATCTTCTGGCTTGCACCCGAGGCGGGCCTGGTCGCCGTGATGGAGTTCGCGGGGGCCTTCACGCTCGTGGCGGGCGTCTTCCAGATCGCTGCAGCGCTCGGCATGGCCGGTCGCATGCACTGGGGACTGATGCTTCTGAACGGCCTTCTCACGCTGGGCGCAGGCATCTGCATGCTCGCGCAGCCCGGCATCGCCGTGCTGGTGTTCGCGATCTTCTTCGGCGTGCAGCTCCTGTTCCACGGCGGACACATGATCCGCGTGGCCAGCCGCATGAAGCGGCTGATGCCCTGAACTCGGCGCGTCGACAGGAACCCACTTTTCGGGTCCAAATCGCCACTTGCTCGCCCGCTCGGCGGCATGTGATGGAAAATTCCCGCTTTTCATTTGCGGCCAAAGCGAGGAAACGGAATTTCCGTCTCGGATCCCCTGAGGTGAGCGGGCGCGGATCCGTTTGGCGTGTGGATGAACCTGAATTTGAAGAGACGGACCTCCAGTCAAAGGAGTCACACCATGACGCGCACTGCCTCCGTGTCTGCCACCGTGATCCCCGAACGCACTTCGCGCATCGCCCAGCTCACCGGACTCTCTGCCGATGCGCTGCTCGCGGGCCAGCAGCGCGTGCTGGACCTGATGGCGCGCGGCGCGCCGCTGCATGACACGCTGAACGCGATCGCTCGCTTCAGCGAGGAGACGATCCCGAGCATGCTCGCCTCGGTGCTCACCTACAACCCGGACAAGGGATCACTGCACAAGGGTGGGTACGGCCGGCTGCCGGACAGCTTCGCCAACGCGATCGACGGCATGAAGCCGGGGCCCGTGATGGGCAGTTGCGGCACCGCCGCGTTCCTGTGCGAGCGCGTGATCACGACCGATGTCCAGACCGACCCGCTGTGGGTGCCGTTCCGCGAGTTCGCGGCGGGCTACGGCATCGTCTCGGCATGGAGCACGCCGCTCACCGACGCGCAGGGGAACCTGCTGGGCGTCTTCGGCATGTACTACGGCGACAACCGCGCCCCTTCCCGCGAGGACCTTGATCTGGTGGATCACTTCACCCATCTGGCCTCGATCGCGGTGGAGCGCTACCGCTATGACGCGGAACGCGAGCACCGGGCCACGCACGATGCGCTGACCGGGCTTGCCAATCGACTGGCCCTGCAGGTCTTCGCCAGCAATCTTGCCGCGGACTCGGGACGGGCGGGGCTTCCCCACAGCCTTGCGATGCTCGATCTGGATCACTTCAAGCTGCACAACGACACCCTGGGGCAGCGCGCCTCCGATCGGCTTCTGGCCGGCGCGGCGCAGCGCCTGCAGCAGCAGCTGTCGGGCGTGGAGCTGCTTGCGAGGTTCGGCGGAGACCAGTTCGTCGCGATCATGGCCGGCGATCCGGAGCAGGCTCGCGCACGCATCGAGGAGACGCTCAAGGCCTTCGCGGAGCCGGTGGACATCGGCGACGCTCGCGTGGTGCTGAGCCTCTCGGCGGGCCTGGTCGAGTGGCGGCCCGACAGCGCGTCACTGGACGACGTGCTGTTCCAGGCGATCGAGGCCGTCGAGGTGGCCAAGCGCCTCGGCCGCGACCGCTGCGTGGTGTTCGGCGATGGCGAGCGCGCCAAGCTCACGGGCCGCCGCCAGGTCGCGCGCCTGCTGAAGGACGCGCTCGAGGAGGACCGTGTCGAGCCATTCCTGCAGCCGATCGTGTCGCTGACCACCGGACAGGCGTCGAGCTTCGAGGTGCTGGCCCGACTCAAGGGCCCCGGCGTCTCCGGCATCTCGCCATCCGTGTTCGTGCCGATCGCCGAGGAGAGCAGCCTGATCGACACGCTGGGGTTGAGCGTGCTGCGATTCGCCTTCCGGACGCTCGCGGAGCAGAAGGACGCCCTGCGCGACATCTCGATGCACGTGAACGTCTCGATCCGGCAGTTGCTGCGCGGCACGCTGGTGCAGCGGGCGACCGACCTGTCGCGGGAGTTCGGCGTGTCCCCGGAGCGGATCGCGCTCGAGGTCACCGAAAGCCAGTGGCTCGAGGCCGACAGCCCGGCGCGCGAGGCGTTGCTGCAGCTGCGTGACGCCGGATTCCAGCTCGCGCTGGACGACTTCGGCTCGGGCTACGCGTCGCTGAACCACCTGCTGACGATTCCCTTCGACAAGGTCAAGATCGACCGGTCCTTCACGGCCCAGCTGATCGCGGGGCCGCGCGGGCGGGCGCTGTGCGAGGTCGCGCTGTCGATGGCCAACGCCTGCGGCATGCCTGCCGTGGCCGAGGGCGTCGAGACGACGCAGCAGGCGCAGGCGCTGGCGCAGATGGGGTTCCAGCTCGGACAGGGCTACCTGTGGGCGAAGCCGATGTCGCTCGCCAACGCGATGGCCTGGCTGAAGCGCTGAGGCTCAGGCCTCGGGCTCGAGGTACGTGTAGCCGTTGATGCCGCTCTCGTAGAGCCGCACCAGCGACTGGCTCTCGCTCGCGGTCATCTGCTTCATGCGCACGGCCTTCTCGCATTCGCGGCGGATCTGCGCCTGCAGCGCGTTCAGGTCGTAGTGCACGTAGTTCAGCACGTCGCGCACCGCGTCGCCCTCGATGATCTCGTCGATCCACCACTGGCCGCTGGCGTCGTGCTTCACGTGCGCCACATGCGTGTCGCCGAACAGGTTGTGCAGGTCGCCCAGCGTCTCCTGGTAGGCGCCCACCAGGAAGGCGCCGATGTAGTAGCGCTCGCCCTCGCTGAAGTCGTGCAGCTCGACGAACTTCTTCACGTCGCGGTCATCCACGAAGCGGTCGATGCGGCCATCCGAGTCGCAGGTGATGTCGGCGATGGTGGCCTTTCGCGTGGGCTTCTCGCCCAGGCGATGGATCGGCACGATCGGGAACAGCTGGTGGATCGCCCAGATGTCCGGCAGGCTCTGGAAGATGCTCAGGTTGCAGAAGTACGTGTCGCTGAGCAGGCTCTCGAGGTCGTCGAGCTCCTCGGGCACCTCGTCGACCTCGCGGCACTTGTCGCGGATTCGCGCGCAGGTGGCCCAGAACAGGTTGTCGCACAGCGCGCGATGCTCCAGGCTCAGGTAGCCCAGGCTGAACAGGCGGCTCGCCTCGTCGCGGGCCTCGCAGGCGTCGTGGTACTGCTCGATCAGGCGACGCTCGCTGATGCTCTTGTAGGTGTCGAACAGCTCGACCAGCGGCCGCGGCAGCTCGTCCTCGCCCTGCTTCAGGGCGGGCAGCGCGGTGGGCACGCTTCCGCGGTCGGGCCGGTTGGCGCCGATGGCGTCGAAGATCAGCACGCTCTGCTGCGCGACCATGGCGCGACCGCTCTCGGTGACGATGGTCGGGTGCGGAACGCCTTCCTCGTCGCACACGCTCATGGTTCGGTACACCACGGTGGCCGCGTACTCGGCCAGCGTGTAGTTGGTGCTGAACTCGAAGCTGGTCTGGCTGCCGTCGTAGTCGATGCCCAGGCCACCGCCCACGTCGAGGTACTTCATGCCGGCGCCGAGCTTCACGAGCTGCACGTAGATGCGCGCGAGTTCGTTCACGCCCTGGTTCACCTGGCGCACGTCGTGGATCTGGCTGCCCATGTGGCAGTGCAGCAGCTGCAGGCAATCCTCCATGCCGCGGGCGCGGAGGTACTCCAGCACCTCGAGCACCTCGCTGTAGGACAGGCCGAACTTGGCCTTGGCGCCGCTGCTGTGGCGCCAGCGGCCCGCGCCCGGGGTGCTCAGGTTCACGCGCACGCCGATGCGCGGGCGGATCTGGAACTTCTCGCCCAACTCCACGATCAGCTTGAGCTCGGTCAGGTTCTCGATCACCGGGATGATCGTGCGGCCAAGCTTGGCGGCCAGCGTGGTGAACTCGATGTAGCGGGCTTCCTTGAAGCCGTTGCAGATGATCAGGCGCTCGGGGGTGTCGCTGGTCATGCCCAGCACGGCGAGCAGTTCGGGCTTGCTGCCGACCTCGAGGCCGAAGCCCAGGTTCGAGCCGTACTGGCGGATCTCCTCCACCACGCGGCGCTGCTGGTTCACCTTCACGGGGAACACGCCGACGTACTCGCCCTTGTAGCCGTTCTCCTTGATGGCCGTGGCGAAGGCCTCGTGCATGTCGAGCAGGCGGCGCTCGAGCAGGTCGCTGAAGTGCACCAGCACGGGCGTGCTCAGGCCGCGCTCGCGCAGGCCCTCCACCACCTCAAGCAGGTCGATCTCCAGTCCCGGCGTCTTGCTGGGGCGAACGACCACGTGACCCTTCGCGTTTGCATCGAAGAAGCCCTTGCCCCAGAGGCGGATGTTGAAGAGGTCGACCGAGTCCTCGACGGTCCACCCTGGCTCAAGGCCCGTGACGCCCGAGCGCGATCGCGCAGGTGCTGGCGGAACGGAGGGCGACGGGGTGGCGGGCGGGATCGCGTGCTGGGTCAACTCGGCTGTGCTCCTGGCTGCCCGGATCGGGCATATGTGCCGTTGGTGGATCGTCGAATATACGCGGCCCCCGCCCTGAGTCGAGAAGGAATCCCCGAACTGTGGATGTTTTGTCAGGTGCGGGGCGAGCCGGTCGGTGGAGCCATCGACTTCAGGCTGCGCGCGATGCTCGTCTCGTGCAGCCGCATGCTCAGTTGGTCGAGCGCTTCCTTCGCCTTGTGGAAGGCGTCGGCGTCGGTGGCGGCCGGATCGCGCTCGGCGGCCTCGCAGAAGCCCTTCAGCCGGGTCATGGAGGCCTCCAGTTCCTCGGCGTAGGCCGGATCGAGGGCTTCGCGGGTGCGGACCAGCGCCTCGCCGATCCACTTCAGGTCCAGGCGGGCATTCACGGCCAGGTCGACCACCCGGTGCAGGTGCATGTCCTGGCGGGCGTGGGCGAAGGCCTCGCGCTCCAGGCGGTCCACCTCGGCGGCGGTCAGTCCGTGGCTGGGCACCACCTGCAGGCTGGCGCGCTTGCCGCTGCGGCGCTCGGCGGCGCTCACCGTCAGCACGCCGTTGGCGTCGACGGCGAACTCCACCTCGAGTTGCGGGATGCCGGCGGGCATGGGCGGCAGCCCCTTCAGCTCGAAACGGCCGATGCTGCGGCAGTCGGCGATCATCTCCCGCTCCCCCTGAAGCACATGCAGCACGATGCCGGTCTGGTTGTCCACGGCCGTGGTGAAGGTCTCGGTGGCGCGCGTGGGAATGCTGGCGTTCTTCACGATCAGCTTGGCCACGGCCCCGCCGCGGGTCTCAAGGCCCAGCGAGAGCGGAATCACGTCAAGCAGCAGATCGCGGCGGCCGCCCATCAGGATGTGGGCCTGCACCGCGGCGCCCAGCGCAACCACCTGATCGGGATCCAGCGCGGTGTAGGGGGCAAGGCCCGTCAGCGCGGCCACGGCGGCGCGCACGGCGGGCATGCGCGTGCTGCCCCCCACCATCACCACGCGGTCCAGGGTGGGGTTGCCGGCGTCGACCAGCGCGGCGCGGAACTTCTCCAGCGTGCGGTCGATGAGCGGCTGGGCAAGGCGCTCAAGCTCCGCACGCGTGAGGGTGCAACGAAGGGCACGGCCCGCGCCCAGGTCGATCTCGATGTGCGCCGCGTCGCGCTCGCTCAAGGCGATCTTGGCGCGCTCGGCGAAGGTGCGCAGGGCCTGCAGCACGCTGGGCGACGGAGTCAGCGAGCCGAACTGCGCGGCGGCCTGCGCCAGCAACCATTCCATCACAAGCAGGTCAAGGTCATCGCCGCCCAGGCGCGTGTCACCATTGGTGGCAAGCACCTGGAACAGGTCGCTGGCGGCGTGCACCTCGTCGGGCTCGATGCGCAGGATCGAGACATCGAAGGTGCCGCCACCAAAGTCGTACACGGCCACCGTTTCGGGCTTGCGCGCGCGGTTCAGGCCGTAGGCCAGCGCTGCGGCCGTGGGCTCGTTCACGATGCGTTCGGCCAGCAGGCCCGCCAGGCGCGCGGCATCGCGGGTGGCCTGACGCTGCGCGTCGTCAAAGTAGGCGGGCACCGTGATCACCGCGCGCCGCACGGGGTGGCCGAGAGCGGCTTCGGCGGTCGATTTCAGTTGCGCCAGCACCAGCGCGGCCACTTCCTGCGGGGTAACGGTGCGGCCAGCGGCCAGAAAGGCGGCGATGCCGCGCGGGCCCTCCACCAGCTGGCCACCAAAGCCCTCGGCAATGGCAAGGCTTTCGGCGTGGCTGCGCCCCATGAAGCGCTTGCTGCTGGCGATGGTGTCGAGGGGGTGCTCGACGGCGCGCGCGCGGGCATCGTGGCCCACCACGGGTGCCTGACCCGCGAGGAAGCGCACCACGCTGGGAAGCAGGCTGCGGCCCTGGGCATCTTCCAGCACGCGCGGCCCCGCCTCGCTGCAGATGGCCACGAGCGAGTGGGTGGTGCCAAGGTCGATGCCCACGATGGGGTCGAGCATGGGGGCGATCGTAGCGGGGTGGCGTGGGGCCGGCCCTCAGCCGCGGTACACGTCGCGGCGGTGGCCGACGCGAATCACCGTGACTGTCAGACGACGATCGATGACCTCGTAGATCACTCGGAACACGCCGACCCGAATCCGAAATAGATGATCCGCGCCGGAGATCTTCTGGCATCCAACAGGCCTTGGACTCTTGGCCAGAGCGGCAATCGCGACGACAAGCGCCTCGCGGTCACGCCTGTCCCGGATGCCATCGAGTTCGCGACGCGCCGAAGGCTTGATCAGCAACTCATAGCTTGCCACGCCGCTTCATCCCCCTTACGACGGACTCGAACGACACGGCCTTCTCGCGGCGGCGGGCGCGAGCGGCGGCAAGATCCTGCACATCCTCGACAAAGGCGCGGCGCAGCGCGTCGTTGACGATGGTGGATACCGGCTGATCCGTGGTGGCGGCCTTCAGGCGAAGAGCGCGATAGATCTCCGGCAGAAAATAGATGGTGGATCGACGGGCGGCGGACATAACTCCACTTTAGCGTCTTGACGTCATTTGGCATGCACAACCTGCCAAAACGCCTGAACAATTTCGGTGTTCCGCACCGGAAAATGAAAGCCCCCGGCGCTGGGCCAGGGGCTGGGTGGCAAGGCGTGGGTTGCGTGTCAGAACGGCACGGGGCCGAAGTTCAGCAGCATGATGCTGATGTCGCCACTGGTGACCACGCCATCGCCGTCCAGATCACCGAAGGCGGGATTCACGTCGCCAAAGATCAGCAGCACGAAAGCGATGTCGCCAGCCGTGACCTCGCCGTCAAGGTCCAGGTCGCCGTAGGCCAGTTCGCAGGCATCGATGCGGCCGTCGGAATCGTCATCCAGCTCGCCGGCTGCGATGTCGCAACTGTCGGGAGTGCCGTTGCCGTTGCAGTCAGTAGCGGCACCGCTGTCCAGGTCGCACGCATCGGGCAAGCCGTTGCCGTTGCAGTCGGGTGCCTGACCCGTGGCGATCTCCCACGCATCGGGCTTGCCGTTGGCGTTGCAGTCACCCTGACAACTGTCAGGCACGCCGTTGCCGTCCACATCGGGAGCCCCCGCCGCAATGTCGCAGCTGTCGGGCGTGCCGTTGCTGTTGCAATCGGGCACCAAACCCGTAGCCACCTCCCATGCGTCGGGCTTGCCGGTGGCGTTGCAGTCTGGCTGGCAGCTGTCGGGCACGCCGTTCTGGTCGAAGTCGGTGCTGAAGCCACTGGCGATGTCGCAGCTGTCCGGCTTGCCGTTGCCGTTGCAGTCGGCGGCAAGGCCGCGAGACAGCTCGTAGGCATCCGGCAGTCCGTTGGCGTTGCAGTCGGGCTGACAGGTGTCCGGGATACCGTTCTGGTCGATGTCAGCCACGGTGCCGGCGGAGATGTCGCAGGCATCCGGCACGCCGTTCTGGTTGCAGTCAGGCAAGGCACCCGACGCGATCTGGCACAGATCGGACAGCCCGTCGCCATTGCAGTCGTAGCGGCTGCTCTTGTAGCTGACCAGCACCTCCACGAAGCCATTGGCGCACTGGTTGGCATCGACCAAGGGCGAGCCCGTGACGGTCACCGCCACATTGCCGCTGGGCGAGGCAGCCACCATGTTGTTCCAGGCGGTTGCGGACAGCGTGTAGGTCTCGCTGTCGTAGCCGCTGGGGCAGTCGGTGCCGCCAGCCACGAAGAAGTTGGCGACGGTGGTGTTGGCGAACTTCACCACCGCAAACTCAGTGGTGCCGTTCAGGTCGCCGCGTGCGCGCACCGTGACGGTGACGGGCGTGATGCTTGCGCGCATGGCCGTCAGGGTGCCACTGGCGATCACGCCATTGCCAAAGCGCCCCATGGAGCCGGTCACTGCGCTCACGCTGCCGTCCTCGCACTCGTCTGGAATGCCATTGAGATTGCAATCGGCGCTGGCGGAGGTGGCGATGTCGTAGTCATCCGGCAGGCCGTTGTGATTGCAGTCGAACTCGCACTCGTCGGGGCTGCCGTCCTGATCAGCGTCGCGACTCAGCCCGCTCGCGATGTCGCAGGCGTCTGGAATGCCGTTGTTGTTGCAGTCGGGCTCACCGGCGGCGATTTCGCAGGAGTTCGGGATGCCGTCGTTGTCGCAGTCGCCGACGGATCCGCTTGCGATCTCGCAGGAGTCCGGGATGCCGTTGGCGTTGCAGTCGGATTCCGTAGGAGGGCCACTCTCAGCCCACTCGATTAAGTACGACGGATGCTGTCCAAAATTAATGTTCCAGCAAACTATCTCGCGATTGTCGGCGCAGTCGTGGAATACGTCCCCCGCACCTCGCGTGTAGTTGCCCCAATACGTCATTCGATTGGCGACGCCACCGCAGTTGTTGTTTCCATCAGGTGGATCACCCCAGTTGAATTCTTGGTAGAGCGTGGTGCCGTCCACCCACATCCATCCTCCACCCGGTTCACTCGAGCCTTCAGGCTGATACCCGCCAACCCATGGCCCCAAAGTTGTTGTCCAAAGAGCAGGATTGTTCGCAACGTTCGCGAATACCCAGAGGCGCTCCTGTGGCGTGTTGAGGGATACGAGGCCGCCACCAAGAGACAGGGCTTGATTTCTCGCGTCGGTCCACGAAATGCCAGCACTTCCCGCCTGCACTCCGAGGTACCAGTGCCCATTGCCGCCGCTTGCGACTGTCCACTGAACGGCGCCGGGATAGGGGCTGCCTGTGCCTGCAAGCTCGCACGCATCGCCGATTCCGTCGTTGTCGCAGTCAGCCTGTGTCGGGTTCTGGATGCTCGGGCAGTTATCGAGGTAGTCAGGCAGACCATCGCCATCTGCATCCAAAAAGTCGGATTGGAGCGCAGTCTTTGCCACCCTGAAGCCGGTTTCATTGAGACGACGATCAGGCGGGTCATAACTCCGCAGTGACGCCCGGCAGCCAAAGGAACTCGCCAACCAACTACCGCCACGCACGACTCGAAATTCGCCACTCGCCGCCCCCACCGGATCCAGCAACGCACCCGAGTCATAACTGCCGAACCAATCGCCGCACCACTCAAACACGTTTCCAGACATATCAAACAGACCGAACCCGTTTGCGGCCTTTCCGGCTACGGCATGAGTCCTAGAAAGACTGTTACCGCTGTACCACGCAATCAAACCCAACTGACTATCGTCGCTGGTTCCATTCGGGTACCCCGCCGATCCAGAGAACGCCGTTGTTGTTCCAGCACGATACGCGTATTCCCACTCAGCCTCGCTTGGAAGCCGCAAGCCCGTCGCGTCACAGAACGACTGAATTTCGTTCCAGCTCACACGCTCAACTGGACAATTTGTGTCGCCACCAAAGTAGCTCGGATTGTTTCCCATCTTGCCCACCCACTGCGCCTGCGTCACCTCGGTGCGACTCAGATAGAAAGCTTTGGTAAGCGTCACTTGATGCGCCGGAATCTCGTCGCTAGCGCAGCCCCAATTGTTCGACGCACTGCATCCCATCGTGAACGTGCCCGCCGGAATCAACACCATCTCGATGCCAGTACCGTTGTCGCGTACGCGCCATGGAAACCCACTTGCCGCGATCTGGGCGCGCAAGCTGGCATCCCAAACCACCGCAGCGCTAGGCGCCTGCTCAAGAATCGTGTAGCGGGTATCCGCTTGCGCGACTTCTGCGATAGCAAATGCAGTTGCCGCCAACACGTATGACACGAATCTGGTGGCGTTCGACATGCGTTTCTCCCCGGGCGCGAATGTTTTGTGAGGCCCGTTCACAGAGGCTAATCCC
>JBIIOC010000060.1:0-13161 GCA_044337135.1 Phycisphaerales bacterium | reverse complement strand
TACCTGAACGGCACCCTGATCGCCGACTACACCCCCACCAACAAGTCGGGCGTGTTCGCGGTGCAGCTGTTCACCACCACCGACAACGGGGGCGCCGGCAGCACGTCGACGAACGGCTTCGGCTTCGCCGACAACTTCTCGGTCAGCTCGGTGCCGGCGCCTGGTGCCGCCGCGCTGGTCGGCATTGCGGGCCTGATGGCTCGTCGCCGACGCGCCTGAACCGTCCGCAGACTCTCGGGAAAGACATTCGACGCAGGACGGGCCCACTCCGGGTCCGGCCTGCGTCGTTTTTCAGGCCCGTAGCATCGCGGCGTGAGCGAGAAGGACCCCAAGCCCGTCGCCGGCGACCCCCCGCTGGCCAGCCGCGCCGGCCTGAAGCTTCGGCACGCGCTCGAGACCTTCGCGCTGCCCGTGGCGGGACTGACCTGCGCGGACTTCGGCTGCAACGCCGGAGGCTTCACGGATGTCCTGCTGCGCGCCGGAGCGGCGAAGGTGTTCGCCGTCGACACCGGGTACGGCACGCTCGCCTGGCGCCTGCGCAGCGATCCGCGCGTGGTCACGATGGAACGCACGAACGCGCTGCATGCGGAGCGACCCGAGGGGGGCGTGGACCTGGTGGTGTTCGACCTGGCATGGACGCCGCAGCGCATGGCGGTGCCCGCGGCGCTTCGATGGCTCAAGCCCGGCGGCCGGATCGTGTCCCTGGTGAAGCCGCACTACGAACTGCTCGAGGCGCAGAAGTCGTGGCTCGAGCGCGGCTTCCTGCCGCACACGCGCGTGCCCGAGGTGGTCGATCGCGTGCGTTCGGAGATGCGCGCGCTGGGCGCCGAGGTGCTCGCCGACACCGCAAGCCCGATCACCGGCGGCAAGACCGCCAAGCGCGCGGGTTCGCCCGGCAACATGGAATGGCTCATGCTGCTGCGCCCGATCGAGCGTGACTGAGCGTTGGAAGAGCGTGTGCGCGGCGACCCCTTCGCGCGCGTGGCGGCGAATCTGAAAACAGCGAAAAACACCGGGTGAAAAAGGGCGTTCGCACAGGTGATGCACGCCCGTTTCGGATAGACTCCGGAACCCCGATTTTCCCATGAGCGAAGCCCCCGCGAACACCCCGGCCCCGATCGATCGCGTCGTCGAAACCCCCATCGACCAGGAGCTGCACGACAGCTACCTGACCTACGCGATGAGCACCATCATGGACCGCGCGCTGCCCGACGTGCGCGACGGCCTGAAGCCCAGCCAGCGGCGAATCCTGGTGGCGATGAACGACCTGAACCTGTCGCCCGGGCGCAAGCAGATCAAGTGCGCCAAGATCTGCGGCGACACGAGCGGCAACTATCACCCCCACGGCGAGAGCGTGATCTACCCCACGCTCGTGAACCTCGGCCAGGTGTGGAAGACGCGCCACATGCTCGTCGACAAGCAGGGCAACTTCGGCTCGATCGAGGGCGATCCGCCGGCGGCCATGCGTTACACCGAGGCGCGCATGACAGCCGAGGCGATGGCGCTGCTCGAGGACCTCGACAAGGACACCGTCGACTTCAAGCCCAACTACGACGAGCGACTGCAGGAGCCCACCGTGCTTCCGGCGCGCCTGCCGAACCTGCTGGTGAACGGCAGCTCGGGCATCGCCGTGGGCATGGCCAGCAGCATGCCGCCGCACAACCTCGGCGAGACCTGCGACGCCATCGTGAAGGTGATCGACAACCCCGAGGTGGGCCTCGAGGAACTCATGCAGGTCATGCCCGGCCCCGACTTCCCGACCGGCGGCGTGGTGGTGGGCCGCCGCGGCATCGTGGAGGCCTACGCCAGCGGCCGTGGACGCATCACTCTTCGCGGCCGCGTGAAGCAGGTCAAGGAAGGTGGCCGCGAGGCGCTCGAGATCCACGAGATCCCCTACCAGGTCGTCCAGAGCAACCTGATCGAGAAGATCGTGGAGGCGAGCCGCGAGGGCCGCATTCCCGACGTGGCCGACGTGCGCAACCACTCCGGTCGCGACGCGCAGACGCGCATCCTGGTGGTGCTGAAGAAGGGCGCCGACCCCGAGGTGGTCGAGAAGCAGCTCTACGAGTTCACGCCGTTGCAGAGCACCTTCAGCATCATCAACATCGCGCTGGTCAACCACCAGCCGCGCACGCTGGGCCTGAAGCAGCTGATCCAGTGCTACGTGGACCACCGCAAGGACGTGGTGCGCCGGCGCACCGCCTTCCTGATGCGGCAGGCCAAGCAGCAGGCGCACCGGCTCGAGGGCCTGATCTACGCCGTCTGCGACATCGACGAGGTGATCAAGATCATCCGCGAGAGCCGGGAGCGCGAGGAAGCCATCCAGAAGCTCATGGCGCGCGGCTTCCGCATCGCCAAGGGTCACCGCTACGAGAGGATGATCCCCGAGCGCATCGTGGCCGCCACGCGCGAGGGCGACGGCGCGACGCTGACCCGCGTGCAGGCCGAGGCGATCGGCGCCATGCGCCTGATCCAGCTCGTGGGCCTCGAGGTCGAGAAGCTCGCGGCCGAGTTCAGCAAGCTGCTCGAGGACATCGAGGGCTACGAGGCGATCCTGGCCGACGAGAAGCTGGTGCTCGACATCGTGCGCGAGGACACCGTCGAGCTGAAGGAGCGCTTTGCCGACAACCGCCGCACCAGCATCGAGGCGGGCGAGGCCGAGGCCTTCGAGATGGCCGACCTGATCCCCGAACACGAGGTGGTGGTCACCATCTCGCACGCCGGCTGGGTCAAGCGCCTGCCGAGCGACACCTACCGCACGCAGGGCCGTGGCGGCGTGGGCATCAAGGGCAGCGACGCGAAGGACGGCGACTTCATCGAGCAGCTCTTCACCGGCTCGAGCCACGACGACCTGCTGTGCTTCACGAACACGGGCCGCGTGTTCCGCATGAAGACCTGGCAGATCCCCGAGATGGCCCGCACCGCCAAGGGCCGCGCGATCCAGAACATCCTGGACCTGCGCGAGGGCGAGACGGTCCGCGCCTTCCTGCCGGTGGCCGGCTTCGAGACGCGCGAGGACTTCCTGTTCTTCGCCACCCGTCAGGGCCGCGTGAAGCGCACCGCCCTGCAGGACTACCGCAACGTGAACAAGGGCGGCATCATCGCGCTGAACCTGAACGAGGGCGACGATCTGGTGAACGTGCTGCTCACGAGCGGCAAGGACCAGGTGCTGCTGGCCACCGCCAGCGGCATGGCCATCCGCTTCGACGAGAACGACGCGCGCGTGATGGGCCGCGCCGCCGCCGGCGTGATCGGCATCGACCTGGCCGAGGGCGACACCGTGGTGGGCGCCATCCGCTGCGACGACACCGCCGACCTGCTCACCGTCACGCAGAACGGCTACGGCAAGCGCACGAACCAGGCCGAGTACCTGGTCCAGCAGGAGGACGGCAGCACGCGCTGCCAGAGCCGTGGCGGCAAGGGCCGCATCGACATCAAGACCGAGGGGCGCAACGGTCCCGTGGTCGCGGTGCGCAACGTGAAGGAAGGCGACGAGATGATGCTGATCAGCCGCGACGGCATGATCGTCCGCTCGCCCGCCAGCGACGTGAGCCGCATCGGCCGCAACACCATGGGCGTGCGGGTGATGCAGCTTCGCGAGGGCGACGCGGTGATGAGCGTGGCGATGGTCGCCGACAGCGACGAGGCGCCAGCGGCATGACCGCCGCGCGCAGGTAGGATCCCCTCCATGCCCATCACCGATTGGTCCGACGACATCGCGCTGGTCGACCTTGGTCAGGAGCCGCAGCTCTCCGAGGACCTGGCTGCGCTGCTGGCGTCGATCGACGGACCGGGCGCGCAGGCTCGCCACGTGGTGCTCGACATGAAGGAGGTGCGAATGCTCACCTCGTCGAACATCGCCTCGCTGCTGCGGCTGCGCAAGATCCAGAAGCTCTCCAAGAAGCGCCTGGTGGTGGCGCGCGTCTCGGACCGCATCTGGGCGGTGTTCCTGACCGCGGGACTGGACGAGATGTTCGAGACCAGCTCCGACGTGGGCACCGCGCTGGCGTCGATCCAGCTGGGGATCGGCTGAGCCATGCGTCGCATCCGGCGCGAGCCCCCCGAGGCGCGCATCGAGCTGAACCCGCTCATCGACCTGATGACCTTCCTGCTCACCTTCTTCATCTACGCGGTGGTGATGATGGTGCGCGTGGACATGGTGCCCATGGAGCTGAAGCGCTTCGCCAGCGGCCAGCCGGCCAAGCCGGCCCCGGCGGCGACCATCAGCCTGGACATCGAGGGACTCGTGTACTTCAACAAGGAGAAGATCACGCTTGAGGATGTCGCCACGCGCGTGAAGGCGGCGCGCGCAGCCGACCCGAGCACGATCGTCTACCTGGCGGTCGACCATGGACAGGGCAAGATCGACCGCGCGCCGATCCTCCAGGATCTCTGGGATCGCCTGAAGGACCTTGGCGTGGCCGTGAACTTCGTGGGCAAGCCCTCGGACGGAAAGCCCGCACCGTGAACGCGGCCGGCACCGGCATCGATGCCGCGACGCGGCAACGGCTGGAGGCCACGCTGCATGCGCTCGAGACCGACCGGAGCGCATCGTGGCCCCTGCTGATCGGTGTCGTGGCGAGCCTGATGTTCCACTCCGCGCTGCTGGTGCCGCAGGTTCGCGAGTTCTTCGCGCACGTGAACGACGGCATCGACCGGTCGCGGCAGGCGTCGTTCAGCCTGGAGAAGGAGATGGAGAAGCGTGCGCCGCTGACCCCCGAGCAGCAGCAGCAGGAGCAGGAGGACATGCTCCGCCTGGGCATCGAGGATGGCGCGCAGCAGTCCACGATGACCTGGATCGGCTACAAGGACTATCAGGAGCACCTGGCGCGCCTGAGTTCCGTGGAGCAGGCGGCATTCCGCGACACCGACGAGGGTGGCCAGCCCATGCCTGCGGCGCGGCCGTCCACACCGCAGGTGCCGCAGGCACCACAGGCGCAGCCGGCCGCACCTCCCGCACCCGACACCACGGCCACGCCTCCTGGCGAACCCTCGCCGGGACCCGCCTCGGCCGCGCAGCCGACGCCTCCTCCCACGCCGAGCTCGCAGTCCGAGTCGAAGCCCGTTCCCGCGCAGGCTGAACCGACGCCCCCTGCAACGGCCGCGCCGCCGCCCCCCTCGCCCTCCCAGACACGCCCCGCGCCCCCGCCGGAGCAGCCGCCTGCTCCGCCACCGGACACGAGCGCCACGCGCGAGACCGCGCCAACGAAGGATCCCGAGGCGATCCCGATCCCTTCCGCGGACGAGAATCGCGTGGAGCCGACCATCCAGCCCGTGGAGCGTGCGCCCGACAGGAACGCCGCGAAGGATCCGACGAAGTCGCCGCCTCCGCAGCAGGCGGAGAAGCCGCAGGATGTTCCGCCGGCAAAGCCCGAGGAGAATCCGCAGCCGGACGCGAAGCCCGCGGAACCGACGCCGCCATCGGCGCAACCGACACCTCCACAGCCGGCCCAGCCTGCGCAGCCACCGCCGCAACCGCCCCAGCCTCCACAGCAGCAGCCGCGCCCCCCCGCAGCAACCCCGCCCACCCAGACTGCTCCGGGCCTGCAGCAGCCAAGCACCTCGCCGACGACGGGGCCGAGTCCCGACCCGAGCGCGCGTCCGGGCGCCAAGCCAGGCCCCAAGGCAGACGGCGAACTGAGCGACCGCGAGAGTGACGCCACGAGCGTGAAGGCCTCTCCACCCAAGGACTGGAAGCCGGGCAAGCCGCTTGCGCAACAGGGTCTTGAGCTGCGCACGGTGCGGCCCGAGATCGACGAACTGACGGCGATCAGCGGGCGTCCGTTGAGCGCACTGGCCCTGATCGAGTTCAATCGCGCCGGCAAGGTGGTGAACGTGACGTTGCTCGAGGGCACGGGCCTGCGCAGCTGGGACCAGGCGCTGGAGGACTCGCTCTATCGCTGGACGGCTGAGGTCAGGAAAAGCGCCAAGCTCCGCAATCTTCCCGCGGACAAGACGCTGAAGTTCACGATCCGGCTGCTGCTGAACTGAACGCGATCACGCCAGCGCGCGGCGCATCCGCTCCAGCAGCGTGCGGTCGCTCAGGTCGTAGAACAGCGGCGTGATCGTGACCGCCCCACCGTACAGGCGCTCCACGTCGCTGCCTTCGGCGGTGTGCACGAACTCCATGCCGTTGCCGGCGGGCCAGTAGTAGGTTCGGCCGTCGGGGGCCGTGCGTCGCTCGTAGCCGTCGACGCCCGCGGCGGTGTTCATCGGGACCACGCAGATCTCGGGCATCGGCGCGTCGGGGCGCTCGGTGCATGGCACGTTGATGTTGATCACGCGATGCGCGTCGAGCAGCCTGGCCGCGAGCACGCGGTCGATCGCCTGGCGCGCGATCCACGCCGCGCGCCGCCACTCGATGCGCGACTTGTCGCCGAGCATCAGGCTCACGGCGATCGCCGGCACGCCCAGGAAGGCCGCCTCGACCGCCGCGGCCACCGTGCCCGAATAGATCACGTTGATGCCCACGTTCGCGCCGTGGTTCATGCCGCTGATCACGAGATCCGGTCGCGTGCCGGCGCCATGGCGCTCGGGCCACAGCGCGCGCAGCGAGAGCTTCACGCAGTCGGCGGGCGTGCCCTCCACGGCCACGCCCTCGCCGCCGAAATCGAGCTCGGCCGCATGCACCATGAGCGGCCGGTGGAAGGTGATGCCGTGGCTTTCCGCGCTCTGTCCGCTCGCCGGCGCGACCACCAGGCGCTCGCCGAGCGAGGCGGTCGCCTCGTGCAGGGAGGCGATTCCGATCGCGGAGATGCCGTCATCGTTGGTGTGCAGGATTCGCATGGGAATGCTCAGTCTGGAAGAGGTTCAGGAGGCGGACCGTAGCCGCCAAGGGGTCGAGGCTCGAGCGTGTATTCGCGACCGCCCCACCGGACGGCGCGCCGCCGATCCAGGTCGACGGCGGCCTCGAGCATGCAGTGCGCGACCAACCAGGCGCCGAGCGGGTGAAAGACGGCGGCGGCGCGTGGCGCGTGGCATATGCGGTGCAGCCACGCGGTGACGAGAAGGAACGCGGAAAGGCTCGCGACACCAAGCCACGCCGTGGCGATGGCGAGCGGATCCAGCGAGCCGCCCGTCCACGCGAAGCCGCCAAGCATCGCGAGGATCGCGCATGCCGGCATCACCGCGCCGCCGACGAGCCACTCCCATGCCAGCGCACGGAGGCGCGAGGGGTTCCGCTCCGCCGCCTCCAGGTAGATCCGCTTCCATCCGCGATGGAACTCGGCCATCGACTCGTACATCTCGACGAAGAGCAGGTGCTCGGCCGTGCACAGCCCCCCACGCCCCCCGGCGTCACGCACGCGTCGCGCGAAGGCGATGTCCTCGAGCAGGTCCTCGCGCACGATCGCGTGGCCACCAAGCTTCTCGTACATCGAACGCTCGAACAGCATGAACTGCCCATTCGCGAACGCGCGCGGGCTCTTCGCGTCGTTCACGCGCGGGATCGGGTACATGCGCATCAGCATCAGCGCCGCGACCGGCTGCACCACCGCCTCGAACCAGTGACGCACCCGCGGCGTGGCCAGCAGCGACAGCAGCGACAGTCCGCGATGCCGCAGGATCGCCACCGTGGACCGGATCAGCGATGGGTGAAATTCCACGTCGGCGTCGGTGAAGAGCAGCAGGTCGCCCGTGGCATGCCGCGCACCCACGCGCGCCGCGTTGCACTTGCCGGCCCAGCCCGGCGGGCAGTCGTGGTTGTCGACGATCCGAAGGCGGGGATCCGCGGCGGCGATCGGCTCCAGCGTGGCGCGCGTGCCGTCGGTGCAGCGGTCCAGCACCATGACCAGCTCAAGGCGCGGCCAGTCGCTCGCCAGGATGCTGCGTGCCGCGCGGGCCGCGTGCGCCTCCTCGTTGTGGGCCGGCACCACCACCGAGACCGATGGGGCGGGATCCGGCATGGGCAGCCCGAGGCCTTCAGGCGCGCGTGGAATCGACGGCAGGTCCCGCAGCACGCGGATCGCCACGAGCAGCCACCAGCCCAGCCCCGCGCCAGCCGCGAAGACCAGGATCCAGAGCGCCAGCAGGCGAAAGTCCATCGGGCGAGCGTAGCCGAAGCGCCTCGCAGGCGCCGTCATGTCGACAGACCGTCACGGCTAGCATCCGCGCTCCGTGTACGCCGCGCAGCTGGCCAACCGCTACCTCACCAGCCGGATCATCCCGCTGATCGCCGTCGGCGCCGTGGCGCTGTGCGTGGCCCTCGTGGTCATCGTGGTCAGCGTGATGAGCGGCTTCCTGGACATGCTCAAGTCGAGCGGCCGCACGCTGATGGGCGACGTGGTGATCAACTACCCGGTGCGCGGACTGCCGTGGTACGACGAGCTGGTGGCGGAGATCGAGAAGCTGCCGGAGGCCGAGGCGGCCACCCCGCTGATCGACACCTACGGACTGGTTCGCATGCCCTATCCGCCCGGCGCCGACAGGGAGGTCGTGACGGCGAACGTGTGGGGCATCGAGCCGCGCGGCTTCGAGCGCGTGACCGACTTCAGCGGCTCGCTGTACTGGAAGCCCCCGAAGGACGAGGCCGCCGCCGCGGCGATGGCGACGGACGATCCGCGCCGCATGCTCGCCCCGCAGATCGAGGCCGATGGCCTCTCGCTGCGACAGTCCGGGACGGGAACCCCGGGCATGGTGATGGGCATCCATGTCAGCATCGTGAACGAGCGCATGCGCGACGGCAGCTACCGCAACCGCTCCGGCTGGTTCATGCCTGACCAGCGCGTCACGCTCACGCTGGTTCCCATCAGCGGCAAGGGCACGGTGGCGGAGCCCACCGAGCGCATCTTCCCGATCGTGAACGAGTTCCGCAGCGGCGTGTACCAGATCGACAAGAACAGGGTGCTCGTGCCGCTCGAGGAGGCCCAGCGCATGCTGCGACTGGACGAGGGCCTCCAGTACGACATGGACGCACCGCCGAACGCCGACGGCTCGCAGCCGGTGCTTGGAAAGAGCCCGGCCCGCGTGCATCGCGTGCTGGTTCGCGCGAAGCCGGGGGTGACCCCCGCGGCGCTTCGCGACGCGGTGCAGGACGCGTACGTGCGCTTCGCCATGGCGGCGGCGGCGGATCCCGCGAAGGTGGTGAAACCACCACGGCCGGAGGTCGTGAGCATCCTGACCTGGGAGCAGCACCTGCGCGACCTGATCGGTCCGGTGGAGAAGGAGCGCGAGATGATGCGCATCCTCTTCTCGATCGTCTATCTCGTGTGCGCGGGACTCGTGCTGAGCATCTTCTGGGCCATCGTGCAGGAGAAGAGCCGCGACATCGGCATCCTGCGCTCGATCGGCGCGAGCCGTCCCGGCGTGCTCTGGATCTTCCTGCAGTACGGACTGGTCATCGGCGCGGTCGGCGGCGTGGTCGGCATCGGGCTTGGCTGGCTGGTGATCAACAACATCAACGCGATCCACGAGACGATCGGCGAGGACGCCCCGCGCTGGAGCTGGATCCTGGCCTTCGTGCTCTCGGTGGGTGCGCTGGCCATGAGCCTGCGCGGCGCGCGCCGCGGCGTGCTGCTTCCCACGCTCCTGTGGCTGGTCGGCGCGATCACGCTGGGACTCGCCGGTGCGGGACTGCTGGCGCACCGCGGCACGCTGATCTGGGATCCGGCGGTCTACTACTTCAGCACCATCCCAAGCAAGGTGGACTGGTTCACCGCGGCGCTCACCTGGGTTGGCGCGGTGGTGTTCAGCGTGCTCGGAGCCAGCGTGCCCGCGGCCAAGGCGGCCGACATCGATCCGGTGAGGGCGTTGCGCTATGAGTGAGGCGCCGCTGCTGGAAGCTCGAGACCTGCGCAAGACCTACCGGCTGGGCAAGGTGGGTGTGCCGGTGCTGCGCGGCGCCGACTTCCGCATGGCGCATGGCGAGTGGGTCGCGATCCTTGGAAGTTCAGGCAGCGGCAAGAGCACGCTGCTGCACCTGCTGGGCCTGCTCGACGAGCCGGATGCCGACAGTGGTGGCGTGTGGTTCGAGGGCGCGCCCGTGGCGGGCCTGCGCGGGAGCGCGCGGAACCGCTACCGGAATGTCTCGGTGGGCTTCGTGTTCCAGTTCTATCACCTGCTCCCCGAACTCACGGTGCTCGAGAACGCCATGCTGCCGTGCAGCGTGGCGCGCGGGCTCGTGGCGCCCGGTGGTGCTGGCGAGGCGGCAAGCCGGCGCACGCGCGAGCTGCTCGACGCCTTCGGGATGTCGCACAGGCTCGCGCACCGGCCGCGGGAGCTCAGCGGCGGCGAGCGACAGCGCGTGGCGATCGCGCGCGCCCTGGCGAACGAACCCCGCGTGCTGCTGGCCGATGAACCCACGGGCAACCTCGATGCCAAGACCGGCGGCGAGATCCTGGACATGATCGCTTCCCTGCATCGCAAGGGACTCTCGATCGCGATGGTCACGCATGATCCCGCCGTGGCGGCTCGCGCCGATCGGGTGGTGCGACTGGTCGATGGCCGCGTCGACGGCTGAGCCCGGACTCAGCGGCTCGCGTCGCGAGACCGGTACCACGCCTCGATCGTCTGCGCGAGCTGCGCCGCGTCGGTGCCGAAGTGGCGCTTGAGCGCCTCCTCCCATGGCGTGCCGGTCTTCACGTCCTTCACCCACTCCCCGAACGCGGCGCCCTTCTGGTCGATCATCAGGCACACGGTCAGGTAGCCGATCGAGTAGCCCATCGCGCCCGGCCCGGGCCATGCACCGTCATGGCCGTCGCTGCGAAGGAGCGGCAGCGTGCTCTCTCCCGCCCGGATGAAGGCGAGACCATGCGGTCGGCGTCCCGCGTCGACCGGCGAGGCGTCGAAGCTGCGCGCGGCCACGAACTCCGCGTAGCCCTCCTCGGCCCAGATCGGAAGCTTGACCGGCGTGCCGTAGCGGTGCATCACGCCGTGGGTGGCCTCGTGCACCAGCGTGGACATGAACTCGTCGTCGTTGGGGCTGCGCCACGCGTTCACGATCACCCGCGGACCGATCATGTGGCAGAGCCCCACCGCGCCCGGCGGCGGCATGGTGCCGAAGGCCGCCTGCTCGATCGCGCGATAGCGATTCTCGTCCGCGCTCACGATGCACACACCCTTGCCATGGAAGAGGTTCAGCCCCTTGGGCAGCGCGAACATCTCCTCGGCGACCTTGCGATACATGTTGTCCATCCGGCGCCCGAGCTCCTGCGCGTCCCCGCGCGTCAGGTCGGCGTAGATCACCCAGTATTCGCTCTCGACCGGCGTCCAGCGCGCGTTCACGGCATGCAGCGCCTTCTCCGCCTCGGCCTTCATCTCCTCGAGCGCCTGGGCGCGGGAGGCGTCGGTGGCGATCGGCCATGGCCGAACACCGCTGCCTTCGCGCGCCTGCGGCAGCGCGTTGCGAACGCGCCGCTCCGCGGCCATGCGCCGCAGTTCGACCCCCTGCGCGCGGGCCGCGTCGGCGGCGTCCTTCATCGAGGCATCGCGCTTGACCGCCTGTCGCAGCATCGAGTCACCCATGTTCTGCCCGTCCTCGGCGCTCAGCAGCGCGCGACCGAGCAGCACCATCTGGTCCGTCTTGCCAAGGTCGAGCACGCGACGAAGCGCCCGGTTCACCTCGGCGGCGGGAAGGTCGGCCCATTCGACGCGGCCGAAACTGCCCTCGCAACCATCCCCATCGAAGCCGGAAACCGTGCCGCTGACCATGGTTCCGTCGACCCGCTTGACCCGCAGGTTGAACGGGGTGCACGGGGTGGTTTCGGCCCACACCACCGCGCACAACGCGCATGTCAGGATGGCAGCCAGGGCCCTGCAAATGGGTGCTTGCCGCGTCACGGTTTGCAGCCTATCCGGCTACCATCGCTCAAGGAAGGGTCGGATCCTGTCGATCCCACCCTCCGCAGGAGGTCCTTTCTTCATGTTCGAACGTCTCACCGATCGCGCACGCAAGGTCATGGCCCTGGCCAACCAGGAAGCCCAGCGCTTCAACCACGAGTACATCGGCACCGAGCACATCCTGCTCGGCCTGGTCAAGGAAGGCAGCGGGGTTGGCGCGAACGTGCTGAAGAACCTCGGCATCGACCTGCGCAAGGTCCGCCTGGAGGTCGAGAAGCTCGTGAAGAGCGGCCCCGAGATGGTCACGATGGGCAAGCTGCCCCAGACCCCGCGGGCCAAGAAGGTCATCGAGTACGCGATCGAGGAAGCGCGAAACCTGAACCACAACTACGTGGGCACCGAGCACCTGCTGCTTGGCCTGCTCCGCGAGCAGGACGGCGTGGCGGCACAGGTGCTGCTGAACCTGGGCCTGAAGCTCGAGGAAGTGCGCGAGGAGGTCCTGAACCTGCTCGGCGCCGGTGGCGACAGCGAGCAGGAGAATCCGCCGCAGGCCGCCGAGGCCGCGGCCCCCGAGGCTTCCGAGGCCACGCCCGGCACCGCCCGCCGCGGCAAGAGCAAGACCCCGGCGCTGGACAGCTTCGGCCGCGACCTGACCGAGCTGGCCCGCAACGGCGAGCTGGACCCGGTGATCGGCCGCGCGCAGGAGATCGAGCGCCTGGTGCAGGTGCTCTGCCGCCGCACGAAGAACAACCCGGTGCTCCTGGGCGAGGCCGGCGTGGGCAAGACCGCGATCGTGGAGGGCCTGGCCCAGCAGATCGTGAGCCAGACCGTGCCAGACCTGCTGCATGACAAGCGCCTGGTGGTGCTGGACCTGGCCATGATGGTGGCCGGCACCAAGTACCGCGGCCAGTTCGAGGAGCGCATCAAGGCCGTGATGAACGAGGTGCGCCGCGCGAAGAACATCATCCTGTTCATCGACGAGCTGCACACCCTGGTTGGCGCCGGTGGTGCCGAGGGCGCGATCGACGCGAGCAACGTGCTCAAGCCGGCGATGGCGCGTGGCGAGATCCAGTGCGTGGGCGCGACCACCTTCGACGAGTACCGCAAGTACATCGAGAAGGACGCGGCGCTCGAGCGCCGCTTCCAGGCGATCCCGGTGAACCCGCCGAACGCCGAGCAGACCATCGAGATCCTGAAGGGCCTTCGCGACAAGTACGCCGCGCACCACCGCGTGAACTACACCGACGAGGCGCTGCGCGCCGCCGTCGAGCTCTCGGGCCGCTACATCCCCGGCCGCGTGCAGCCCGACAAGAGCATCGACGTGCTCGACGAGGCGGGTGCGCGCCTGCGCCTGAAGACCATGGCCAAGCCGCCCGATCTGGCGGA
>JBIIOC010000059.1:0-13226 GCA_044337135.1 Phycisphaerales bacterium | reverse complement strand
GCCGTGCGGATCGAGGTCACCACCGACACCGAGTCGAGCACCGCGGTCCACGGCGTCGAGTCGAGCACGCCGTCGTCGTCGGCATCGAGGTCGGCGTTCGCCGCGCCCGTGTAGCCCGAGACCAGGAGGAAGGTGAGGTTGTCACCATTCTCGAGGTTCAGGTTCGCCACCTGCAGGTTGCCGGCCACGCCCACGAGGCCCGTCTCGGCCACGTAGTTGTCGAACACCGTTCCGTCACGGGCCGCCGTGCCTGTGAGGGCATTGAGCACCGTGATCAGGAAGTGGCCGTTCTCCGGGATCACCTGACCGGTGAGCGGGATCGCGCACTCGACGGCGCCCGACTTGAGGTTCGTCGAGGTGCCGCTCACGGTCACGGTGTTGTCGCCAAGCACCACGAGCGTGTACGCGTCCAGCGACTCGCCCGGGGTGCCGCGGAGCTCGACGTACTCGTCGAGATCCTCGCCCGTGCTCGGGTTGAACGAGTTCTGGTCCTGATCGATGCGCACCTCGCTGATCACCACCGGCGAGCTGCCACCGCCGCAGGCGGTCAGGGTTCCAGCCGCATCGACGCAGTTCTGGTCCCATTCCACGTTGCAGCAATCCGGCAGCACGCTGCAGACAGCCTCGCAGCAGGCGCGGTTGAAGCAGTGGCCGTTCGGGTGCGCCAGGAAGCAGTCACCCGCATCCGTGTCGCCGCAGGAGAAGATGCGGGGCAGGCTGCAGCTGCCGTTGACCGCGCCGGGCGTGTCGTAGCCCGTGGTGATCGAGCCGGGCCCGATCGTCCACTCGCCGGTCTCGACGCAGCGGTAGACCTGCGCCGGCAGCGTGCCGTTCGACGGGCCGACCGACGGGCTGGCGTAGACCGCGCCCGTGTCGCCGATCACGCCGACCTCGGCGATGGAGGACATCCAAGGCGCCGCATCCAGGATGCCGTCGTCCTCGGCGTCAAGGTCGCTACCGATCGCACCGTAGTAGTTCCACACCAGGTACACGCTCTGTGCGCCCGTGTTGTCGAACACCAGGCCGCCACCACAGTTGAAGTCGGTGGAGACACCCGAGAGCGCGAAGGTCTGCTCGGTCACCAGGAACCGGCCGCTGGCGCCGATCGAGAGTCCGTTCAGGCTCACGGCCGCACGGATCACGCCGGTGTTGGGCTGGTTGCTGGCATTCACGCCGCTGTTGTTCAGCACGACGATGCTGACGCCGGTGAGCGAGGTGCCCGGAGCTCCGGTGAACTCGAGGTACTCGTTCTGGTCGACGTTGTTGACCACGTTGTCCGGGTCGCGCAGGCGCATCTCGCTCAGCTCGAGCTCGGGCGGATTGCCAGCCTCGAGGCAGTTCGACAGGGCCGCGCTGGCGCAGCTGCTGTCCCACTGCGTCTCGCAGCAGGCCGGGATGAAGGCGCAGACCACGCTGCAGCATCCGCCCTTGTCGCAGCCGGGGTTGGCGTGCGCCACGAAGCAGCTGCCACTTCCGGGCTCGCCGCAGGCGGAGCACTCGGGGTTCACCACCTTCGGGGTGTCCTTGTTGTTCGAGCCAGCGGAGACCGGATCGAAGAAGCCGACCTTCCAGCCGCCCTGTGGGCTGCAGCGGTAGATGTGGCCGGGCACGAAGGTGGTGTCCGGTCCCACCATCGCGGTATTCGCGTTGCTGGCGCCAGCCTCGTGGTTGACCTGATAGGTCCACTCGCCCGCGGTGCCATCCTTGACGGGACCGGTCGCGGCAGTCTTCACGAAGCCAACGCTGTCAAGCACGCTTGCCCACGGCGTGGTGTTGAGCACGCCATCGTTCTCGGGATCGAGGTCCTGTGTGGTGCTGGTGCCGCCGGTCCAGCCGCGCACAAGCATGTGCGTGACATGGTCGCTGTTCTCGAAGATGAGCCCCGTGGTCTGCAGGTCGCCCGCCTGACCGAACGCGATGCCATCCTGGCCGCTCGTGTTCTTCAGCGTGATCAGGAAGATGCCGCTAGCGGGCATGGTCTGCCCGGCCAGCGGAATGATGCACTCCACCACGCCGCTTCCGGCGGTGCCGTCGCCGATGACGATGTAGGTCAGGTCGTTCAGCGTGGTGCCGGGCTGGCCCGCGAGTTCAACGTACTCGTCGTTGTCTGGCGCGCCGATCTGATCGATACGGATCTCCGCGATCTCGACACGACCCGCCGCGCAAGATGGATTTGCCGCGCCCGGGGTGTCGCCGGCCGTTGCCACGTCGGCGCCGCCGATCAGCCACGATCCGTTGTTCGGGCACTTCTTGGCGTAGCTCACGAATGAGCCACCATCGGGACCGACCTTGTTCGCGCTGTAGACGAAGTCGCCGGAGATGCCGTCGGGATTCGCGACGGACAGCAGGGCCACATCCGACACGACCTCGCTCCAGAGGGCGTTGTCGATCGTGCCGTCATCGTTCAGGTCGATGTCATCGCCCGGGAAGCCGCTGAAGTTGCGGACCAGCAGGAAGGTCTTGTTGTTGTCGGTGCCGATGCCGAGCGCCGAGACCAGGTCCGGCACGCTCAGTGTGTAGGTGGGTTCCGCCATCACGAAGAAGCCGCTCGAGGGGATCGACTGTCCCGTGAGGTTGATCACGCTCTCGATCGAGCCGTTCTGCGCCGGGGGCAGCGCGAAGTCATCGTTGCCGACGATCACCAGGCTCAGATCGTTCAGGCTGGTCGCGGCCGTGCCGGCGATCTCGACGTAGACCTGAAGGTCGACGCCGGTTTCCTGGGTTCGGATCTCGTTGATCGACTGGCCGAATGCGGTGGCAGCAGTCAGGCAGGTGGCGAAAGCGGCAAGCGTGGTACGCATGTCTGGGGGCCCTTGAGTTGCCCGGCAGGCCCAATGACAGAGCGCGGAATCCTTCTCGCGGCCTCTGAAAAGGCGCCTGACGGGTTTGTCGCAGTCTAACCCCGAAGTTCTCAGGCACAAGAAAGGGCCTTCGTGAAGGCCAGAATCAATCGATTGTTGGGTCCGACTGAACGGGATCTGAACGATCCCAGAGTCCGAGATCGTTGTTCTGGCACCTGGGCGCAGCGATCCGGCCGTGCGCGGATGCCAAAGAAAGAAGCCGGACAAGATGTCCGGCTTCCTTGGGGTGGCTGCTTTCGACTCGGGCTCTCGCCCGAGCGGTTCACTTCGTCGGTTCGTCGTCGTCCGACTTGCTGCGCACCGGAGCAGGGGCCGACTTCGGCGCAGGCGCGTCCATCGGGTTGCCGGTTCCCATGATCGGGACCGTCATCGGCGACAGGAAGATCTCGACGCGACGGTTCGCCGCGGCACCGTTGGCGCCGTTGGGGACGATCGGTCGGAACTCGCCGTAGCCGGCGACCTGCATGCGGTTGGCGGTCACGCCATCCGACACGAGGGCGTCACGCACGCTGATGGCGCGGTGCGCCGACAGGTGCATGTTGGTGGGATGCTGCGCCGCGACGCGACGGATCGGCTGGTTGTCGGTGTGGCCGACCACCTTCACCTCGAAGGGCTGCGCGATCGGCGTGTTCAGGATGCCGGCGAGCTTCGCCACCAGGCCTTCGGCGTTCTTGTTGAGCGCGGCGGATCCGGAGGCGAAGGTGAAGTCGCTGTTGAACCGCAGCATGCCCGTTCGCTGGTCGAAGGTCAGCACGTCGGGGTACTGCGCCGCAAGATCGGCCAGCGCCTTGCTGAGCTCGGCGGGAAGGGGCCCAAGGTTCGCGTCGGCGATCTGCTTAGCGTAGGCCGCGAGCTTGGCCTTCAGGCGCTCGAGTTCGGTCGGGTCGGCGCTGGAGCCGGCAGCCTCGATCTCGGCCTGCAGCGCGGCGAGCTGCGCGCGAAGGCGCTCCTCGTTGGCGCGCGAGGTCTGCAGATCGCTCTGCACCGCGAGCAGCTGCTGCTCCTGGCCGCGATAGGCCGTGAGCAGGTCGTCGTACTTCTGCTGGGGCACACAAGCCGCGAGGGCGAGCGACGCGATCCCGAGCACGCTGAAACGCTTCCAGTCCATTCCGAGTTCCTCCGCCGATGTTCGGCTGTTGACCCGCGGGACCTCTCCCGAGGGGCAACCGGAGTGTAGCGAAAGCGTGGCGGGGCGTTGCTGCCCAGCGAAGCGGCAAGGGCACGCTCTGCCTACGCTCTGCCCGTCCGCTGCGAAGTCAAGGCGGCCTTCGAGCCGATACCTTTCCAGGACCTCCAAGACCCATGGCGCAAAGTGCAACAGCAGAGGTGGATTGGCGGCGGCTTGCCGCGCGGACGGGCCTGTATCCGGGCGAGGCTTTCCAGTTCGTGCGTGACGGCCTCAATCGCACGTCCGAGCTGATCCATGGCCCCGGTGGGGCGAGCGAGGCCGATCGACACGTGAGTGGCCAGCAGCTCTGCATGGGCCTGCGGGACTACGCGATCGAGCGCTACGGAATGCTGGCGCTCTCGGTGCTGAGCGGATGGAACGTGCATCGCACCGATGACTTCGGCCGCATCGTGTTCGGGATGATCGACGCTGGCCTTTTCAGCAAGAGCCAGCGCGACAGCATCGACGACTTCCGCGGCGTGTTCGACTTCCAGGAGGCGTTCAGCCGCGACCGGCTGGTGCATGCGATCGGCCGTCGGGGGCACGCGTGAGCGACACGGGTTCGGAGCATCCGGGTGAAGGCCGTGGTGGGCTTGCGCGGCTGCACCTCTGGCAGATCCAGGGGGTGCGGGATGTGGTGCTGGTGGCGCTGGTCATCGCGGTGGTCTACATGGGCTACGCGCTGCGAAGCGTGACCGTGCCGCTGCTGGTCGCCTTCGGGCTTGCGTATCTGGTGGAGCCCGTGGTGCAGGCGCTGTGTCGGCGCTTCGGCCTGAGTCGCACGGCCGCCGTCGGTGCGCTGATGGCGACGGCGGGGGTCGCGCTGGTCGCTGCGCTGGCGGTCATGGTGCCGGTCGTGGTTGGGCAGAGTTCGAGCTTCGTGACAAGCCTGCGTGAGGGGCGCTTCAACGCGGCGATCAGTCGCGCGGAGCAGCTGGTGCCCGAGGCTTACCGGCCCGAGGTGGCCCGCGCGCGCGAGTGGTTCCAGAGCGCCACGCAGACGGCGCCGGTGGGAGCGCCCGTCGAGGCGACGGCCGCGACCACGGAGCCGGGCGAGTCGGAGCTTGCGCGAAAGCAGGCGAAGGTCGAGGCCGACGCGCTGGAACGCGCGGTGGCTGCGGAGCTGGATCGACGCGGCGTGGTCGCTGCGCCGGCGCCCACGCGTGGCGAGGTGCCGTGGGCGGCGTTCGTCGGAACCAGTGCGGAGCAGGTGCTGCAGACCGCGCTTGCGGTGCTGACGTTCGGATTTCTCGCCGCGCTGGTCCCGTTCTATTTCTGGTTCTTCTCGATCAACTTCCCGGCGGCGCTCGATTTCATCCGGGGTCTGCTGCCCGTGAATCGGCGGGAGCGGATCCTTGCGCTTGCGGCCGAGATGGATCGCGCCGTCAGCGGTTTCGTGCGCGGCCGCATCGTGGTGAGCACCATCATGGGCGTGCTGATCGCGATCGGCTGGCGATTCTTCGGTGTTCCCTACGCGATCACGCTGGGCGTGGTGGTGGGGGTGTTCAGTCTGGTGCCGTACCTCAGCGTGATCGGCTTGCCGATCGCGATCGCGCTGCTCGCGGTGGACCAGCTCGCCTTGCCCGAGGCGGAGCGGCTGACGTGGCTGTGGATCCTCCTTGGGCCCGCCCTGGTGTACGGCGTCGTGCAGTTCGTCGAGGGATACGTGCTGATTCCGCTGATCGCCGGCAAGGCGACCGATCTGGATCCGGTGAGCATCTTCGTGGCGGTGCTCGCGGGCGCCGCGATGGCTGGCGTGTACGGCATGCTGCTGAGCATTCCCGTGGCGGCTTGCCTGAAGATCTGGCTGCGTGAGGTCGCGATGCCGCGGCTGCGTGCGTGGAGCAGCGGGCGAGCGGATGACCCGCTGCCGTTCGATCGAGCCTGAAGCTTGGGTGCGTGGGGTTGAGCGGTCGCCGGCGGGTCGGATAACGACCTCCGACCCTCGCTCAGCGCTTCTTGCGCGGCTTGAAGCGTGACTTGATGCTCTGCGTCTGCGTGCTGCCGCGACCACCAAGGCCTGGGAAGCCGCCCATCGCGCCGGGGCCGGCGCCGGCCATGTCGCGCATGGCCTTCATCTTGCCGAGCGCGCCCATGCCAGCCATCTGCTGCGTCATCTTCTGCATCATCTCGAACTGCTTCGCCAGGCGGCCGACTTCCTGCTGTGTTGCACCGCTGCCCTGTGCGATGCGGCGTGCGCGGCTCTTCTGCTGGTCCACCAGGCGCACGCTCTCGCGCTCGGCGGACGTCATGCTGCGCACCATGCCCTCGACGCGGTCCAGCTGTCCCTCGTCGATGGGCAGATCCTTCATCATGCCGCCGACACCGGGAAGCATGCCAAGCAGGTTCTTGATCGGGCCCAGGCGTCGGATCGTGCGGAGCTGGCCGACGAAGTCATCCAGCGTGAACTGGCCCTTCGCCATTCGATCGGCCACCCGCTCGGCCTCGGCCTGATCGACTTCCTGCTGGGCCTTCTCCACCAGGCTCACGACGTCGCCCATGCCAAGGATGCGGCCCGCCACGCGCTCGGGATGGAAGGGCTCCAGGGCGTCGAACCGCTCGCCGGTGCCCGTGAACAGGATCGGCGCGCCGGTCACCTTGCGCACGCTCAGGGCAGCGCCGCCGCGCGGATCAGCGTCGAACTTGGTCAGGATGATGCCGTCGATGGGCAGGCGCTCGTGGAAGGCTCTGGCCGCGGTGAGCGCGTCCTGACCGGCCATGCCGTCGACGACCAGCAGCACCTGATGCGGCTCGACCGCACGGCGGACCCCCTCGAGCTCGCGCATGAGCGCGTCCTCGATGTGCAGTCGGCCTGCGGTGTCCACGATGAGCGTGTCGAAGCCGCCCTCGCGTGCGGAGCGAACGGCGCGCTGCGCGACCGAAACGGCCACGCCCACGGCCTTGCCGTACTCGGCGCACTTGTCAGGCTCGCCATAGAAGGCCACGCGTGCGCCACCCTTGGCGTCCGCGGCGACCTGGTCGATCACGAGACGAAGCTGCTCGACGGCGGCGGGGCGCTGCAGGTCGCAGGCCGCGACCATGGTGCTTCGACCCTGCCGTCGCAGCAGCGCGGCGAGCTTGCCCGCGGTGGTCGTCTTGCCGGAGCCCTGCAGGCCACAGAGCAGGATCACGGTGGGACCGGGTGAGGCCTGCTCGATCTTCGGATCGCCCGGGCCCATGAGTTCGACGAGCTTGCGGTGCACCACGCCCACCATTTCCTGGGCAGGCGTCAGGCTGCGCGTCACGCCCATGCCGATCGCGTCGCGCGTGGCCTCGTCGCAGAAGTGTCTCGCGACCTCCACGTTTACGTCGGCCTCGAGCAGCGCCGTGCGCACCTCTGCCATCACCTCGCGGACGTTGTCCTCGCTGATTCGGCCGCGGCCGGAAAGGTTGCGGAACGCGTCACCCAGGCGCTCGGTCAGGCGATCGAACATGCGTGGATCCCTGCCGCGTCAGCGGACGGGGGCGACCTTGCGGCCAGCGGCCGCAGCGGTGCGCGCCGAGCGGGGTGCCGCCTCGACGGCCGCACGGATCGTGCGCGCGATGCTTGCCGCGTCCAGGCCCGCCTCGGCCAGCTGCTCGCGACGCTCGCCCTGATAGATCCAGGCGTCGGGCAGGGCCATGCGGGTGACCAGACGGGCGTCGAGCCCGTGCTCGGCGCAGGCCTCCAGCACGCAGCTGCCGAAGCCGCCGCGGATCGAGTGGTCCTCGACCGTGATGACCGGAATGCCGCGGGAGAGCAGGTCCTTCAGCAGGTCGGCGTCGACGGGCTTGGCGAAACGCGCGTCGTAGACGTTCACGCGGTATTCGCCATCAAGCTGCTTGAGGGCGTCCATCGCCTCGATGGCCATCACGCCGAAGCCAAGCACGGCCACGTCGGGTTCGTCATGCACCTGGAGCGCGCGCGCCTTGCCCAGTTCGAATGCCGGGCAGGGCTGTGAAGCGAAGAGCGGGCTGACCGAGTCGCGCGGATAGCGCAGCGAGGAGAGTCCGCCCTCGTACCCGCGCATGAACTCCATCGCGGCCTTCATGCTGGGCTCGTCCATCGCGGCCATGATCGCCGCCTTGGGCAGCGTGGCGAGCAGCGCGATGTCGCAGAAGCCGTGGTGCACGGCGCCGTCGCCGCCGACGAGTCCCGCGCGATCAAGCAGCAGACGCACGGCGAGGCCCTGCAGCGACACTTCCTGGAAGGCCTGGTCGAAGGCGCGCTGCACGAAGGTGCTGTAGACGGCGAAGAAGGGCTTCAGGCCCGACTTGGCCATGCCCGCCATCATGTCCATCGCGTGGCTCTCGCAGATGCCCGTGTCGAAGCTGCGGTCGGGGAACTTCGCGAGCGTCTTGCTGACGCCCGTTCCATCCGGCATGGCCGCGGTGGCGACCACGACCTTCTCGTCGCGGGCCATCATCTCGCAGAGGGCCTCGCCCACCGCGCCCGTGAAGCTGCGCGCGCTCTTCTTCAGCTCGATTCGGCAGCCCTCGCTCTCGATGTCGTCGGGAAGGCTGAAGGGGCCCGGGCTGTGCGTGGCGCTGGGGTCGTTCTCGGTGAAGGTGAAGCCCTTGCCCTTGACGGTCTTCACATGAAGCACCATGGGGCGGTCGAAGTGCTTGGCCTCGTTCAGGAATTCCAGCAGCGTGGGGAAGTCATGGCCGTCGATCGGGCCAACGGCCACCATGCCGAAGTGCTCGAACCAGGCGTCCTGGCTCACCGCGGCCTTGCTCATCTCGCCCATCCGGTGATAGAGGTCGGAGAGGCCCTTGCCGCCCGGGATGTGCTTGGCGAATTCCTTCGCGCGCTTCTTGAACTCGGCGTAGCCGTGGCTCAGGCGCATGCGATCGAAGGTGCTTGCCATCGCGCCCTGCGGCTTGGCGATGCTCATGCCGTTGTCGTTGAGGATCACCAGGAACTGGCGGTGCAGCGTGCCGGCCGCGTTCAGTCCCTCCATCGCCAGTCCGTTCACGATGCTCGCGTCGCCGATCAGGCTGACCACGCGACGGCCGGACTCGTTCTCGGGATTCCAGCCCTGGCCGTTGAGCGTGTCGCCGCGCGCCATGCCGACCGCGGTGCTGATCGCGGTGCCCGCGTGGCCCACGCTGAAGAGGTCGTAGCCGCTCTCGCGAGGCTCGGGGAAGCCCGCCATGCCGTCGCGCTGGCGCAGGCGGCCGAGCAGGTGCTGGCGATCGGTGAGCAGCTTGTGGGTGTAGCACTGGTGGCCCACGTCCCACAGCATCCGGTCATGGCCGAAGTCGAAGGTGCGATGCAGCGCGATCGTGAGCTCCACGACGCCGAGGTTCGGCGCCAGGTGGCCGCCGCTCTTCATGCACTGGTCGCAGATCGCCTTGCGCACCTCGGCGGCGAGTTCGGGCAGCGCCGAGACGGGAAGGGCGCGAAGGTCGGCTGGGCCGTGGATCGTTGGAAGAATCGCCATGGTGTGTTCGGGCTTCCTGCCCTGATCGCGAGATGGTAGCGACGAAGGGGTTTCGGGTCGCCCCCCTCATGGGATTCAGGACGTCCGGATGGCCAGGTTCCGAGCCAGCGTGCGCAGGGGATCGGCGGCCGAATCAAGGCCCGACAGAGCGTCCAGGGCTTCCTTCAGCAGCTCGTGCACGAAGGCTCGGCTCCGGTCGATTCCGTGCACGGCGGGATAGGTGGTCTTGCCCTGCGCCTTGTCCTTGCCGGCGCTCTTGCCGAGCGTCTGGCTGGACTCGGTCTCGTCCAGGATGTCGTCGACCACCTGGAACATGTGGCCCATCGCCTCGCCGTACCGCGTGAACCGCTCGAGCATGGCCAGATCCGCGCCGCCGGCGATCGCGCCCACGCGGCAGGCGCCACGCAGCAGCGCGCCGGTCTTGTTGCGGTGGATCAGCGACAGTCGATCAGCAGGGGCGTCGCATCCGGAGGGGAAGCCGGCGAGCGTGTCGTAAACCTGCCCCGAGATCATGTCGGTGCAGGCTCGTGCCACCTCGATCGCCACGCGCTCGGGCGCGCGAGGACTCGCCAGCGCCGCCTCGATCGCCAGGGCTTGCAGGCCGTCGCCGGCGAGGATCGCCAGCGCCTCGCCGAATGCCTTGTGCGTGGTGGGCCGTCCGCGGCGAAGGTCGTCGTTGTCCAGCGCCGGAAGATCGTCGTGCACCAGGCTGAAGGCATGGATGAACTCCACCGCGATCGCGGCCTGCAGCAGTGAGCTCGCGTCGGGCGCGCCTGCGGCAAGGCCGCAGCGGATCGCAAGCAGCGGCCGGACGCGCTTGCCGCCACCCAGCGAGGCGTAGCGCATGGCCTCGGCCAGCTTGGGCGCAAGCGTGCGGCGGTCGATCGCCTGAGCCAGCGCGTGCTCGACGGTTTCGAGGAGCATCGTGTCATCCAGCATGGTTGCGGTGCCTGGCACGCGGCGGAGTATAGGGACGCGAACCCCGAAGATTCGTATGATCGTCCCTCTCATGGGTGCCTTCCAGTCGTTTCTCGCGTTCATGCAGAAGGGCGGCTTCGTGCTGTGGCCGCTTCTGCTTCTCAGCATTCTTTCGCTGGGCATCACGGCCGAGCGGATCATCTTCTGGGCGCGCATGTCGGGCGTCTCGGCCCGTGGGCGCGTGAACCGGCTCACCGAGGCGCTGCGCCGGGGTCGCAAGGACGACGTGATGCGCCTGTGCGACGGCAGCAACCAGCCCGAGATGATGGTGGCGCTGCGGCTGGCGCTCGACGGAGCCAATGACGGCGTGGCGATGGCGGCGGCCGAGATCCAGCGTCATCGGCTCGAGCGCTTCAGCGTGGTGCTCTCCACGATCATCACCGCGAGCCCGATGATCGGCATCCTTGGAACGGTGATCGGCATCATCAAGAGCTTCAACGTGCTCGGCGCGCAGTCGCAGCTGGCGGATCCGCGCGGCGTGTCGGGCGGCATCGGCGAGGCGCTGATCACGACGGCGATGGGTCTGGCCGTCGCGCTGGTCACGCTGTTCCCGTACATGAGCTTCAAGGGCCTGGCGGACCGTGCCATGGGCCGCATGGAGTCGGTGATCGCCGCGGCGCAGACGGGCCTGCCCGCCAAGCCGGAGCGGATCGACGAGGCTGGAACGGTGAACGCGTGAGCGCAACGCTTCGCATCGTCTTCCTGCAGCCGCGACGCGAGTCGGTGGAGGTGCAGGCTGGCGACGCGGTGAGTCTGGGCCGCGCGCCCGACGCGAAGGTTCGGCTCGAAGCTGCGCAGGTGTCGAGCCGTCACGCGACGATCGCCGGTCACGAGGGGCGCTGGATGCTGGTCGATCAGGGCAGCCGCAACGGCACCCTGCTGAATGGCACGCTCGTGGCCGCGCAGGCGCCCTGCGAACTTCGCAACGGCGACGAGGTCACGATCCATCCGTTCCGCCTTCGGGTGGACCTTGGCGGTCCTGCCGCGTCGAGCACGCTGGCGGCGGTGCAGGCGGATGAGCGCGCTGGACAGGTTCGCAAGATCGAGGACTCCGAGATCGAGTCGATGGCCGGCCGTCGACTGAGGCTGCTGATCGACTCCGCCTCGATGCTGCAGGCCGCGCAGGACATTCCCGCGCTGGCGCAGTCGGCCGCGCAGGCCCTGATGCAGGGCACGGGATTCTCGCGCGCGCTGGTGCTCCGCGGTTCCGAGTCCGCGATGGAGATCGTGGCCTCGGCGATGCGCGATCCCTCGCAGGATGCGCCGCGCCTGAGCCGCAGCCTGCTGCGTGCCGCCGCCGAGGGCAAGCCGGTCTGTCTGGAGGACTCGAACCTGAACATGGCGGAGAGCATCGTGGGTTCCGGCGTGACCGCGGCCCTCTGCATTCCGCTGCTGATCGGCGAGTCGGTCGAGGGATTCGCGTACATGGACTCGGTGGGTGGCGCGCGCCCCGGTGCGGACGCGGCCGCTTTCGCGATGGCCCTGGCGCGCTTCGTCGCGCTCGGCATGGGCGATCACCGCCGGCGCGAGCTCGCGGATCGACAGCGGGCGCTCGAGGAGGAGTTGTCGGCGGCGCATGACGTGCAGCGGCGACTCATGCCGGGCGAGCGTGGCGCGTTGATGGGATGGCGCTGGCGGCTTCACTCCGAGCCGGGTCGATTCGTCGCAGGGGACATCGTGGCGGCAGGAGAGGGGCCCGAGGGGCCGTGGGCCTTCCTGGGTGATGTGGCGGGCAAGGGTGCCGCGGCCGGCATGCTGATGGCCAGCATCCAGGCGCACCTCGCCAGCGACCTGGCGCGTGGATGCCCGCTGGTCGAGGCGATGAACCGAGTGAACGACTACGTTCGGCGGCATCGCGGGGGCGCGGAATTCGCGACACTCTTCGCGGTGCAGTTCTCGGCGGATGGAACGCGCTTCGAGGCGGTCGATGCGGGGCATGGACTGGCGGCGCGCGTGGGGGCCGGGCGGGGGGCGCAGCAGCTGCAGTGCGAGGGTGGTCCGCCGCTGGGCGTGGCGGATTTCCCGTACGAGAGCTCAAGGTTCGAGCTGGCGCCCTCGGAGCGACTGGTGCTCTTCAGCGATGGCGTGAACGAGCAGCGATCCGCGGCGGGTGAGGAACTCGGCATCGAGCGCGCCCTTGCCACGCTGCAGGCCGATGGTGAGGTGGAGGTGGACGTCGAGGGGCTGATGGGCACCCTGCGAGGGCATGCCGCAGGCATTCCGTACGCCGACGATGTCAGCGTGATCGGGCTCTCGTTCGAGGGTGTGTCCGATGCGACGCAGGCCTGAGCCGCTCACGGCGTGCCGCTGAAGATCGGGCCGGGGTTGGGACCTTCGGGCCATGCGCCCAGATCGATCCAGCAACGCAGGTCCGAAAGTTCGGCGATCGAGGCGGTCGAGACCGCCCCATCGATCGTGGCTCGTTGCAGCGCGCGCGGATCGCGACGCGTCGGCACTGCCTGTGGGGTGAGCACGCGAATGCTGTCGGCGTCGGTCGCCGAGGCTTCCCAGATGCGGGCCCCAGCCAGGCTTGGAGGCGCCACGAGTGGCGTGCCGGGTGCCTCGGGATGGGGAAGGTCATCCGGCCCACCCGCCGGGGCGAGCGCTGCCGGGCAGAAGATCGTGAGTCGATCCGGCAGGCGGGCCGCGGCGATCTTCTGCAGGACCACGTTCAGCGACGCGGATTCGCCCAGCTTCAGGGCAGTCGCGAAGGCTGGCAGCGGTTTCGCGTCGCCAAGCGCCAGTCGGGGCGGGCCCTCCGGGCGAGCGCGCCAGATGCCACCGAGGTGCCAG
>JBIIOC010000146.1:0-4133 GCA_044337135.1 Phycisphaerales bacterium | reverse complement strand
GTTCCCTTTCGGGTACTGAAAAGCGCTACTTTTTACTCACACAGCCGGACTCAAGGGACGCTTTGATGAAGGCAACATCGGCCCGACAAGCCTTGATCGAGGCCACGATCTCCGACGCCCCCTTACGGAGTGCTTTTAGGCTCCTTCAGATGCAACATGATGCAACAAGAGCACCACCGAACCGGCACTAGTACACTCAGAAGGGCGGTGCGGGTGTAGTTCAGTTTGGTAGAGGGTCAACTTCCCAAGCTGAATGTCGCGGGTTCGAGTCCCGTCTCCCGCTTTCACCTCAGCGCTTCAATGGCCGTGCCATGATCCCCGCCATGAAGCACCTCACCGAACACCTCTGGATGGACGTGAAGAGCCGCCGCGGCTTCGTGCACCTCACGCCGCAGGTCGAGGCGCTCGTTCGCAAGAGCGGCATTCGCGAGGGTCTGGTTCTCGTGAACGCCATGCACATCACGGCCAGCGTGTTCATCAACGACAACGAGAGCGGCCTGCATCACGACTACGAGCAATGGCTCGAGCGCCTGGCCCCCCACGCCCCCACTGGCCAGTACCGCCACAACGACACCGGCGAGGACAACGCCGACGCGCACCTGAAGCGCCAGATCATGGGCCGCGAGGTCGTGGTGGCGATCACCAACGGAAAGCTCGACCTCGGCCCGTGGGAAGCGATCTTCTACGGCGAGTTCGACGGCAATCGCCGCAAGCGCGTGCTGGTGAAGATCATCGGGGAGTGAGGCGCGCGCTGGGCCGCAGTAGGCGCCGCGCCCGGAACTGGCGCCGCAACACGGCCGCCCCCACCGCTACCCTCCCGCGCATGCCCGCCACCGTCCGCCCCATCGCCGCGCGCGACCTCACCGAGATCCGCGCCGAACTTCACAAGCACTGGCACGACACGCGCATCTGGTCCCTTGGTCGCTGTCATCAGGCCGACGCGCTCCCGGGCTTTGTGGCCGAAGTGAACGGCACCTTCGCGGGCCTGCTCACGCTGAACATGGACCCCGGCGGCTGGCAGTGCGAGGTCATCACGCTGAGCAGTCGCGCCACCGCGCCCGGCATCGGCGCCGCGCTGCTCACCGCGGCCGAGGCGCACGCACGCGCCGCCGGCTGCCGTCGCATCTACCTGACCACCACCAACGACAACAGCCACGCGATCCGCTTCTACCAGCGTCAGGGTTGGCGCTTCGCGGCACTGCACAAGGGCATCGTGGATCGCGTGCGCAAGCTCGTGCCCGACCTGCCGCTGCTTGGCCATGACGGCATCCAGATCCGCGACGAGATCGAATTCGAGCGCTGGTTCATGGACGACACGATGCGGTCGTGACGTCTCCACAGCCAGCCATCAGGCCGGCCGCAGCGCCTCATGAACCGATGCCGCATCCGCGACGATCCTGATGATCCCATCGACCCGGGTCCGGCGCAGCACCTCGAGCACGATCGGCTGGGGCGCGACGAGCACCAGGCGACATCCGCGCCCGGACATCGCGCTCGCGATCGAAAGCAGCATTCCGATACCGAGCGAGCTGATCGCGTCGACACGGGAAACATCCACCACGGCATCTCGACGCCTTCCGGCCGTCATCGCGGTCAGGCGCAGCTCCACATTCTGAACCCCTGGAAGGTCAAGCGACCCGGTCAGCCTGAGCTCGGTTCGCTGCTCACTGGAACCGCACTCTTCAAGGGAAATCGCCATGTGGCAACGATGCTAACACCGAAATCGGGGCCGACGGCCACTACGTTTCGAACTAGAACCCTTCGCGTGCTGACGCCTGCGGACAACGATCCTCACGCGCCCGGCTGCCACCCCTCCGGCGCCATGCGGAAGCCCCTGAACTCGAACCCAGGCGCCACCACGCATCCGACCAGCGACCACGCACCCAGCGAGCGCGCGGCCTGCCACGCATGCGCTGGCACCGTGGCCTGCGGCGAGTGACCCGAGGCCACATCGATTCCCAGCAGTCGCGTCTCTCGCGTCCCCTCTCCATTCGACCCATGGGCGATCGAGAGCTCCAGCGGCGCGCCACCGTGCCAGCACCACACCTCGTCGGCATCGACCTGATGCCACGCGCTCCGCTCGCCAGCCTGCAGCAGGAAGAGCACGCTGGTGCAGGCGTCTCGGCCGGCCCGACCTCCTGATTGATCGACACGCAGCGCGCTTCGGAATGTCTCCCGGTAGTGACCCCCTTCCGGATGCGGCTTCAGATCGAGGCGCTCGATCATCTCGCGTGCGGGCTGCAGGTCCATGCCGGCAAGATAGAGAGAGCACTTGCCCGGGCCACCACAATTTGTCCTATAACTTTTATGAAGACCCAGCCTCCGCGCTTGCGAGCGCGATCGAAAGCTGCGACCTGTTTCGCGTTCCCTTCTGCAACTCGTTGACCCCAGCCTGAATCCCGGATAGTCTTTCCACGAAGTCACTGGCGTTCCCCTCCGGCCAGTCTCAGTTCCCCGATTGTTTGGGCTGACGGAGTGTCCAGCGACGCAACTCGCGTTCGAGTCACTGTTCCCCCTGTTCCCTTTCCTTCCGGAGTTCTCAAAATGCAGACTCGCTCTCTGGCGCTCGGCGCCTTTGGTGCATTCGCGTTCGCCGCCACCACCTCCGCGGCGGTCATCACCTTCTCGCAGCAGAACGTCTGGAGCGCCTACGCGGCCTTCCAGAACCTGACTGTCGTGACCGAGGATTTCAACTCGATCACCGACGGGTTCTACGCCTCCGCGACGGGCTCGGTCGGCGGCATTGACTGGACCGGCAGCGCCGCCGGCGGCATCTACGTGCAGAGCGGTCTCTTCTCGACCAACAACCCGACTTCGGTCACCTTCCAGTTCTCGCCGGGCGTGCAGGCCGTGGCCGGAAACTTCTTCGGCACCGACATCAGCTTCAACGCGGTTCCCAGCCTGGTGCAGGTCACGCTGGCCGATGGGACCAGCACGATCCTGCTGGCGAACGGTCCCGCCGACTTCAGCGGCTTCTTCTCGACCGGCGCCGCGATCAGCAGCCTGACGGTCACGGCTGCCAGCGGCAGCACCGTCTATCCGACCGTCGACAACCTTTACTTCGCCGTGCCGATTCCGGCCCCAGGCGCCGCGGCCCTGATCGGCCTCGCCGCCGTGGCCACCCGTCGCCGTCGCGACGTGGCCTGACACGGCTCACAGTCTCCGAAGGAACAACGCCGAGGAAGCGCTGGAACGCGCTTCCTCGGTTCTTTTTTGGCAGCGACCTCTGCGTTACGCTCCGCGTCATGATGACCCGCCCGCTCACCATCGCGCTGCTCAGCGGCCTGCTGCTCGCCTCGTGCCGAAGCGGCGGCGACCAGCCGACGACCGTTTCCGGCATGCCCGCCATCAGCCCCCTGCGCCGCGTGACCTGCCGCATTCGCGAGGACGTCGCGGGCGGCTCGAAGGCGGGCACGGACATCGTGATGCTGGACAAGTCTTCCGCCACCTCGCTGAAGGTTGGAGACACGCTGAGGCTCGAGCTCAAGGCCGCCTCAGGTACCGGCTACCAGTGGGCCTTCGTGGGCAGTGACGCGGATCCCTCCGCGGCCACCAGCCCGCTGCGCGCCGACTTCGACTGGAGGAAGGGCCAGGGCACGGTTGAAGCGCTGGAGCCGGGCAAGCCCGGTGGACCTGCGCTGTGGATCTTCGAGTTCAAGGCATCGAATGCCGGCTCGATGATCCTTCACTTCGCGCTTGGCCGCCCGTGGGAGAAGAATGCCCCCGCGGACACGCGCCAGTTGACCGTCACGGTCACGCCCAGGAACTGAGGCGGCCTCAGTCGCGATCCGGGCGGCCTGGGCCGTTCCTGGATCCTCGATCGGGGCCACCCTCGCGTGGGCCATCCGGTCCGCGGTCAGGTCCGCCGCGCATCGCGCCACGCCCCATCGGACGCGGCCCGTCATTCGGTGCACCCATCGGTGGCCGCATGTCACCGCGATGCATCATCATGGCGGCAGCGCGACCACGCATCTCCCGTCGGTCGCCACCCTTGCCGATCGCGACCCCGATCAGGAAGATCAGAACGCCAAGCGCGATCAGCAGGCCCGTGCGGATCCAGCGGACGCGCTTCTCAAGGCGGGCAAGACGGCTCTCGCAACAGGTCGAGGCATTGCATGCGGGGGCGGATTCGC
>JBIIOC010000005.1:0-49587 GCA_044337135.1 Phycisphaerales bacterium | reverse complement strand
TGCCCTTGAAGTTGTACTCCACGGGATCCTCGGCGGTGATGATCTTGCGGTCGGGCCGGTTCAGCGTGTCGAGCGCGGAGTAGAGCGTGGTGGTCTTGCCGGATCCGGTCGGGCCGGTCACGAGGAAGATGCCGTTCGGTCGCCGGATCACCTTGTTGAAGGTGTCGAGCGTGTCCTGCTCGAGGCCCAGGTTCACGAGGCCGATGCGCACGCTGTCCGGGCGAAGGATTCGCAGCACCACGCTTTCGCCGTGGTATGCCGGGCACGTGCTCACGCGGAAGTCGATCGCGGTGCCCTCGACGACCAGCTTGATGCGGCCGTCCTGCGGAATGCGCTTCTCGGCCATGTTCACGCCGGCCATCAGCTTGAAACGGGCAAGGATCGCGGCCTGATTGCGCTTGGGCAGCTTGTCACGCACCACGCAGACGCCGTCGATGCGGTACCGGACCACCACGCCGTCGTGCATGGGCTCGACGTGGATGTCGCTGGCTCGGCCCGTCACCCCCTCGATGATGATGCGGTTGACCAGACGCACCATCGGGGCCTCGTCGCTCTCGACGTCGATGCTCTTGTCCACGGAGCGATCGACGCTCTTGTCGACGCTCTTGTCGATCGAGTCGGTGAGAAGGCTGCCTGCCTGCTGCGCGATGGAGGCGCCCTTCTTGTCGCCCTCGAGGTAGTACGCGATCTGTCGCCGGCTGGCGATCGCCGTGTCGAGTTCCGCGCCAAGCTTGAAGCGCAGCACCTCGAGCGTGTCCAGGTCCATCGGATCGTGGATCACGATCTTCATTCGGCCGCCGGACTTCGCCATCGGAAGGACGAGGAACTTCTTCGCGTCGGCCTCCTTGATCAGGCTCATGTCGATCTTCGCGGCGTCCTCGGCGCGCTCCAGGTTCAGGAACTCCATGCCGAACTGGGCGCCCAGTGCGCGGGCGACGTCCTCCTCGGTGCACGCCCCCATCTCGATCAGCACCTCGCCGATGCGCTTGCCGCTTCCCTTGGCCGCCTGCAGCGCCTCGGCCACCTTGGATTCGGCCACGACCTTGTTCTGCACAAGGATCTCGCCGAGTTTCTGACGGAGTTTGCGTGCCACGTGGTCTCCTGAGGGGGTCGCGTTGCAGTGTCGAGAAACCCTAGTATGCGTCGGCCTGCGGTCCCCCGCAACCGAAGGCGAGCGCCATGCCAGCCCCCCTTCGAGCCATCGTGACCCTGGGTCCCACGCAGGAGCCTCTCGACGAGGTCCGATTCCTGGGCAACCGTTCCAGCGGCCGAATGGGAACCGAGATCGCGGCGGCGCTCCAGAGAAGCGGATGCGACGTCACGACGCTGGCCGGCCCATGCCAGCCCGCCGGCTTGGATTCGCTTCCCGGGGTCGTGCGGTTCCGAACCGCCGAGGAACTGCGCGCGGAACTGCTGCGTCGTTGGCCGGGCGCGGACATGCTGGTGATGGCCGCTGCCGTGGCCGACTGGCGACCGACCGAGGTGCGGCGTGGCAAGCGCCGCCGGTCGGACGGACGGCTCTCGATCGAGCTGGAGGCGGTCCCAGAGATTCTCGGATCGCTGACCTCAAGGTCGGATCAGTTCGTGGTGGGCTTCGCGCTGGAGCCAGCCGGGGAGATGCTCGCCTCGGCACATGCCAAGCTGGGACGCAAGCGGGCGGATTGCATCGTGGCGAACCCGCTGGAGACGATGGACGCGACGGAGATCGACGGCGCGCTGGTCTGGGCGGATGGTCGCGTGGAGCGCCCGGAGGGGCCCTGCCCGAAGGCGCAGTTCGCCACATGGCTGGCAAAGCGGATCCTGCCCGCCGCGAGGGAACGCGCCGGTCGGTAGCCTTGCCCGCTTCGCAATCGAACCACAAGGAAACCTCATCATGAAGATCGGGATGATCGGCCTCGGCCGCATGGGCGCCAACATGACGCTTCGCCTTCTCAAGGCCGGCCACCAGGTGGTCGTGTGGGACATGAACGCGGGCGCGGTCCAGGAACTCGCCGGCAAGGGCGCCATCGCGGCGGCCGACATGAAGGACCTCGTGTCGAAGCTCGAAGCCCCCCGCAGCGTGTGGATGATGATTCCGGCCGCGTTCGTGGACGAGACCATCCACAAGCTTGCGCCGCTCCTGGCCAAGGGCGACTGCCTGATCGACGGCGGCAACAGCTACTACAAGGATGACATCCGGCGCTCGAAGGATCTGGCGGCCAAGGGCATCGACTACATCGACTGCGGCACCTCCGGCGGCGTGTGGGGCCTCGAGCGCGGCTACTGCCAGATGATCGGCGGACCCAAGGCAGCCGTGCAGCGGCTGGATCCGATCTTCGCGGCGCTCGCGCCCGGCAAGGGCGATGTCTCGGCCACGCCCGGACGCGGCAATCGCGGCGGCAGCGCCGAGCAGGGCTATCTGCACTGTGGCGCAAGCGGCGCGGGCCACTTCGTGAAGATGGTGCACAACGGCATCGAGTACGGACTCATGGCGGCCTACGCCGAGGGCATGAACATCCTCAAGAACGCGAACGCCGGCAAGGTGCAGCGCGAGAAGGACGCCGAGACCACCCCCCTGCGCGAGCCCGAGGCGTACCAGTACGACTTCGACCTGGGCGAGATCGCCGAGCTGTGGCGCCGCGGCAGCGTGGTGGCGAGCTGGCTGCTGGACCTGACCGCCGACGCCATGGCGAAGGACCCGCAGCTCGCCCAGTTCGGTGGTCGCGTGAGCGACTCCGGCGAGGGCCGCTGGACCATCGACGCCGCGATCGACGAGGGCGTGCCTGCGCACGTGCTCACGGCCGCGCTGTACGAGCGCTTCAGCAGCCGCGGCAACGCGCTGTTCGCCGACAAGGTGTGCTCGGCGATGCGCTTCGAGTTCGGCGGACACCACGAGAAGGCCAGCGGCTCGCACTGAGCCGGAAGGAAACCCATGACCGCTCCCGAACGCAGTGACGCGCTCGTGCTCTTCGGCGCCACCGGCGACCTGGCGCACAAGAAGACCTTCGACACCATCCAGGCCCTGTTCAAGCGCGGGCATCTGGACGCACCCGTGATCGGCGTGGCCAAGAGCGGCATGACGCGCGACCAGCTGCTGGCTCGGGCGCGCGAGGGCATCACCACCTACGGACGAGGCGTGGATGAGGTGGCGTTCAAGAAGTTCAGTGATCGCTTCCAGTACGTGGACGGCGACTATTCGGACATCGAGACCTTCAGGAAGCTGCGCGCTGCCATGGGCGACGCCAAGCGACCGCTGCATTACCTGGCCATCCCGCCAGTGGTGTTCGGCCTCGCCACCCGGCAGCTCAAGGCAAGCGGTTGCGCCGACGGCAGCCGCATCGTGGTGGAGAAACCCTTCGGCCGCGACCTGGCGAGCGCGCAGGAGCTGAACGCCACGCTGCATGCGGTGTACGCCGAGCGCGACATCTTCCGCATCGATCACTATCTCGGCAAGGAGGCGACGCAGAACATCCTGTTCACGCGCTTCGCCAACGCCTTCCTGGAGCCGCTCTGGAACCGCGACCACGTGAAGCAGATCCAGATCACCATGGCCGAGAAGTTCGGCGTGGAGGGTCGCGGCCGCTTCTACGACAGCGCCGGCGCGATCCGCGACGTGATCGAGAACCACCTGATGCAGGTGGTGGGTTTCCTGTGCATGGAGCCCCCCTTCTGGCCCGACATGGAGCGCGTGCGCGACGAGCAGATCAAGCTCTTCCGCAGCATCCGCACGCTCGGCCCCAACGACGTGGTGCGCGGCCAGTTCGAGGGCTATCTGAAGGAGGAGGGCGTTGATCCGAAGAGCCAGGTCGAGACGTACGCGGCGGTGCGCGTGCACATCGACAACTGGCGCTGGGCGGGCGTGCCCATCTACCTGCGCGCCGGCAAGTGCATGCCCATGACCGCCACCGAAGTGCGGGTGGAATTCCACCGGCCGCCTTCGGTCGTGTTCCCCAACGAGCAGAAGCCACCGCACAACTTCTGGCGCTTCCTGCTCAGTCCGCGCATCGAGATCGGGATGAACATCCAGGTGAAGTCGGACGGTGAGCGCATGGTGGGCCAGCCGCTCGAGCTGAAGGCCGTCGACCAGCAGGCCGACGAGATGACGCCATACGAGCGCCTGCTCGGCGACGCGCTGAAGGGCGACCAGACGCTGTTCGCGCGCCAGGACGTGGTCGAGGAGGCGTGGCGCATCGTGGACCCCATCCTGGGGAATGCCGTGCCCGTGCACCGCTACGCGCCCGGCACATGGGGCCCCGACGCGGTGAACGAGGTGCTGCTGCCCGAGGGTGGCTGGCACGGCCCGCGTGTGGACGGCTGACCCGCGCGGCTAGCCTTCCCCGCGGGACCGTGGCGGAACAGCAGACGCAGCGGCCTTAAAAGCCGCGGCCGGGAAACCGGCGTGTGGGTGCGACTCCCACCGGTCCCATTCGCTCACTTCCGGAGGAACGTGACCAGCGAGAAGACGATCTCGGCGCTGATGAGCGCGATGATGATCCACTCGAGCAGCTCTGCACGGCGGTGCGCCTGCGCGTCGGCCAGCTTGCCGTAGATCGACTCCAGTGTCTCGAGCTTGCGCAGCGTGGCGCGTTCCCACTCGTCCAGATGCATGCGCCGGCTGGCAGCGCGGTAGAGACGCGCCAGGAACTGGTCGCCCAGCAGCTTCAGCGCGTTGTTGATCTCCTCATAGAGGATCGCCGCGTCCATCTGCAGGGCGGCCACGCGCTTGAGCTCGCGGTGACTGGAGCGATAGCGGGCGGCTGCGCCGCCACGTCCGGAGACCGACCCCCACGCCTCCTCAAGCGCGGCGTCGAGCTGGGCATCGAGCGCGCGGTACTCGAGCAGTTCCACGTTCGCGAATTCCAGCACGTCCAGGCTCGCCTCGGATTCCTCGTCGATGAGCATGGCCGCGTTCCAGTCGATCACGGCACGGTCGCCGGGTCCGTACGAGACGCTGGCCGAGACCGAGTCGCGCACCTCCTGCTCGCCCAGTGCCGACGGTTCGGCACGAAGGATTCGCGCAAGATCCGGGTCGGGAAGTCCCGCCGCGCTCCCCTCGACCTGCCGGATCGCGAAGACCACGTAGTCCTCGGCGAACTCGCTGAGCGCCGGCCTTCGGATCGCCTCGTGCAACGCCACCATCAGGGCTCCGACCCGCTTTCGAGCGTCCTGCAGCAGCGCGGGATTCGTGGACAGCGCGGCCCCAAGATGAATGGCCTGATCAACGGATCCCTCGAACTCGATCCGGTAGGCAAGGCTGACTGCGCCGAAATCGAAGATCCGGATCTGGACCACCGGACGAACACGGAATCCCGCGATCTCCAGGCCGGTGGCATCCTGCTCAAGGGTGAGCGGTGGGCTGCTCCAGTCGAGCCCTCCCGGGTTGCGGGCAGACGGAAGGCGCGCTGGCCCGACCCCCTGCAGCACGCGCGATGCGCGCGCAAGGTCGATCGACAGTCCCGCCTCGATCGCCACGAACACGTGGCACGTTCCGCCGAGGTGGATCGCCGGAGCGCTCATGCAGGCAGAGTAGGATCCGAGCATGCCTGACGGAAGTGCCAGTCCGGATTCCCGTCCCAGAGCGGCCGCGCCGTGGGATCGAATCCTCGTGTGCGCCGTGTCCGCGCAGGCCTGGGTGCTGGATCTGGTCCGCGCGGCTGCGGATCCCGACGAGCACGAGGTCCGCGCCATGCCCCGCGACGCGGAGGCGCTGGATCGCATCACGCGGCTTTCGCCGGCGGTCGTCGTGGTGGACATCACCGGCGGCGAGGCGACACCCTTCGATCTGCTTCGAAGCCTTCAGGCAGATCCGATGACGGCGAACATTCCATCGCTGGCGATCGCCGCCTCGGGCGATCCCCTGGTGAGAGCGGCGGCATTCTCGGCCGGCGTGGAGGACTTCGTTGCCAGGGGCATCGAGCCCGAGGAGCTGCGCGCGCGCCTGCGGACTCTGGGAAAACTCGGGGGCGCCGCAAGGCGGGCCGAGGATTCGGAGGCGGCGGTCGCGCGGCTGCAGACGCGCGTTCGCGAGCGGGACCGCGACCTTGGCGAGATGCGCCAGATCGTGCAGCACATGCGCACCTCCTTGCAGGCGGACAACGCAATGCAGCGCGGCCGGGTGGAGCGGATGGTGCAGCTTGGCCTCGAGTTGAACAAGCTTCAGGACTTCCACGTGCTGATGGAGCGGATCCTGAGCGAGGCCCGGGAGCTGCTTCACGCCGACGCGGGCACGATCTTCCTGCGCGAGGGACGTGCGCTGCGCTTCGCCTATGCCCAGAACGACACGCTCTCCAGGCGTGATCCCAGCACGGCGGGCTTTCGCGCGTACCAGGTGCCCGTCGCGGACAGCTCGATCGCCGGCTGGGTCGCGATGAGCGGCGAGCCGGTCAATCTGGCGGATGCCTACGAGATCGACGCGTCGCTGCCATATCGCTTCGACCCGAACTTCGACCGACTGACCGGATACGCGACCAAGTCCGTGCTCGCGCTGCCTCTGCGCACGAGCATGGGCAGCACGCTGGGTGTCCTGCAGCTGCTGAACGCCCTGGATGAGCGCGGCCGTCCGCGCGATCGATTCTCGGATGTCGATCAGGCCCTCCTTGGCCACTTCGCCAGCATGGCCACCGTCGCGATCGAGCGCAGCCGGCTGGCCGAAAGCATCATCTCGCGCATGCTTCGCATGGCGGAGTCGCGCGATCCATCCGAGACCGCGCCGCATGCGGAACGCGTGGCTGGCGTGGCGGCGCTGATCTTCGAGGCGTGGGCGCTCCGACGGGGACTTGCCGGCGCGGCGTACGAGCGTCAGCGCGATCGCCTGATGGTTGCCGCTCGACTGCACGACGTCGGCAAGGTCGGCGTGAGCGACACGATCCTGTCCAAGCCGGGTCCGCTCACGCCCGACGAGATCGTTCACGTCCGTCAGCACGTGGTCATCGGCGCTCGATTCTTCCTGGATCATCCGACCGAGTTCGACGAGGCTGCGCGTGACGTCGTGCTGAATCACCACGAGCGCTGGGACGGCACCGGCTATCCCGGACACGTGGATCTGCTTGGCCGGCCCCTGCAGGATCCGCGAACGGGCATGCCGCGAGCGGGCGGAAAGCGCGGCGAGGAGATTCCGCTCTTCGCGCGCATCGTCGGGCTCGCCGACGTGTATGACGCGCTGCAGAGCGCGCGTGCCTACAAGCCCGCGTGGCAGGAAAGGCCCGTGCTGAACCTGATCCGCAGCGAGTCGGGGCGCCACTTCGATCCGGAACTCGTGGAGATCTTCTTCGCGCTGCTGGATCGGCTGCGGGACCTGCGCGCGGCCCATCCCGATTGATGTATCGGCTCCCGCTGGGGATATCCTTTCCTCCATGCGGTGCCTGCGGTTCAGTGTCGGATCCCGGAGCCTGGCGATCGACCTTTCGTGGGTCCGCGAGGTCTGTCCGATGGTGCGGTTGAATCCGGTTCCCGGCGCTCCTGCGTGGCTTCGCGGGTTGATGGACTATCACGGCACCCTGTTGCCTGCCGCCGACCTTGGTGCGCTGCTTGGCGAGGCGCCTGTCGCCACGACGGTTGGTGCGCGCATCCTTCTTCTCGAGGGCGCGATCGACGGAACCGAGAGCGGTCGACGCGCGCTGTTTGGCCTGTTGGTGGACCATGTGGATGCCCCAGCGACGCTTGAGCGCTCGGGGTCATGGAGCGCTCAGGCGGGCCTTCCGGACCTTCCATTCCTGCATGAAGTGGCCTCGGATGGACCACGGGCCGTGCTGGTGCTCGACGCCGGCCGCCTTGCGAGCCAGCACGCGGGTCTGCTGCAGGGTTCGGCGGGCCTTGCGCCCCTTCCGGGTCGGGTTCCGTGACCAGCCTTGGCGACTGGATCCGCTCGACGCTTCCATTGCAGCCAGCCGTGCTTGATCATGCCGTGGAGCAGGCGCAGCGAGAAGCCCTCGCCGCGCGCGTGAGCGAAGACGCATGGTGCGAGCGACTGCAGCGCGACCCCGTTGAAGTGCAGCGCCTGCTCGAGATCGTCGTGCCGCCGGAGACATGGCTGTTCCGTCACGGCGCCGCATTTGAATGCGTCCGTGAACATCTTCGGAGCGTCGGATCGCGTCCGGTGCGGATCCTGAGCCTTGCGTGCGCCGGAGGCGCGGAGGCCTTCTCGCTCGCCTCGACGGCACTCGATGCGGGTCGGACCTCACGCACATGCGAGATCGTCGCCGTCGACTGGAACCCGGAGAACCTGAGGCGGGCCGCCACCGGAACCTGCGCGCCTCTCGCGCAGCGCGGACCGCTTCCGTCATGGGCCACGCGCCACTTCGTGGCGGACAAGACCGGCTGGATCCGACTTGTGCCAGAGGGCCTGCAGATGATCCGCTGGATGCAGGCCGACATCACGCGCGAGGGTCTGCCGCTGGATTGCGACGTGGTGTTCTGTCGCAACGTGGCGATCTACCTTGACGAGTCGGCGCGGCTGCGTCTGGCCGGCAACCTCGCGGCGTGCACGCGCCCGGACGGCTTGCTGTGCATCGGACATGCGGACCCCGCGCGCATCTGGTCGGGCGCTTTCCGGCCGCTGCCGGTCAGCGGCGCGTTCGCCTATCAGCGCGCTGGAGTCGCGCCCGACGCACCGGCCAGAACTGCGGTGCCCGTTCGGCTCACGAGCCCCGCCGTTGCGGCTCTGCCCGCAAGCGCCTCCCCGGCATTGCCTTCGGTTGTTCAGGCGCAGGAGCTGGCGGATGCCGGGGCGCTGGAAAGGGCGATCGAAATGCTCCAGCGGATCCTTCAGGCGAATCCCGTCGATGCCGTCGCCTGGCACCTTCTGGGTTCGGCGAGGCTTGCGCAAGGGTCGCGTTCAGAGGCCGAGTCCTGCTTTCGCAAGGTGGTATATCTGGAGCCGGAACATGCCGTCGCCCTTCTTCAACTCAGCATGTTCGCGGAGGAGCGCGGGGACCTGGCGGCCGCGGAACGCATGCGGGCCCGCGCCATGCGCGGCATGAGGGGCGAAGCTGAATGAACCCGCACCCTGCCCAAGTACCTTCTCGCGCATCCCTGCGCGACGCGACCATCGAGGAACAGACGGCGGCGCTCGCCGCACCGCTTGCCCGGGAACCGGGCGAGCAGCTCTCGTTGCTGTGCTTTCGTTGCGCGGGCGAGCGCTTTGCGGTGCCGGCAGAGGAAGTCCAGCGCGTGTTCGAGTCGCTTCCGGTGCGGCGTGTTCCCCATCGGGGGCGTCCGGCGTTCCGCGGTCTCGTGGCGCACGAGGGCGAGATCCTGCTCGTCGGATCACTCGAGCGGCTGCTGGATCTGGCGCCGGTCACGCCGCCGCCCTCGCCGGGCGCGCGAATGATCGTGATCGGCCCCGAGCATCACGGCTGGGCCTTTCAGGCCGACGCCGTGGATGGCGTCGTGCGCCTGCCTGAGGCCGCGCTGGCACCTGCACCCGCCACGTTGCGAAGAGGTCTTGGAACGGCAACGCGGCTGCTTGCCCGCATCGACGACGCGCAGGCCGCCGTGCTTCACGTCGACGCCTTGCTGTCGGGCTGGGAGGGAGCCGCCGCATGAGCGACATGGGTGGCCTGGACCTGTTCGAGCTCTTCAAGAGCGAGGTGGAGACGCATGGCGCCGCGCTGAACGCAGGCCTGCTCGCGCTCGAGGCGAACGTGGCGGATCCTGCGCCGATCGCCGGACTCATGCGCGCCGCGCATTCGATCAAGGGTGCCGCGCGCGTGGTCGGCATCGACGTGGTGGTGAGCCTTGCGCACCAGATGGAGGACGCGATGGTGCGCGTGCAGAAGGGCATGGAGATGTGCTCGCCGGCGCGGGTGGACCAGCTGCTCCAGGCGACGGACCTGCTCACGCAACTCACCGGCCTTCGCGAGTCGGACCTTCCGGCGTGGAGTGCCGGCCACGCGACGGAGATCAACGGGCTGGTCACGGCGCTGTCGGCTCCCGCGCCTGCGGTGCCGCCGCCGCAGCCGCAAGCACCGTCGCCGGCGAATCCAGGGGCGGCCAGGACACCCGAGGCAGCCGTCGTGCGAGTCTTGAAGCATGTCGCACCAACCGAGGTGGCTGCGCCGAGCGAACCGGCACCGGCGCGCCCGAAGCCTGCCGACGCCCCTGCGCATGAGGTGCGAACCGTCCGCGTGAATGCGGACAACCTGGACCGCATGATGCGTCTGGCCGGCGAGAGCATGGTCGAGGGCCGTCGCTATCCGCAGGTGCAGCGTGGCCTTCGCGAACTCAAGAGCCGGTTGCGCATCACGCGCGAGGTGGTGGAGTCCGCGGGCACGGCGCCCGAGCTCGAGGAGGCGCGCCGGCAGCTGGCCACCCTCGAGAAGGCACTTGTTCACCACACCGGACTGCTGGAAGCCACGTTTCGTCGCACCGAAGAGGTCGGGACCCGGCTGTACCACGAGGTGATCGGCAGCCGCATGCGGCCATTTGGCGACGCCTGCGCGGGATTCCCGCGGATGGTTCGCGATCTCGCGAAGATGCTCGGAAAGCAGGTCCGATTCGAGATCGAGGGGGAGCGAACCGCGGTGGATCGCGACATCCTTGCGCGCCTCGATGCCCCGCTGAATCACCTGCTTCGCAACGCGATGGATCACGGCGTGGAACTTCCAGATCGCCGCACGGTCGTCGGCAAGGGCCCCACCGCGTCCCTGCGCCTGCAGGCACGCCACCATGCCGGCATGCTCGAAGTGCGCGTGATTGACGATGGCTCGGGAATCGACCCCGAGCGGATCCGCGCCAAGGTGATCGAGCGTCGCCTGCAATCGCAGGAGGTCGCGGGAAGCCTTGCCCAAGCGGAGCTCCTGGAGTTCCTCTTCCTGCCGGGCTTCAGCACGGCAAGCGCCGTGACCGAGGTCAGCGGTCGCGGCGTCGGCCTTGACGTGGTGCACCAGACCCTGCGGGACCTTGGTGGATCCGTTCGGATCGAGAGCGAGCCCGGTTCCGGCACGACCTTCGTGCTCAGCCTTCCCATCACCCTCAGCGTGATCCGTGCAGCGCTCGTGCGCGTGAGCGGCGAGACGGTCGCGTTCCCCCTCGCGCGCATCGAGCGCATCGTGCGCATGCCGCAGGAGGCGCTCCAGCGCGTGGAGGGGCGCATGCAGTTCGACCTCGATGGACAGGCCATCGGCGTGCTTCGGGCCTCGGAGCTCATGGCGCTCGGGGGCGACTCGCTGCAGCAGGACGGCATGGTGAACCTGCTGGTGGTCGGTACGCGTGGCGAGCGGAGTGCGCTGGCCGTGGACGGATTCCTTGGCGAGAGGGACCTTGTCGTGCGTCCGCTCGATGCGCGGCTTGGACGTGTTCCGGGCGTGGCGGCCGCGGCCATCGACGACGACGGCATGCCGGTGCTGGTGATGGACGTGGAGGATCTGCTGGTCTCGATTCGGCGCGGTCTCTCCGATGGCGCGATCCGTGGCGTGTCCGCGGGCGCGCTGTCCGGCGATGTGCGCGCCCGGAAGCGGGTGCTGGTTGCGGACGACTCGATCACCGTGCGCGAGGTGGAGCGTCAGCTGCTGCGCCGACTCGGACATGACGTCGAGGTCGCCGTGGACGGCATGGACGCGTGGAGCCAGCTCTGCGCAGGCTCCTTCGACCTGCTGGTGACCGACGTGGACATGCCACGGATGAACGGGATCGAGCTGGTCCGGATGCTCCGTCGCGATCCTCGCTTCGCGAACCTTCCGGTCGCGATCGTGAGCTACAAGGACCGCGCCGAAGACCGCACGGCCGGCCTTGATGCCGGGGCGAACGCATACCTGACCAAGGGCTCGTTCCAGGATCAGACGTTCGCGCGCACGATCGCCGACCTGATCGGGGAGGTCGCGCCGTGAGAATCGGGCTGGTGAACGACCTTCCGATCGCGCTGGAAGCCCTGCGACGAACCGTTGCCCAGATGCCCGGCGCCTCGGTGGCATGGTCGGCGATGGATGGCGCGGAGGCCGTGGCCAGATGCGCCAAGGATCGACCGGACGTCGTGCTGATGGACCTCATCATGCCGGTGATGGACGGTGTGGAGGCGACCCGGCGCATCATGCGGGAGGCGCCCTGCCCGATTCTCGTGGTGACGGCCACCGTGAGTGGAAACGCCGCGCGAGTGTTCGAGGCGCTGGGAGCCGGCGCGCTGGACGCGATCGACACCCCCAACCTGAGCGATCCAGCTGGCGTTGAGCGACTCTGCAGGCGCATCCAGCTGATCGTGCGCGCAGCGCGGCCAGCGACGGCAGCCACGACCCCCCTTGCCCAGGCCGGAAAGCGCACCGGCAGCCAGCCGCTGCCCACGCCGGCCCTGATCGGCGCCAGCACGGGTGGACCGCAGGCGCTCCGACGCGTCCTGCTCGCATGGCCGAAGCCGCTTCCATTCGCGGCCGTGATCGTGCAGCACCTGGACTCCGCGTTCGTGCCGGGGCTTGCGGAGTGGCTCAGCCGTGAGTGCAATCTCCCGGTGCGCGTGGCCGTCCCCGGGCAGGTCGCGCAGCCGGGCGCGGCCTACATCGCTGGCGGAAGCCAGCACCTGCTGCTGGACGAGCAGTGCCGCTTCAGCCATCAGGCGGGATCGCCGACCGATCTGCACCAGCCATCGGTTGACGCGCTCTTCGAGAGCGCCGCGCGCGCGGGTCTGACCCCGGGAATCGCGGCCCTGCTGACTGGCATGGGCTCGGACGGCGCGCGCGGACTTCTCTCGCTGCGCCGCGCGGGCTGGAAGACGCTGGCGCAGGATCAGGAAACCAGCGTGATCTGGGGCATGCCCGGTGCCGCGGTGCAGTCCGGAGCCGCCACGCGCGTGCTTGGAATCGAACAGATCGGATCCGCCATTCACGCCCATTTCGCCGAATCGAGAATCGAGCGCCCATGAGCCAGTCGGTCCTGAAACCATCCATGATCGTGATGCCGACCGTCATCCTGCTTGTGGATGACCAGCCAATCATCGGGGCGGCCGTGAAGAAGATGCTTGCGAGCCAGCCGGAGTGGCAATTCCACTTCTGTGCGGAGCCAGGCCAGGCGGTGGAGCGGGCAATCGCCCTGAAGCCGACCGTCATCCTGCAGGACCTGGTCATGCCCGAGGTGGATGGCCTGGACCTTGTTCGTGCCTATCGAGAGCGACCGGAACTGCAGGACGTGCCACTGGTGGTGCTGAGCTCGAAGGAGGAGCCGGAGACCAAGGCGAAGGCCTTCGCGCTTGGCGCGAACGACTATCTGGTCAAGCTTCCGGATCCCGTCGAGATGATCGCGCGCCTGCGCCACCACTCGGAGGGCTACAAGGCGCTGCGCGAGCGCAACGCGGCATTCGCCGCGCTCGCACAGAGTGAGCAGCACCTGCAGAACGAGGTCCGACGGGCGGCCGAGTACGTGCGCAGCCTGCTGCCCGCGCCCCTCACCGCTGGTCCCGCGCGCACCGACTGGCGATTTGTTCCGAGCGAGAGTCTTGGAGGCGACGCGTTCGGCTATCACTGGCTCGACGAGCGACGGCTGGCGGTCTACCTGCTCGACGTGTGCGGTCACGGCGTGGGGCCGGCGCTGCTTGGCGTGAGCGCGATGAACGTGATCCACTCCAGCGCGATTCCCGGCCGTGACATGGGCGATCCCGGCGCCGTGATGGAGGGCCTCAATGAGCTCTTCCCCATGGAGCGCCACAACGACATGTTCTTCACGGTCTGGTACGGGATCCTTGACGTGCACACCGGGACGCTGCGCTGGAGCGGAGGTGCGCACCCGCCGGCGGTGCTGATCGCGCCCGACGGATCCCTGACGCGGCTTCCATCGCAGGGCCTCATGATCGGCGCCGCCACGGGCATTCCATACGACACCGATGAGGTCACCATGCCGCCAGGGTCGCGCCTGGTGATCTACAGCGACGGGCTGTTCGAACTTGCGCAGCCGAGCGGTTCGATGGCGACTCTCGACGATTACCTGCATGCGGTCGAGAAGCGCCCGAACCAGGATCTGGACGCGATGCTGCAGCATGCGCGCACGGTGCAGGCATCCGACAACTTCAAGGACGACGTCAGCGTGCTCGAGGTTCGATTCGGCGGATGATCGCGCTCGCGCTGGTCGCGGCCACGCTCGCGGGCCGCCACGAGTTCCACGAGATCCACATGGGGGTGCAGGTTCGCGTCGTGCTTCACGCGGAATCCGCCGATCAAGCGGCTGCCGCTGCGCGCATTGCGTTTGATCGCGTGCGCGCCTGGGACGACGCGCTCAGCGACTGGAGGCCGGACACCCCGGCGCAGAACCTTCCGAGCCGCGCCGGCGAGACCCAGCGGGTTGAGGGAGCGCTTCGAAGGGCGCTCGAAGCATCGCGGCGCCTGGGTCAGCGCACGGCTGGCGGCTTCGAGGCGGGCCTTGGCTCGCTCACGCGGCTCTGGCGTGATGCGCGACGCACCGGAAACATGCCGCAGGACAACGCGATCACGGCCGCCCTCGCCTGCTCGGGGCGCCAGGCATGGGATTGGAACCCCGCCGAGTCGCTCTTCATCGCGCGGCGCGACGGGGTGCGCATGGATTTCGGCGCGATCGGACAGGGCCTGGCCGCCGACGATGCGCTGTCAGCGCTGCGCGAGGCGGGATTTCCTCAGGCGCTCGTGGATGTGAGCGGCGACATCGCCATCGGCGACGCACCGCCCGGCGAGCCTGGCTGGCGCATCGAGATCGCCCCCGCCACGGACGGTCGGCAACCGGAGACACTGACGCTGCACGACACGGCGATCAGCACGAGCGGCGATGCCGCGCAGGCCACGAATGTGTCTGGAGGGGTCGTGGGACACCTGATCGATCCGGCCTCTGGCCGACCCCTGCCGTCGCCGCGCCAGGCCACCGTGATCGCGTCCGACGCGGCCACGGCCGATGCTGTCGCGACGGCACTCTGCACGCTTCCGATGCGGGAGGCGATGATGGTCGCGAAGGATGCCACGATCGCCGCGAGGATCGACCGATGCCCCGAGGAAGGCGGCATTCGCGAGCTCGGGCGCTGGCCCGAACTCAGACGAGCTTCGTCCGGCCCGGCTGGCGGATCAACGGCACCGGAGGCGCGGCATCCATCGCCAGCACCGGCGGCATCAGATCCTCCCGGCTCTCCACCACGTCCTTCCACGTGACCGCCTGTCCGGTGTAGGCCGCCATGCGCGCCATGAGGGCCAGGCGGCAACTCTGCACCATCCAGTCCGAGTCGTCGATGCGCTCACCCTTGCGGATCGCGCGGAAGAGCTCGTCATGCTCGACCTGATACATGTTCGGCCGCGGCGCCGAGGCGGGCCGACTCCAGTTCGTGCCGCCCGTGATCCGGTGCTCGGGGGCCCAGCCGTTCACGAACGCCTTGCCCTTGGTGCCGATGATGGTGTCCACGTTCTCGTTGAAGCTGTCCGGGTACTGGCGCCACACCAGCGTGGCGCGGCGGTCGCCCGGCCACTCGTAGACCACCGCGAAATGGTCGTACACGTCACCGCGCTCGGGGATCGACTCGCGCAACGCGCGTCCGCCGATGCCGGTGCATCGTGAGGGCGGCTCGTTGCCGAACGCCCAGTTGATCTTGTCGATGCTGTGAACCGCCTGCTCGACGATGAAGTCGCCCGAGAGCCAGACCATGTGCTGCCAGTTGCGCAGCTGGAACTCCATGTCGGTCCACTCCGGGCGGCGTGCCTGCACGCCGAGCGGCGTGGTCAGGTAGTCGCTGTGCATCGCAACGACGTCGCCGATCTGGCCGTCGGCGATGCGCCGGAAGATCTCGCGCTCAGGCGCGGATCGGCGCCAGCAGAATCCGCTCACGAGGTTCAGGTTCTTCGCCCGCGCCGAGCGGGCGGCCTCGATGACACGCCGTGCACCCGCCGCGTCGACGAACATCGGCTTCTCGCAGAACACGTGAAGACCGGCGTCGACCGCCGCACGCAGGTGATCAGGGCGCAGACCCGGCGGACCCGCGAGGATCGCCACCTGCACGCCGCTGGCGCACGCCTTGGTCGCCGCGTCGAAGCCGATGAAGCGCCGCTCCGGCGGCACCTGCACGCGATCCGCCATCGACGTCTTCTGCAGTTCCGCGATCGCGGTCTCGATTCGGTCTCCGAAGGCATCGGCGATCGCCCAGATGACCACGCCGGGGTCTGCCTTCAGGGCCTGCATGGCGGCTCCCGTGCCTCGCCCTCCGCAGCCAACAACCACGACCTTGATCTGGTCGCTGCCCGCGGCGGGAGCGATCGCTGCAGTTGCGCGAACGACCGGCGCCACGATCGCCGCACCTGCCGCCAGGGCTCCACCAAGAAATGCGCGTCGATCAGGGCGTGGCTGGCTTGGTTCCATCGATCTTCTCCTTGGCGGGCGGAGGCGACTTCTCCGGCTTGGCCGCATTCTGGCTTGAAGCGTCGTCCATCGCCACCCGGAACCCGATGAAGGAGCCGTCCGCCAGCCACCACCGGCTTGGTGGCATCTGCGGATCGCTCGCGTTCCACTCGGGATCGGGCCTGCGCACTCGATCGCATCGCTGCTGCGCGAGCGGGTCCTGGAAGGAGCCGCCCCACACCACGACCTTCCCCTGCTCGTCGAGCGCCCATTCGGCGACATTTCCCTGCACGTCATGGAATCCGGCAGCATCGGGCCTGCCGCTGGCGACACGCCGGGTCTTGCCTCCGCTGCGGCCGGCGTGCCAGATGTCCGGTTCCTGGCCCCCGGCCTCGCACGCCGCTCGCAGTTCGGACACCCTGGGCAGGCGCACCGCGCGTCCCGTTCGCCTCGAAAGCCACGCGCAGAAGGCCTGCGCCGTGTCGCTGTTCACCGAGATGGCCGGGAAGCCCGCATGGCCGAAACCGCGGTCCATCGAGATGTAGGGCTTGCTTGGGCGCGCGACGGCATCGGGACCGGACGTGGATGCATCCGCCTTCTCGTACACGAAAGCGTCAAGAAGTTCCCACGGAATCTCGGTGTCCGACATGCGGACGCCCTCGACTCCTGGCACCGCACGCGTCGTGAGCTCAAGCGCGGTGCCCTCCACGCGGAAACGGTCCGGATCCCCCGCCGCGCCCAGGGGCAGCGCAGCAAGAAGAAGCATCGCGAAGCGGGCCATGGTCAGTTCATGAGCAGCAGGAGCAGCGAGATGTCGCCGCCGTCCACGTCGCCGTTGCCATCGACGTCGGACAGGCATCCCAGGCAGCGACCGTAGTCAAGCAGCGCGACCGCGATGTCGCTGGCACCGACGAACCCGTCGTTGTCGAGGTCGCCCTCCACGGTGCTTGGGCAGGTGAACTCGTACACCTGCAGGTCGTCGATGCCGGCGTCGACGTTGGAATCGCCACCAAGATCGCGAGCGATGAAGCGCATGCGAATCGTGCCTGCCGTGGGCGAGACGAAGTCGCGCACGCGGAACTTCCGCTCCACCCACTTGCCGGCGTTCTCGGAAACGAGCTCGAGCTGCACCCAGGTCGTGCCGCCATCGCCGGATATCTGGATCGGCATGGAATCCGAATTCGGGTTGGATCCCGTGTTGTTGCTGTACCAGCGCCAGTAGCTCACATGGGGATCCGACATGCTCGCCACCGAGTACGCCGGCGACGTGAGCGTGGTGGTGCCGCCGTCAAGATCCGATGAGAACGCCGCGCCGCCCGGCGGGCCGTTGCCCGTGATCCAGCACTTCGTCCCGTTGGGGGAGTGGTCGTCATCCGGCTGCGCCTCGTTGGCGTTGGGATCGACGTTGATCCAGGTGCCCGCGAAGGCGAGGTCGCCGTTGCCGCCAACGGTCCACCCGGTGCTGGCCTCGCAGGGATCGTTTGCTCGCACGTCCCACGTCAACGCGCTGACCGCCGGCAGCGTGCCGACCACCGGATAGCGAACCGAAGTGCCGTCGTTCATGAACGCCTCGACACTCCACTCGAGCGGCTGGCCGCAATTCACCGACGGCGCGCGGGCGATCCAGCGCGTTCCGTCATCGCTGGCCATGGGCGTGTCGGTGGTGATTCCAGCGACGGTCGTGTGCAGCACCACACCCGCCGACGTGATCGCGGCGCCCGGGGCGGGCACCACGTCCGCCTGCACGCGTTCGCCACGGCTGTCGAACACGGAGGGCTCCCCGTCAACCATCGAGATGGCCGCCGGGTCGACACCCAGCCGCCACACGCAGAGACCACGCTCGATGTCCGATCCAAGGATCGTTCCCGAGGGCAGGTACGGATAGTTGCTCCAGAGTCCGTTGAAGGTGGCCGCGGGACTGGCATCGTCTTCCGGATGCGTGTCGAACCACGCCACCCGCTGCGGGCTCGCCGGATTGGTGAGGTCGAAGATCTGCAGCCCGCTGGTGTAGTTGCTGCAGAAGAGCAGGTTGTTGTGCACGTACTCGTTGTGGTCCACCGACTTGATGCCCGTGGAATAGGTGCCCGCCGCGACCGGAGACGCCAGGTTCGCGATGTCCATGATCCGGCCCACGTTGTAGAGGCCGCGATTGCCCTCGTCGAGCTCGTCGTTGATGTAGGCGTAGCGCCGATTCTGGCTGAGCCAGAGTTGATGGCAGAAGTTCGAGTTCGAGTAGGTGAATCGCCCGATCACGGTGATGGCCGACTTGTTCGTGACGTCCAGGATGTCGACGCCGGTGTCGGTCTGGCCGCCATTCAACCCTCCACAGGCGAAGAAGATCTCCTTGCCCGCATACGGTCCAGAGGTCCAGTTGAATACGGCGCCGTCATGGGTGTACTTGGGATTCCAGGTGGCGACGAACACGGGATTGGTGGCGCTGGCGTTCGGTGCGGACGCGGTGGGCCTGAGGGTGTAGATCCGCAGGCCGTTCGAGCCACCACCCATCCGGTACAGGTAGCCAGTCTGCTCGTTGATGATCATCGTGTGCGTGGCAGGTGTGGCGCCGCTCGCGTCGACCGTGTTCACCAGCGTCACCACGCCGCTGTCGATGCTCGCCAGGTTGAACACCTGGATTCCTCCGCCGCCCTCGCTCACCGAATAGGCGTAGTTCTGGTAGGTCTTCACGTTGCGCCAGAGGCTCTTGGGCCCGCTGATGAACGCGATGATCCGCGAGGAACCGGGATTGGTGACCTCCACGAAGCCGGTTCCGTTCGAGAGACCCATGAGCGCGTATTCGCGCCCCGAGGGACTCACGTAGCCCCACACGTCGTTGCCGCTGGTGTTGGCCGAATTGAACGTGTTCACCGGGAACCACGCCATCAGCCGCACCCCGCTCGACCGGAATGGGCTGGCCGCCTTGTCGCCTTCAGGCTGCTCATCCGCCAGCCATGCGGGACCCGTCACCGCGCCCTTGTAGTCCCGGAGCTTGGGATCGCCCTCGTGGGCAACCGCCTGTCCCGTGGCCACCAGCATGAGCAACGCGTGACGTAGGAATCGTCGCATGGATGCGTTCCCGACTTTCAACCGAACAGAAGGAGCAGGAAGGCGATGTCGCCGCTGTCGACCGTTCCGCTGCCATCCAGATCCGACGGACACCCCGGACACGCACCGAAATCGAGCAGCAGGATGGCCACGTCACCGCCGCCGACGAAACCATCGCCATCGAGGTCTCCGTCCGGACCGGTCGGACACTGCAGATCTCGAACCTGGACATCGTCGACCGCCGCCTCGACCACGGAACCGGCCCCAAGATCGCGCGCGATGAACCGCAGACGAACCGTGCCCGCCGTCGGCGTGACGAAATCCTTCACGCGGAACTGCTTGTCAACCCACGCGCCGGCATTCTCGGTGACGAGTTCCAGCTGCACCCACGTGGAGCCGCCGTTGCCCGAGATCTGGATCGGCATGGAGTCGTTGTTCGGATCGGCGCCCTGGTTGTTGCTGTACCACCGCGCGTAGGAGATGTACGGATCGCTCAGTCCCGCCACGGAATACGCGGGCGACGTCAGGGTGGTGGTTCCACCGTCGATGTCGGCGGCTCCCACGCCTCCGTTCACCGCGCCGTTTCCGGTCACCCAGCATCGCGTCCCGTTGACGGATCGATCGTCCTCGGGCTGCGCCGCGGTGAAGACCGGATCCGCGTTGACCCAGATACCCGCCGTCGCATTGTCTCCCGTGGCGCCCACCGTCCAGCCGGTGCTCGTCTCGCAGAAATCGGAGAGGGTGACCTCGTTCGAGGTTGCCGCGAGCGCGCGAAGCGTCCCTGCGGCCGGATACTTCACCGAGGTTCCATCGCTCACGAACGCCTCGACGTTCCAGTCGATCTCGTCGCCGCAGTCGATCGCGGGCGAGCGACCGCCCCAGAGCGTGGTGGAGATCTGCTGCAACGGCGTGTCCGAGGTCACGCCGGCCACGGTGGTGCGCAGCACCACGCCATCGGGCGTGACGCTGATGCCGGGATTCGTCGCCACGTCGACCTGGATCCCCTGTCCTCGCGGATCGAACTCCGTTCTCACGGGCCCAACCAGCGAGATGGTTGCCGGCTCGGCGCCCAGGCGCAGGACGAACATTCCGCGCTCGATGTCCGAACCCAGGATGGTGCCCGAGGGCAGGTACGGGTAGTTGCTCCACAGCCCGTTGAACGTGGCCGCAGGATTGGCGTCGTCGTCAGGATGCGTGTCGAACCACGCGGTCCGCTGCGGGCTTGCCGGGTTGGTCAGGTCGAAGACCTGCAGGCCCGTCGTGTAGTTGCTGCAGAAGAGCAGGTTGTTGTGCACGTACTCGTTGTGGTCGATCGCGCGAAGGCCCGTGGTGTATGTGCCCGCCGCGACCGGAGACGCCAGGTTCGCGATGTCCATGATGCGGCCCACGTTGAAGATGCCGCGGTTGTCCTCATCAAGCTCGTCGTTGATGTAGGCGTAGCGCCGATCCTGGCTGAGCCAGAGCTGGTGGCAGAAGTTCGAGTTGGCGTAGGTGAATCGCCCGATCACGGTGATGGCCGACTTGTTCGTGACATCCAGGATGTCGACCCCGGTGTCGGTCTGGCCGCCGTTCAGGCCACCGCACGCGAAGAAGATCTCCTTGCCCGCATAGGGGCCCGTGGTCCAGTTGAAGACCGCGCCGTCGTGCGTGTACTTGGTGGTCCAGCTGGCCACCAGCACGGGATTGGTCGCGCTGGCCGCTGGCGCGGTGGCAGTCGGCTTCAGCGTGTAGATGCGAAGGCCGTTGGAGCCACCGCCCATGCGGTAGAGGTAGCCGGTCTGCTCGTTGATGATCATCGTGTGCGTGGCGGGCGTGGCCGCGCCGGCATCGACGGTGTTCACGAGCGTGACCACGCCGTTGTCGATGTTGGCAAGATCGAAGACCTGGATGCCGCCACCGCCCTCGCTGACCGAGTACGCATAGCTCTGGTACGTCTTCACGTTGCGCCAGAGGCTGGATGGACCCGAGATGAACGCGATGATCCGGGATGAACCGGGGTTGGTCACCTCCACGAAGCCGGTGCCGTGCGAGAGCCCCATGAGCGCGTACTCGCGGCCCGATGGACTCACGTAACCCCACACGTCGTTGCCGCTGGTGTTGGCGGCATTGAAGGCCGTCACCGGGAACCACGCCATCAGGCGCACACCGTTGCTCTGGAAACTGGGCGCGGCTTCCGCGACTGGGTCCGCCTGATCCGCGAGCCACACGGGGGCCTGCACGGCGCCCTTGAAGTCGCGCAGCTTGGGATCGCCCTCGTGGGCAATCGCGTTTCCGCACCAGGACGCCATCAGCGTTGCAACAGCGAGGCAGGTCTTCGACAGGCGTGGGGTCAAGGTCGCTTCCTTCAGTCTGGGTCGTGGGCGCAGTGACAACCACCGGCAACGGCCGGGCCTGCGCTCATCATGGCCCCGATTTCGCCCCCGGGGAAGTGCGGAGCCCCGGTTTTTGACCCAATTCCCGGGGCCTCTCCGGCCACGGATCGGTCCAGAGTGCCTTGTCCGGGATCGCGCCCTGCACCCCGATCAGGAACGCGACCAGGTCGGCGCGCTCCTGCTCGGTGAGGCCCAAAGGCTCCAAAAGCCGCTCGGAATGATGGTCCAGCGATGTCGCCCCCTCAAGCGTGTCGTAGAAGCGAACCACGTCCTGCAGGGAGGCAAGTTGCCCCTGGTGCATGAATGGAGGCGAAGCCGTCGCGGACCGCAGCGACGGGGTCCGAAAACGACCCCACGATTCCGGATCGGGCTGCGTGGCCGCGGTCCAGCGCGCTCGGGCGCCGGATGGATCGTCGCTGTGAGGGCCTGCCGCGTTGTACGGATCCATTCGCAAGCGCTCGATTCCCTCGAGCCGACCGCGATCGGTCGGCGGTCCGCCATCCTTCGTCGGCACGCCGATCAGGTGGAACTCGCCGTCGGAGAGCAAGGGGCCGGCGTGGCAGCGCACGCAATCGGCCTTGCCGACGAAGAGCCGCGCGCCACGGATCGCGTCGGCACCGAAGCCGGCGACCGGGGACTCGCTGCCCGCGCGCAAGCCGTCGAGCCAACGGTCCATCGGCGCCGGACCGGTGACAAGGCGTCGCTCGAAGGCGGCGATCGCCTTGCCGATGCGACCGAACGCGATCTCGATGCCCTTCGTGTCGTCTGCGGCTGGCAACGCGCCGAACACGGCCTCGTAGCGTGAGCGGAGTGGGTCGATGGCGCGGATCCGTTCGATCACCTCGCCGCGCGAAAGGCCCATCTCCAGCGGACTTTCGAAAGGGTGCAGGGCCTGGCTCCAGAGCGAATCCGCGCGACCATCCCACGTGAGCCATCTCTGATGCCCTGCGTTGAGCAGCGACTGCGTGTGCCGCCTGCCGGTGCCGAGTCCCTTCGCGATGGCCCGGCCATCGGCGAATCCAAGTTCAGGCTGATGGCATGTCGCGCAGCTCACCTCGCCGTCGCGGGAGAGACGCGGCTCGTGGAAGAGCCAGAGCCCCAGTTCCGCAGCCTTGGGGTCATCGCTCCAGCGATTCGTCGGATCGGGTGGAAGCGGCGGCAGCGGCCCGAGCTTCAGCAGGCGGCCTCGCGTCGCGGCATCGATTCCGGATCCGGCCGCCACGGCCAACGCGATGGCGCATGGAATGACGAGCCGGATCATTCGACCTCCAGCGTGCACTGGGAGCGGCGGTTCCGCGAGTCCGCTCCGGCAAGGTCGAAGCAGAGTTCCCATCGGCCCGGCATGTGGAGCAGCATCGGATCCACGGTCCAGCATCCCGGCGCGGTTCGCGTGATCACCGGCTGCACGTTCATGCCATGTCCGTGATGCGGCATGGTGCAGTCCACACCAAGCGCGTGTCCCTCCAGAGGCTTGCCATCCGGTCCGAATGCTCGAACCCGCATGGTGAACGGCTCGCCGCGAGGCACGGGACCGTTCGTGCTCCACTCCAGCCGACCGCCGCCGGGGATGTCGAGCGCGCCGTGGCCATCACGCGCACGCGTCATGGCCTCCTGACGACGCGCCTCGGCACGCTGCATCTCCTCCGCCGATGGCGCCTCGCTTGGAGCCGTCTTCTCGCGCGCCCTGCTCTTGCTGAGCGAGAAGGTCGCTTCCCATCGCCCATCCGCTCCGAAGCGCTGAAGTCGGTGATTTCCGTAGTCGACGATGAACAGCGGCTTGCCCCCTCCGCCCGCCATGCGCGCAGGAATCCAGAACTGCCCGTCCTCGTTCGCGGCGGCGCCATCGAAGCGCGACGCGGGCGGTCGCGGGGCGGCCATCGGATCCGAAGCCTCGCCCGAGGGAAGGATCCGCACGATCGAATCCCTTGCCGCATCGGAGACCGCGAATGCAGCGCCGAGGTCCGCGATGCCCCGAGGATCGGACGCCACTCGCGCCAGCGACAGGAACTCCGCGTCCTTGTCGCCCCGGATCTCGATCCCCTCGGGCCAGAGAATGAGCAGGCGACCCTTGCCGTCGACAGCGGCCGCCCGGACCGAGCCCAGTCCGTCGCGAACTCGTGTTCGCGTCGATTCGCCCTGGAATCGTGCCATCGCCGGATCGGTCCACCCCAGGCTGCCATCCGCGAAGACGACTCCCACGCGACCCTCTCTCCAGACGAGCTCGGTGCCTGCAACTTCGGGAAGGGCCGCCTCGGATCGGGCGACGGACAGCGGCAGCCCAACCGCCAGGCGAGGCATGAACGGGTCGAACTGAACCGGATCCTTCGGGTCACGTGCAAGGACCCATCGCTCGAGCCGATCACCGAGGGCGTCAAGCACCCACACCGCGCGACCATCCGGCTCCACGAGCACCGAGGATGGACCGCGGAATGCGCCCGGGCGATCACCGGTGCCGCCAAATGTGGAGACATGGGCGGGCGGATCCCGGCGCGTGTCCCACAGGACCACGCAGCCGCTCTCCGGCTCCCAGGCGGCGACGATGTCACCACCCACGGCGCAATCCGGTCCGAAGTGGCTGTTCACGCCATCCTTGCTCGGCATCGGAGGCACGGCGCGACGAACCTCGTCAGGCCGCGGGCGACGGAAGATCTGCACGCGGCGTTCGAAGGGCTCGGCCACGGCGACACGGCCAGTGCGCTCGTCGAAGGCGAGCGCCTGCGGATAGTGGATCTTCCCCTTGCCCTCGCGTGGACGGAAGGCGTGCAGCCCGAAGAGGTCGCGATAGGAGCCGTCCCAGGCGAGACGCGTGACACGATGATTCAGTCGATCCGAAACGAGCGGCCCGCCCTCGTCGAAGGCGATGCCCGCCGGCGCGACGAACTGCCCGGGAAAGAAGCCGCGCTCGCCGAAGGCGGCGGCTGAGCCGTCGGGACTCACTCGCACGACACGCGCGTTGCCCGTGTCGGCGATCCAGATGGATCCATCGGGCGCAAGGGCGGCCGATTCGGGTGCGCGCAGTCGGCCGATCGGCCATGCGGCACCGTCGATCACGCGCCGCGACGAGCCATCGCCCACCAGCACTCGATGCAACGCCGGCTCGGCGATGGCGCCCCGACCTGGCACGCGATCACAACGGCCGGCGGCCACGCTGGTGCGGGTCCCATCCGGCTCCACGCGCAGAAGCCCCTCGCGTCCGGCCGCGATGAGCAGGCGACCTTCCGCGTCGAATCCGACATCCGTCGGCTCGAGGATTCCCAGCGCATCCGACTCGAACACGTACGGCTGAAGCTGCGCATGCACCGACCGCATGGTGCAGAGCGACATCAGGAGGACGACGAGCCAGCGCATGCCGCAACGGTAGCCGTGCCGGCAGGCCGACGCAACGACTCGCCGTGCGTTACAACATCCGCATGCACGGATCCCACTCGTCGTCGGCGCATGTGGCGCGCATCACCCGCTGGGTCGCGATGACGCTGGCTTCGGCGGTGACGCTGGTCGCCCTGCGGGGAACCTTCCTGGGCGGACACCTCGATCCTTCCGCCGTGGCGGAGCAGCCGACGTGGTGGGTGGGCTGCATTCCATTCATCATGCTGCTTGGAGCCATGGCGATCCTTCCGCTGATCCCCCACACCGAGCACTGGTGGGAGCGCAACCTGAGCAAGCTTGCGCTCAGTTCGGGACTTGGACTGGTCGCGCTCGGGTGGCTGGCCGCGAATCTCGGCGGCACGGCGGCGCTCCACGCGGCTGCCCATGGAGCGTTCGAGTACGTGCCTTTCATCGTGCTGCTGCTGTCACTCTACGTGATCGCGGGCGGCGTGCGACTGGAGGGCCGGCTCCCGGCGTCCACCAGGGCCAACACCATCATGCTCGCGATCGGCGCGGTGCTCGCCAACCTGCTGGGCACGACCGGCGCGAGCATGCTGCTCATCACGCCACTGCTTCGCTCGAACGCGCACCGGACACATCGCGTTCACACGGTCGTCTTCTTCATCTTCCTGGTGAGCAACGTCGGAGGGTGCCTGCTTCCGATCGGCGATCCCCCGCTGTTCCTGGGATTCCTTCGAGGCGTGCCGTTCCTCTGGACGGCGAACCTCTGGCAGGAATGGCTGGTGACGGTGGTGGCGCTGCTCGGCATCTATGCGGTCCTTGATCGCCACCTGCAGCGCAGCGAGCCGCTCGGCGCGTGCGGCGCTCCCGGTGGACGCGTGCGCGTGCATGGATGGCCGAGCATCGTCCTGCTTCTGATGGCGGTGGCCGTGGTGGCGGTGGTGCAGCATGGCCGCCCGCTTCCGCTGGTTGGACTGGAACCTCCGCCGCTCGCGCGCGAGATGGCGTTGCTGGCGCTGGCGGCACTGAGTGTGGGGTTCGAGCCGTGGAGTCGGCGCGTGTCGCACGGCTTCTCGCTGGCGCCGATGGCCGAAGTCGCGGCCCTGTTCGCCGGCATCTTCCTGGCGATGCAGGTCCCCTTGTCGGTGCTCGGGGCCAAGGGAGCGGAGCTTGCGCTCGATGCGCCGTGGAAGCTCTTCTGGGCGACGGGTTCCCTCTCGAGCGTGCTGGACAACGCGCCCACCTACCTGGTGTTCCTCGAGGTTGCCCGAGGCGCGACGCAGCAGGTTCCGGCCGAAGGGCTGGTCCAGCTCGGCACGGAGGGATGGGTACGCGGGGAACTTCTGACAGGTGTCTCGCTGGGCGCCGTGTTCATGGGCGCCATGACCTACATCGGCAACGGACCGAACCTGATGGTGCGGGCCATCGCCGCGCGCGAAGGCGTTCGCATGCCGGGATTCGGTGGCTACGCGGCCTGGGCCGCCGTGATCCTGCTGCCGGTGTTCGCGGCGGTCACCTGGCTGTTCCTGCGGTAGGCGCCCGTCAGCCCCTGGGCGTGGGCGGGGTCGTTGACGGCTGGGCCTCAGGCTTCGCGGCGGCTTCGGCCTGTGGTCGCTTCATCGCGGCATAGATGATCGACTGCACCGCGACGCTCTCGCCCACCAGTCGACCGACGCGCGAACTCGCCATGGACAGGCTGGTGATCCTGCCGCCGTTGAGGTCACGCTCGAAGTCCTCCAGCGCATGTTCGACCGCCAGCATCATGCTCGCGAGCACGCTCCATTCGTGGCGGGTGTCCGGCCAGTAGGGGCTTTCGCGCACCAGTTCCACCGGCACGCGGAAGCGCCAGCCGGCGTCGGTCTCGGTCAGGGTGAGCACTCCGGCCAGGATCGGCTCGTCGTCCCATGTCAGCGCGGCCGTGCCATCGCCAAGGTCGGTGGCTGCCAGTCGTGGCCGCTGCGCGGCGATCCAGGCGGAGGGATCCGCGAGCACGGCGATGGCGATGTCGCGCGCACCCTTGGCCTTCTGATCCAGGACCGCCTTGAGTTCGCGGTCGACCTCGCCCGGGAACCTCTCGCGCAGCCTCTTCGCGACACGCAGCAGTTGCATCAGCATCTGCCCCGCCTTCGCCTTCACCTCGGCGATCGCGCTCGCCTCGGTCACGCCGTCCTCAAAGGTGACATCTCGCGCCGGAATCTCGATCAGGAACGGCAGGGAACGCGCGTCTCCGTCGTCGACCATCTCCACGGCCGCGTCGAGCGTCGCCTCGGGGGTCGACGTGTCGTACGAGGGCCGGCCGCAGGCCGCAACCAGCAAGGCAACGGCAAGAAGGGAACCGCGAAGCATGCGCGGATCCTAGGAAAGGCGCCGGCGTGGAGGCGCTAGGATCGCCGCGATGATGGTGGAAGTGAACGGAACCCCGACGGAACTGCCGGATGGCTGCACGGTTCGAGAGCTGCTTCGCGCGGTTGGGCGCGAGGGTGTGCCATGCGCCGTCGAGGTGAACCGAAACCTCGTGCCGCACCGCCAGCATGCGGAACGAGCGCTGAACCAGGGCGACCGCGTCGAGGTCGTCACGCTGGTCGGAGGAGGCTGATTCATGCAGTCAACGGTCAATCCAATCGCGACGCCGGTCATTCCGCCCCTGCAGGTCGGATCCTTCTCGCTGCGTTCAAGGCTGGTGGTCGGCACGGGCAAGTACCGCGACTTCGACCAGACCCGCGCGGCGATCGAGGCGAGCGCAGCCGATGCGGTCACGGTGGCCGTGCGAAGAGAGCGGCTCTACGACGCGCACGGCCGATCGCTGCTGGACGCGCTGCCGCTGGATCGACTGACTGTCCTGCCGAACACGGCGGGTTGCTTCACGGCGGATGACGCCGTGCGCGTGGCGCGCCTGGGCCGTGACCTTCTCGAGCAGCTTGGCAACTCGGGTTCGCGCTGGGTGAAGCTTGAGGTGCTGGGTGACAAGGCAACGCTGTTGCCGGACCCCGTCGGCACCCTCGAAGCCACCAAGGAGCTCGTGAAGGACGGCTTCGAGGTGCTGGTGTACTCGAGCGATGACGCGATCCTTGCCCAGCGGCTGCGCGACGCGGGCGCGACCAGCGTGATGCCGGCTGGAAGCCCCATCGGCAGCGGGCGCGGCGTGTCGAATCCCGAGGCGATCGCCGTGCTCCTGCAGGTGCTGAAGAGTCCGGAGCATGGCGGACGCGCCGACTATCCGGTGATCGTGGACGCGGGCGTCGGCACGCCGAGCGACGTCACCATCGCGATGGAACTTGGCGCGGATGGCGTGCTGCTGAATACGGGCATCGCGCATGCAACGGATCCGGTGCGCATGGCGCATGCGATGCGACTCGCCTGCGAATCCGGCTGGCTCGGCGCGCGCGCGGGGCGCATTCCGCGCAAGCTGCTCGGCTCGGCAAGCAGCCCCTGGAGCGGCACGTTCGTTCACATTCCCGGCGAGTGACGGTGAGGGTCGGAGGTCGTTATCGGCGCGCTGCGCCGATAACGACCTCCGACCCTCACTCCGCGGACATCAGCTCGCGCAGGATCGTCAGGCCTTCCTCGAGCTTCGCCGGATTCGTCGCGAAGCTCAGACGGAAGTGCGTGTCGCGCTGGCTGAACACGTTGCCGGGAATCACCAGCACGCGCCGCTCGATCGCCTTCTCGACGAATTGCGTGGCCGTGAGGCCGAGCCGGCGCGGCACCTCCACGAACGCGTAGAAGGCACCGCCCGGGCGAGCCACTTCCGCAATGCCGTCGAACGCCTTCAGCACCAGATCGCGGCGACGCGCGTACTCGGCGATCTGCGGCGAAAGATCGCAGTTGAAGCTCGGCACCACACCCCATTGCAGCGGCGTCGGTGCGCAGACGTACGAGTACTGCTGCAGCTTGCACATCTCCTGGATGATCGCCATCGGTCCGGCCGCGTAGCCGAGTCGCCATCCGGTGCAGCCGTAGGTCTTTCCGAATCCACGGATCAGGAGGCAATCCTGCGAGTGGCGGGCGGGACTCGGGCAGCGACCATCCTCGCGCGCATCGGGGAAGCAGAACTCGTCGTAGATCTCGTCGGTCACGAGCAGCACGCCCCTTGCGCGACAGAGATCCACCAGGTCGCGCAACTCGGCCCCGGTCATCACCGTGCCGCATGGATTGCTGGGCGAGTTCACCAGCACGGCCTTGGTGCGGGGCGTGATCAGCGGCTCGACGCGATCCGCCGTCATGCGGAAGTCGGGATAGGTGTCGCACAGCACGCACTTCGCGCCCAGCATCTTGCCCATCTGCGGATACATGACGAAGTATGGATCCGGGGCGATGAACTCGTCCCCCGCGTCGCACACCGCCATCAGGCCCAGGAGCAGGCCGCCACTCGTGCCACTGGTCACCACGCAACCCATGTCAGCCGAGGGACCCTGCCATCCGATGTCCGCCTGAAGATGCTTCCAGATCGCGGCGTGCAGCTCGGGAATGCCCTGCGTGACCGAATAGCCACTGCGGTTCTCGAGCACGGCATGCGAGGCCGCCGCTCGCATCGCCTCGGGCACCGGGAAGTCCGGCTGGCCGATGGACAGGTTGATGGGATCCTTCAGCTTCGCGCCAAGGTCGAAGACCTTCCGGATTCCCGAGGCGTCAATGGAACGACTTCGCGCGGCGATGAGCCGCTCGACGGCCAGACGCGACTCGGTGCCTGCGGAGGCTCCCGTCAAGCGTCACTTCTTCTTGGCAGCGGCGGCGCCGGCGGCGGCAGGAGCGGCGGCCTTCGCGTCACCCGCGGCTGCAGCGTCCTTCTTCGCGGGCTTCTTGCCGGCCTTCGGCTTGATCGAGCGGACCTTCACGAGGCCCAGCACGCCTTCCTTCTCGGCGTCGTAGCCCGCCTCGAGGGTGAGCTTCGCGATGCGCTCCGATCGCTTCAGCACGTTGCGATGCTGGTTGAGGGCGCCGGACTTGGTCTTGAGGCTGGGGTGGATGCTCATGGTCTGCGTGGGGTGAGGGTTTCGTGTCGAGTGCGGGCCTTGGCGCGATGCCTCAACCCTTGAACAGTTCCGGATAGGCATCGGAGAAGTTCCGATTGCCCTTGGCCTTCGCCTTCCAGCGGTCGCCCGCCTTCTTGATCTTCGCCTCCAACGCCTGTCCTGCGGGGGTCTTGCGAGCCTCCGAATTGGCCAGGGGCGGAAGAACGATGATCTTGCGAGATCGGCCATTATCCTCGGAAACGAGGTGCGCATCAAGCCCCTCGGCCCTGCAGAAAGCCAGCATCTCGTTGGCAGCTGCCGCGGAAGGGCGAGCCAGGGTGAAGTACCAATATCCCGCCTGCCGGGGTTCGCCGCCCGCTGGAACCGGTGCCGAACCAGCCGGAGATTCCTCCGCCGGGGCCGCTGGGCTGGTTTCGGCCGCCAGAGTGACCTGCGCGGGCTGCCGGAGCGGGTCCCTGACCGTGCGCACGCTTGCCTGCGCCGCCTGCTCCTCCAGCTTCTGGCTCACTCCCTCGGCGAAGCCAGCGCTCCGGCCGCGGCCATATCCGAACGCATAGGCCACCACCGCAAGGATGAGAACGCAGACACCCAGCAGCCACAGGAAGCCGAGCGGAATGCGGATCGATCGCATCGCCACCTCGAGCGCACCCGATGATGGACGGCCGGTCGACTCGGGCGCCGACGTGCTGCGCGCCAGTTCGTAAAGGGTTGGGGTGCCGCGCCTTCGCATGGGCGGACATCCTACCCGCCCGACGCGGGTTCGCGGCCGGCCAGAACGCTCGCCATGGCCATCGAATCCGTGTGGGTCATCGACAGGAGCCAGCGCGTGACGCCGCGCTCGCGGGCCACCCGCGCGAATTCGCCATGCACGCGCAGGAGGGGCGCGCCATCCGCGCCATGCACCACCTCGGCGTCGCTCCATGCGATGCCGCTTCGCCAGCCTGTGCCGAGCGCCTTGAAGGCCGCCTCCTTGGCCGCGAAGCGAGCCGCGTACCGTTCGCCACTGCGACGTCCGCCGGCCTCGGCGTAGGCGCGCTCGATCTCGGTGAACACCTTCTCACGGAACCGATCCCCGTGGTCCACCAGCATTCGCTCGATGCGAGCCACGTCGATGAGGTCCACGCCATGCCCAAGCACGATCAGTCCGTTCGTCATGACGCGAATCCTCCCACTGCGGGAAGCAATGCGATCCATCGCGTGGCGCACAGGCGTGCCCCTTGCAGCGGCGCCTGCCACTGCCGGCAGTCGATCACGGGCAGGCCGCGGAACCCGGAGAGCTCAAGGGCCAGTCGATAGGCCATCGCATCGAGTCGCGAACCGCCCTGCTCGCCGATCGGTCCGCGAAGTCCGCTGCGTAGAAGGTCGACCACGCGCGCCGCCACCACGCGCCCGACAAGCCCGGGAAGCACCGAGGCAGGCTCCGCACCGGCCCCGAGCAGTGTGGCCGGATCGATTCCGATCGCTCCCGATTCATCCGCGACGGGCCACGCGAAATCCGCCAGCGCCACCCCGCGTCGTTGCGCCTCACGCCGCAGCGAATCAGCGACATCGGCCGCGGCGCTCGGAATGAACAGGCAGACGGGAACGCGGCCAAGCCCCTCCGCGAGGACGATGGAGCCAAGCACCGCATCGACCGCCCGCTCGACGCGACCAGCATCCACGAACCGCTCCACAGGCACGAAGCAGTCGACCCCGCTGGCCATCAGCCCCCGCCGCCGCAGAGCCGAGGCCAGATCCCTTCGCGCGCTCTCGCTCATCTCGCGCGGGCGCAGGTCAGGATCCGACGCGTCGAGCTGCACGCCGGCCAGCCCCATGGACGCCACCTGGTCGAGCGCCTCGGCGACACGGCCGAGGGGCTGCAGGGTGACGGAGAGTTGAATCGGCGCCTCGTGCACCGCGCCAGCATAGCCCCAGCATCCATTCATCCGTAGCATCGCGACGTGGATCGAACACTGCCGCGCAAGTCCGACGCGCAACGCGCGCGCGCCCGAAGCCTGCTGGCCGCGCTTCGCCGGCGGTATCCCGACGCGCACTGCGAGCTGACCTGGTCCAGGCCGCACGAGCTGCTCGTGGCCACGATCCTGAGCGCACAGAGCACCGACGTCGGCGTGAACAAGGCGACGCCGATGCTGTTCAAGACCTTTCCGAGCCCTGCCGCCTACGCCGCCGCCTCGCCTGAAACCATCGCTCCCTACCTGCGCACGCTGAACTTCTGGCGCAACAAGGCGCGCGCCGTGCACGAGAGCATGAAGGCGATCGTCGAACGACACGGCGGCGAGGTGCCGCGCACCATGGATGCGCTGCTGACGCTTCGTGGCGTGGCGCGCAAGACCGCCAACGTGGTGCTGGGCAACGCCTTCGACATCCAGGAAGGCGTGGTCGTGGACACGCACGTCGGAAGACTGGCGCGCCGCATGGGACTTTCGCGGCATGCCGATCCAGAACGCGTCGAGCGCGACCTGATGGCGCTCTTTCCGCGCAAGCACTGGTGCCTGCTCAGCCACCTGCTGATCTTCCATGGTCGCCGGTCCTGCAAGGCGCGCGGCGGGTCGTGCGCGGAGGATTCGATCTGCCGACGATTCTGCAGCGAGGCCGCTCGCGGCGTCACTCCGCCGGGCTCTTCTTCGGCGTCTCGCCCTCGGGCACGAACTCGGCCACGCCCATCCCGCCGAAGCGACTGACCCACGCGGCGCCACCGCCGGTGCGCAGGGGATGCAGCCATGTCACGCTTCCGGGTATCCGCAGTTCGTCCACGACCTCGAGCTGGACCTGCTTCGGAGCGACCGGCTTGCCATCCTCGTCCTCCTCGACGACGATCGGCGGAACCTGACGCAGAACCGTGATCCCCCGCCAATGTCCCACCCAGAGCTGGCCATCGATCGCCGCGACGCAGTTCACCCAACCATCAGCTCCAGGCGACCAGCGGCCCTTTCCGGATGGACCGTCGATGCGGACCCCGCGTGCCTCGTCCGGCGTCTCCGGCTTGCCGTCGCCGGCCTCGATCGTCGCGGTGCCCCACGCGAGCGTGGCCTTCGTCTCGGGAAGCTGCGTCACGTCGATCGTCTTGTCGGACAGCGTGGCCTTGCCTCGGATCGGGTAGAGCCAGTAGCCCTCGGAACTGCCCGCCACGATGCGCCGTCCATCGAACACGGACTGCTCCAGGCGGCCGGGCTCGCGCTTCACGTCGGTGAACTCGTCGCCCGCACCATCTCGATCGTCATGCAGTCGGTAGACCGCCCTGCCGAAGGATCCCACCATCGCGAACAGGTTGTCGTTCAGCGCCGCGACGTCGCGCGCTCCCTTCACCTTGGCGTAGACCGGATCCTTCATCTCGCCGCTGGAGATGTTCCATGTCGCGAGGCTGTCCTCGGCGAGCACCCAGAGACGGTCGCCCGTCACGCGCATCCGCACGACGGGTGCCGAGAAGACCTCGGCGGAACGCTCTCGCATGTCGGGGCCCATCAGCCCAACGGTGCTTCCCTTGCTTCCGGAAAGCGCGAACCCGAACACGCCTGCGACGCCGGGCTCGAGCGCGGTGGCAGCACCGACGAACTTGCCGTCCTCCAGCAGCCGGACCTGCCGACCGCTGACCGCGGCGATGCCATTCACGCTCGCCACGACACCGCCGGTGTTCTCGCCCTTCAGGAACAGGCGCCCGTCACTCGCGCGAAGCACGCCGCCCCGGCCCGAGATGTACAGGTCGCTACCGACCAGCGACAGCGTCCACGGTTCCAGGCCGAGCGACCTGGCGTCGACGCGGTCGATCAGGACTGGCGCCCGCGGATTCGCGATGTCCCACCGCACGACCGCATCGCCACCCACCACGCCAACCAGATCCCCGCGGTGCATCACGAGATCCGTGATCGCGCCAGTCTTTCCGACGGGCCCCGCCTCGACCGCCTTCACGAGCGCGCCCCGGCCCTCCAGCACCAGCAGACGCGGCCCCTGCCCGACGTACCAGAGTCGATCATGGATCAGGACGCAATCGTGCGATCCGCCCTCGTGATCAGTGACCGCCAGCACGCGTGGCCTGCGATCCGTCCGGTCCTCCTTCACGTAGGTGTTGTCGAAGCATCCGGCCAACGGCAGCAGGACCAGCAACAGGATTGGAGCGCACCGGCGGGCCATGGGGCAAAAGGGTAGTTCCTTCCGCCGCCACGTGCAGGCGCACTACGCTGTCAGCCATGACACGCCCCAGTCGCCTGGATTCGCTCATGCGGATGCTCGAGCAGGACCCGTCGGACGCCTTCTGCCTGTACGGCATCGCGCAGGAGCACGCCTCCGCAGGCCGGTTCGACGAGGCGGTGACGTGGTTCCAGCGGACGATCCAGACGGATCCAGCGCACGCCTACGCGCGATTTCATCTGGCGAAGGCGCTCGAGCGCAAGGGCGACGTTGCGTCGGCCATTGCCGCACTTCGCGAGGGCCTTTCGGTCGCGCGCAACGCCGGCGACACCAAGGCCGCGAACGAGCTCGCCGGTTATCTGGATGAACTGACATGAGCGCGCGCCAGACCATCACGGCAGTCGATTGCGACGCGAAGGATCCCGGACTTGTGCGCGTTCGGATCGGACGCCTGACCGTCGGTCCGTTGCGCCGCGACGCCGCGGAGCGCCTGGGGCTGGATGCAGGGCGCGCCTGGACGTCGCGGCTGGCCCGGCAGGTGGAGCGGCTTGCGCAATGCGAGGGATGCCACGCGGACGCGCTGCGACGCCTTGGGCGTCGCGACCATAGCCGAGAACTGCTGGTGAGCCGGCTGACCCCGCGCTGGGGCGAGGAGATCGCACGGGAGATCGTCGAGCAGCTCGCTTCGCACGGATGGATCGATGATGGTGCCTACGCCATGCGACGTGCGGAGAGCCTTCGCCGCGCCGGTCCCGTGTCGAGCGAGCTCGTGGCGGCGCGGCTCGAGACCGAGGGCGTTCCTGCGCACACCGCACGAAAGGCCGCCGGCGACGGCGATCGGGCGCAGGACCTGGCCGTCCACATGCGCCGCTGGAAGCGCGAGGGCCGGACCGCGGTGTGGATCACGCGCACGCTTGGGCGTCGCGGATTCGAGTTCGATACCATCGCCGACGCCCTGCGCGGCGCAGGATTGCCATGCCCCTCCGAAGACTGAACCTTGTTGCCTGTGCCCTGTCCGGCCTGATGGCTGGCGGTTGCCTGAACGACAGCGACACGCTGGTCGACGCGGGACCGGATCCCACGCCGGATCTGGCCCCGCCGTCGCAGGTTCCGCCGGCGACGCGTTCAACGGGCCCGAGCCTGAAGGGCCTTGATCGCCGCAACTGGGACGTGGTGCGCGTGGAGGCCCCTCGCGGTCAGGTCCAGCACCAGCCGACCTACGCCGAGCCGCTGGTCCTGAATGGAGGCAGCGCACGGAACGGCGAGACCTTCCCCACGGCTGGCGACGCCATCCAGTTGGGAACGCCACCCGATGCAGCGGCCGCCGAGGGGGCGCTCGAGGCGGGATGGCCAGCCGTCCTGCTGGTGGTTTCACCGGTGCGGATGGTTCTCGGCATGCCGCCGTGGCTCACGATGCAGGGCCCCACGCAAGCCGAGGGAACGCTTCCGCCTGCGCAGCGCGGCGAAGCGCCAGGCTTGTGGATGTGGGTCGCCACCGAAGGAACGTCGGCGCCATGAGTGCACTGGACGCGCGAGGTCTTCCCGAGGGCTATCCGTTCAACACGGAGTGGGAGATCACTCCGCGCGAACTTCAGGCTCTGCGTGGCGGATCCTCCGAACCCCTGATCGTGGATGTGCGAACCGCTCAGGAGCGCGCGATCGGCTGCATCGCCGGAAGCGTGCACCTTCCTCTCGCCGAACTCGAGTCCCGCCTCGAGGAACTCCGCGACCACGAGGCGAACGAGGTGTTCACCCTGTGCCATCATGGCGTCCGGAGCCTGCGGGCGGCCGCCGCCCTTCGACGGGCGGGATTCGAGCGGGTCCGAAGCGTGGCTGGCGGCATCCACCTGTGGTCCGTCGACATCGATCCATCCATCCCGATCTACTGAACCCATGCTTCGCACGCGGCTCGTGACCGGAGCGACCCTGATCGCGCTGCTGGCGGGACTGCTGTGGCTCGACGCGCGCTGGCAGGATCTGGCGGTCGACGCGTGGCCGGGCGGCACGCTTCCTGGCGGCCTGCTGCTGGGGGCCCTCGCGTTGCTGGTGCTCGTTCCGGCGCTCACGCTGGAACTCACCCGACTGCTTCGGGCCGGGGGCGTGAAAGCGTGGCCGTTCTGGTCCGCGCTTCCCGTGGCGCTGGCGGGATTCGCCAGCGTCGCTCTCTCAAGCTGGCACCTGCCGGGTCCCGCGCGAGCGGCCGTGATCGTGGCGATGCTTGGACTGCTTCCGGCGCTGGCGGCGATCGTGCGGGGCGATGCAGCGAAGGCGCTCGCCGAGACGGGCCGGTGGCTGCTGGTGGCCGGATGGATCGGCGCCTTGCCAGCGTGCTGGATCGCGTTGCGCGCCGAGGCACCGTGGTGGGCGCTCGCAGGTGCCGTGATGGTCGTGAAGTGCAACGACATGGGGGCGTACTTCACGGGCATGGCGCTCGGCAAGCACCGCATGGTTCCGTGGATCTCTCCCAAGAAGACATGGGAGGGTTTCCTTGGAGGCGCCGCGTGCAGCGTTGCGGCCGGAACGTGGCTTGGTCAGGCAATGGGGGTCGGCGGCATGCAGGGCGCGGTGTTCGGCATGCTCGCCTCGCTCCTGGGTCCGATCGGCGATCTTTCCGAGAGCATCCTGAAGCGACAGGCCGGCGCGAAGGACTCCGGCGCGACGGTGCCCGGAATGGGCGGCGCCATGGACGTGCTCGACAGCCTGCTGCTGGCCGCGCCCGCCGCGTGGTGGGTTCTTGGCACGCGCGACGCGGGCTGAAGCGAAACACCGCCCGGAACGCGCGCACGCTCCTGCGTGTACGCTGACCGACCACCCATGGAGGTCTCGAAATGAGTCTGCTGCAGCAGTTGCTGGCACTTCACCGCGTCGATGTGCAGGTGCGCTCGCTCCGGTCCCGGCTCGAGCAGGCCGACCGTTTCCTTGCAGGACAGCAGCGCCAGCTCGATGAGCTGCTGGCCCAGCGAACCGACGTGGAGAACCAGCGCCGGCAGCTGCAGGCGCAGGCCGCGAACATGGAGGTCGAGTCCAGGGCGATCGACGAGCGCGTGCAGCGGCTGCGCGGCGAGCTGAACCAGAGCGGCAACACGAAGCAGTACAACGCGCTGCTCCAGGAGATGAAGAGCATCGAGGCGCAGAAGGACACGATCGACGAGCAGGCCCTCGCCGTGCTGGATCGCGTGGAGCAGACGACCAAGCGCCTGGACTCGTTCGAGCCGCTGATGGCGGAGCGCACCAGGTTGCGTGACGCGGCCCAGGCCGAGTGCGTGCAGCGCCGACAGGACACGAGCGAGCGTCTGGGCGAGCTCGAGCGCGAGCGCGCCGCCGCCGCCTCGCAGGTGCCCGCCGACGCGATGACGCTGTTCGACGAGGTTGCGGACCTGCACGAGGGCGAGGCGATGAGCGAGGTCGAGGTGATCGACGCGCGCCACCGCGAGTACGCCTGCAGTGCCTGCAACACCGAGATTCCGCTGGCGATCTACGCCCGCCTCGCCGGCGACACCGGCAAGGTGGTTCAGTGCGTCAGCTGCAAGCGCATCCTGCACATGGCCGCCACGGCCTTGGCCGAAGCCGCTCGCAAGCGCTGAGGCTCACGCGTAACCGAGTCGATCAAGATCGTCCTCGTCGAGGCCGAAGTGGTGGCCAATCTCGTGCAGCAGCGTGACCAGGATCTCCTCACGCACCGCCTCCGCACCCCCGATCGTCTCTCCATCCTGCGCGAGGGCTTCCCAACCTCCGGCGAGCTCGATGATCCCGCGCCGGAACAGCGTGATCACGTCCGGCAACGCTGGAAGCTCCACCGACCGCTCCGTGCGCGCGAGCCCCTCATGCAGCCCACACAGGTCATCGTCCGGTGGCAGGCCCATCGAGCGGAGCAGCTCCCGCGACGGCGCGTCCTCAACCACAAGGGGCGCCTCGTCGAGCAATCGGTGCAGTTCCTCGGGAAGCGACTCGAGCACGGACTCGAGAAGGAGGTCGAAACGCTCGCGCTCGGCGTGGTTCATGCCTGCACGGCGCCGACCAGCTCGCCGACGGTGCGCACGCCTTGCCGGGCGCACCAGGCGTCGAGTCCCTGCGCGATGCGCTTCGGCGAGCCCGGATCGACCAGCAACGCGGTGCCGACGCCGACGGCCGTCGCGCCCGCAAGGATGAGTTCCGCCGCATCGCGCCAGTCGAGCACCCCGCCGAGGCCGATGATCGGCACGCCAGCCGGACCCGCGACCTGACGGTGCACCTCGCGCACGATCCGCACGACGATCGGATGGATGCCCGGACCCGACAGCCCGCCACTTCCGCGACTGAGCGCCGGACGGCGTGACTCGGGATCGATCTGCATGGCCGGGAAGGTGTTGCACAGCGTGAGCGCATCCGCGCCGGCCTCGACCGCCGCGCGCGCCAGCGCGACGGGATCGCCGTCGGGCGGCAACTTCACGATGAGCGGCCGCATGCGCACCGCGGCACGGACGGCGCGCACCACGGTGCCCAGCAGCGTCGGGTCCGAACCGAACATGCGCCCGTCGGACGTGTTCGGGCAGCTGACGTTCAGCTCGATCGCGCGAAGGCCGGCACCCTCGAGCGCGACGGCGACGCGCACGAATTCATCGACACCGTGCCCAGCGACCGAGCCGATGACCGAGCAACGCATGGCACGCGCGCGTGGCGCATGCTCGCGCACGAAAGCCTCCACCCCCGGGTTCGCGAGCCCGATCGCGTTGAGCATGCCGCCCTTGGTCTCGACCACGCGCCATGGGGCGTTGCCCTCGCGTGATTCGGGGGTCAGGCTCTTGGTCGTGACGGCGCCCAGCCAGCGCACGTCGCTGACCTCGGCGAGTTCGTCCAGCACCCCGCATGTGCCGGCCGCCGCCACGAGCGGGGTCTGCAACGGACAGCCCGCCAGAGCAGTCGCCAGGCGCTCGCTGGGCACCGCGCCCACGCTTCAGCGACCCTGCGCCGCGACGGCAGCGTCGCGGATGCGTGCAAGGGCTTCGGGATCGAGCCCCAGGAATTCGTGCATGTGCTGGTCGTAGACCTCCTGGTCACGGTCGCGCGAGAAGTCCAGGCGCAGTTCGTTGATGACCTTGGTGCCCTGCCCGATCCAGGCCTTCCAGGTCTCCGCGGAGATGTTCTCCTGGATCCACGCACCAACCGGTCCCTTGAACGGCGGATGCTCAAGTCGGGTGCCGGGTCGCCCGGTGCGCTGGCACACGAAGGCACCGCTGGCCCGCAGCGCTTCCGCCGCCTCGTCGACGGGCTTCTCGATCCGGGGCGGCTCACGCCCGATCGAGCGAAGGAGATCCGCGATCGCCTGCTGCGGCATGCGATCCCCCTTGCGCGCCGCCACCTCGAATCCCTTGGTCAGGGTGATGGCGGCCTTGTCGGCCCAGCCCGCACCGATCTGCGCCTGCCCGCACAGCTGCCACGCCTTGCTCATCTCCGGCGCGATGGCGATGCAGCGCTCCAGGCTCTGCGATGCCTCGGCGTGGCGCCCGGCCTGCAGGTAGGCGTTGCCAAGGCTGAAGTGCGCCATCTCGTTGGTCGGATCGGCCTGCGCCATGCGCTCGAAATTCGCGATGCGGTCCTCGTTCATGGTCGCGATGATAGGGCGCGGAGCACGGCGTCAGCGCGCGGCCTGGCGGTGATAGATCCACCACTCGAGAACCAGCAGCGCCAACGCCAGACCGAGCGCCCACGGCCACGCTTCCACGGAGCCGCCAGCACCCACGGAAGGCTTGACCGACGCCCCGCCGAGCGACACGGCCGACGCCGCGGCCACATCGCACTCGGCTGGGTCGAGTTGGTTGACCGTGACCCACCGGAACTGTCCAACGCCATCCTTCCCCGTCCAATCGACCCTGTAGGCGCCGGCAATCCGCGCAGGACCCCATGCCGCCTCGCCCGAGCGCACGGCGAGCGGGACCGGACGCTCACCCGGTGGCGTAACCGTGACGGCCTGCACACCATCTGGAAGCCGCACGCGGATCATGTCCCCCGGGTCCACGCTCTCCTCGCCCGCGACCTCCGCAAGACCCGCCAGCATCTCGATCGCCTGCGCGGTGAAGTTCACGAAGCTTCGCTGGAACGGCCAGTTCGAATCACCCGGCTCGAACGTGACGAGGATCGCGAAACCGCTTGGCGTGCGCCCCGAAAGTGCGAGCGGCGCACGCCCGCCCTCGATGAGCGGCGTCCAGCCGCGCTCGGCCGCGAGCGCGTGCGCCTTTCGCACCACGAGCTCGTTCAGATTGCACTGGCGAAGGGCCGGATGATCCAGCCGGGCGGTGCGCGCGTAGTCGCGACCCGGATCTGGCAACGGATGCAGACCAGGCAGCACGGGCGGTTGTCCGAAGTGGAGCCATCGCCCGCGTGACATGTCGCGCACGGGCACGCCGACGCTCACGACCACGTCGAATCGCTCGGCCCAGCCCGGATCCTTCGCGATCGCCGCGTCGGCCGCAGCGCGATCCAGCCGCGTGAGGCCCCCGAGCGGCAGCGCCGAAATCAGCGCTTCAAGCGAAGCGTCATCGCCCACCAGCGCGACCGTCGGCGCGCGCGCCGCGCGCAAGGCGACCCAGACACGATCATCGCTCGCGAACGCGTCGCCCGGCTCGCTCGCGAGCTCGATCAGACGCTGACCCCCGGCGGTGAAGGGCGCGAAGCCGACGCGTCGCTCGCCTGGCTGTGCCGATCCCTCGCCGCGCACGAGTGCCGGCACCTCGATCGCGTCGGCCGTCACCGCGATGCCCTTGCCGTCGGCGCGCATCGCCACGCGACGCGCCTGCGCCTCTGGAGCGAAATTGCGCAGTGCGGCGAAGGCCTCGACGCGCGCGGGATCCTCGGCACTGCGCTCCAGTCCTGCCGCGGCGAATCCCGCGTTGCGCGTCTGCTCGGATCCGATGCGCACCCACTCGACCGTCTCCGAGGCACGAGGCGCCACGTCGGCCGAATCATGAAACTTGCCGTCGCTGAAGATCTCGATCCGGATCGGGACGATGGTCCTCGTGGAAGCGTCGTCGCCGACCCCCGCCTGGTGCGCTCGCGCCAGTTCCAGCGCGGGACCGAGGCTGGTGGCCTCGTCGGTCTGCATGATCGACTCGATCGCCTGCTCGATCCGTGCGACGCTCCGGCCCAATGGCGCGCGCACATCCGCCGTTTCGGCGAATGCCACGACCATGATCTCGGGCGCATCGAACGAGAACAGCCCGGCGCCGAGCAGCGCCTGCGCACGCGCGAGCGCGCGTTCACGGGCCATCTCGAGGCGGGAACGCCCCTCGCAATCCATGGTGCGCATGCTTGCGGAGCAGTCGACAAGCAAGGCAACGCGCGAGGCGCCCCCGCCGAAGCCCCGAATCACGGGCTGCGCCGCGGCGAGCGCCAGGAGCGCCAGCAACAGCGCCTGCAGGAGGAGCAGCGGCGTCATGCGAATGCGCTGGAACGGTGCATTGGCTCGCAGGTCCTCGGTGCGCCGGGTCCAGCCGATCACGCTGCCGACCACCTTGCGCGTGCGGCGCAGCCGCAGGATGTAGAGCGCGACGAGCGGCACGATCGTGGCCGCCAGCAGGACTCCGCCCAGCATCGGCGTGAGCAGGCTCATCGCAGCAGGCCTCCGCGTCGGAGGGATTCGAGCATGAGCCGCGGAAGGTCGACCGTCGTCTCGATGGCAAGGTGTCGCGCCCCCATGCGCGTGCAGAGGTCGCGCAGCATGGCGTTGTGCGCCTCGAGCCTGCGTCGATGCTCGCGCAGGAGTGCCTCGCTGACGGTCACCTCAACCTCGGTCGCGCGCTCGGAATCGACGAGCCGAAGGTCTCCCACGACGCCATGCGATCCGGGCGAGACGTCCTCGGGCGCGAGCACCTGCAGCACGAAGGTGTCCCATCCGCGCACTCGCAGCGCCTGCAGCCCTGCGTCGAGACCCTGCTCGCACAGGAAGTCGCTCACGATCACCGCGATGCCACGACCGTGCCGCGACGCGGCCACGTCGCGGACGGCGGCGGCGAAATCGAGCGCGCCGCCGGGCTGTCGACCGAGCAGCCAATTCGCGGCCTCGCTCGCCTTGCGTCGACCGCGCAGCCCCTCCAGGCGCTCCGCGCGATCCTCGCGCAGGCCCGCGAGCGTGACGCGATGCTGGTTCACCAGCCCCACGTAGCCCAGCGCCATCGCGATGCGGCGCGCGACATCGAACTTGGCGGGCGAGCCGAAACCCATGCTCGCGCTCTCGTCGACCGCCACCACCAGCGAGAGATCCTCCTCCTCCAGGAAGATCCGGAGGAAGAGCCGCTCGATGCGCCCGTAGATGTTCCAGTCGACGAAGCGCAGGTCGTCACCCGGCGCGTAAGGGCGGAAGTCCGCGAACTCCATGCCCTGTCCGCGACGACGGCTCCGGCGCTCCCCCTGACGGGTGCCCTGCAGCGGTCGCCGGCTCGTGATGTCGAGCCGATCGAGCGCGGCCACCATCGCGGCGTCGAGCAGCTGGTCGATGCGACCGAGCGCGCTCATGCGGCCTCCTGTGGCGTGTGCTCGATCAGGTGCGCGATCACGCGGTCGACGTCCACGCGATCCGCCTCGGCCTCGTAGGAAAGCTGCAGTCGATGGCGAAGCGCGCACGGCGCGACGGCCGCCAGATCCTCGATCGCGACGGCATGCCGGCCGGCGAGCAGCGCGCGAACCTTGGCCAGCAGCAGCAGCGCCTGTGCGGCGCGTGGTCCGGCACCCACGCGGATCCATCGCTTCGCGGAGGGCGCTGCATGCGATCCATCCGGATGTGACGCGAGCGTGAGGCGGATCGCCCAATCCAGAACGTGCGGCGCCACGGCGACCCGACGCGCCAGCGCCTGCAGCTGGATCAGGCCCGGCGCATCGATCACCTGCTGCACCTTCGGCAGGGCCTCGATCGTGGTCCGCCGCAGGATCTCGTTCAGCGCGGCGCGATCGGGGACCGGCACGCGCACCTTCGCCAGGAACCGGTCGAGCTGCGCCTCGGGCAACGGATAGGTGCCCTCCTGCTCGATCGGATTCTGCGTCGCCAGCACGAGAAAGGGACGCTCGAGCGGCATGGACTGCCCATCCACGCTCACCGACCGTTCCTGCATCGCCTCGAGCAGCGCGCTCTGGCTCCTTGGCGCGGCGCGGTTGATCTCGTCGACCAGAAGCACCTGACAGAACACGGGACCGGGCCGGAAGCGCCGCACGCGATGGCCGGTTGACGGATCCTCGACGAGCACGGGCGTGCCAAGCACGTCGGCTGGCATGAGGTCGGGCGTGCATTGCACGCGGCCGGATCGCAGGCCGGTCGCCTGCGAGATGCTCCGCACGAGCAGGGTCTTGCCGAGTCCTGGCACGCCCTCGAGCAGCAGGTGCCCATCGGCCAGCAGGCACCAGAGGCACTCCTCAAGCGTGCTTCCAAGACCGACCACCGCGCTCTCGATCGCGTCCCTGATCTGCGCGGCGGAACTTCGGAATGAATCCGCTGCGGCGCGCGCCGACGCCGCGTCGTGGATCACGGGCGCGGTCATGATGATCCTCCCCGTGCCCTTCGCTTGGCGGCACGCAGGCGGCCCATCGGCGACTCATCCTCCGGCTCCTCCGCCTGAGGCATCGCGGGCCGCGTCGGCGACGCCGTCGATTCCGCGACAGCGGCCGACGCGACATCTCGAGACTCGTCCGCCGCAGCTCCCCCGTCGCCCGCCGCGTGCGGCGCCGCGAACGGCGCCTCGCCACGCGCGCTTGCGCGCGCATGCCTCCAGGCAGCCGTCACGCGCGCCGTGTCGCGCACGAGCTCGGCCTTGGGTCTTGCGTTCCACTCGAGCGAAAGGCGTCGCACCGCCACATCGATGATGAACAGGATCGCGGCCAGATACACGCAGAGATCCCAGGCCTGCCGAACCGTCTCCGGCACGGGCAAGCCCTCGTCCAGGAACAGGTCCGCGTCGGTGTCGCCGATCCGGATCACGCGACCACCCGTGCGCTGCGCGATCCCCTCCAGACGCGCGAGGTCGGATTCCGCAGTGCGGAATTCACGCGGATAGGGAACACTCACCACCGCCTGGGTGAACATGGGGCGTTCACCGGCAGCCATGCTCACGGCGGCGTTCACCAGATAGGCACCGGCGCGATCCACCGCAAAGCGGCCATTCCATCGCCCCGGCGCGACCTGTCGAAGCATGAGCGAGCGCGAGGATCCCTCCGGCTCGACGACTCTCGCCTCGGCGGACTGAGCCTTGCGAACGACTTCGCCGGTGGCTTCCACCTCGACGACCGCCTCGTCACCCTCGACGCGCGTGCGAACCGAAAGATCGGGCGGCGAGCCGGGCCGCATGACCCAGCGCATCATGCCCGCGACGAACGGCTGGTATCCGGGCCAGCGCACCCAATCCGGCGTCCACGTGCCGCCGAGATCCGTGGTCAAGGCCACCGCACGTCCCAGCCCGTGGTTCCACCACGCAAGGATCGGATCCGGAAGATCGGACTGGCTCACGAGCCCAAGCTGCGCCGGCTCGCCGCGCGCGCCAGTGATCACGTAACCGCCGATCGGCGGCATCGCATCGAGACCGCGCGTCCACTCCGCACTCGCAACGCGCGCGGGCACGAAGGGCTCCCCCTCCCAGACCATGGAACGCCGGACGAGCTGCGCCTCCTTGATGAAGATCTGCGGGATCGACACGCGGCTCTGGGTGTCCGTGACCGCGTAGAAGCGGCCGTTGGCGATGTTCGCCAATCTCGCCAGCAGTCCGTCGTTGGAGCCGTCACCGATCGCGACCGTCGACAGCGTGATGCCATCCTTCTGCATGGCCGCGGCGATCGCGAACCCGTCGGCCGCATTGCCCGAGGTCGCGCCATCGGTCAGCGCGACGACGTGGCGAGTCGCGGAGCGGCTCTTGGCAAGCTCCTTCCGCGCCTCCTCGAGCGCCGGAAACATGTTGGTGCCGCCCGCGGCCTGGATCGATCGAAGCGACGACTCGATGCCCGAGCGATTCTCGCAGCGGGTAAGCGGCACCACCGTGGTGTGCTCGCCGGCGAAGGCGATCACCGTGACTTCATCCTTCGGCGTGAGCGCGCCGACCGCCTTGATCGCCGCCTCGATCGCGATCTGCATCTGGCTGGAACCACCCGCGCCCGGGACGGGCGTCATCATGCTGCCCGAGCAGTCGATCACCAGCGCCAGGGCGCCGGTGGGAAGCTTCCGCTCCTGCGGTGGCACCATGTCGACTGGCAGCGCACCAGCCACGGCACTCTCGTTCCAGCCACCCGCACCGAAGCTGCGAACGCCGCCGATCATGACAAGGCCACACCCCAGATCGTGCACGCTCGCGGCGAGCGCCCGATCGGTTTCCGCGTCCAGTGCCCACCGCGGGACATCCACGAGAACGCACGCGTCAAGGTCGCCTCCCGCCACGCGCGAGGCCAGCCCGTCCGGAAGCACCACCTCCGCCTCGAGGTTGGCGGCCTCGATGGCCTGCACGATCGGAACGAGCGCAGGCCCCTCACCGACCAGCAGCACGCGGCCTTCGCCGGCGACCAGCGTGATCGAGGCGCCGAGATTGTTCTCGCCGACCGAATCGGCGGCGGGCTGGTCCGCCTCGAAGACGGCCTCCAGCCGCACGGCGCCCGAGCGATCCATGGGCAAGGGAATCGAGATCGCGTTCGGGCCCGGTTCCAGCCGGAGCGCGAGCGCATCCGAGGACCCGCGCGGATCCAGATCCACGAACCGCCCATCCATGCGCAGTCGCAGCCTGCCCGACGTTGCCGATGAACTTCGCAGCACCACGCGCGCGTCGATCACCTGGCCACGGCGTGCGCGCGCTGGCGTGCGAAGCGCCTCGACCATCACGTCGGCGACCGAGGGCCGCACCACCGGCACCACGTCGATCGGCACGCCCAGCACCGCGGCACGCTCCGCCGCCTCCGCCAGGTTGCCCGAGGTCTCGACGCCATCGCTCACGAGCACGATGCGGTGCGCCGTGTCGGGCGGCAGCATCGCCAGGGCGGTTCGAACGCCGGCGGCAAGGTCGCTTCCCACGGGATCGCCGCCATGACGCAACGTGTCCACGGGCACGACCGCTGATGGCACCGAGACGATCTCCGGCGTCCGTGCAACCGTGACCACACCCACCCGGTCCGTCGGGGTCGCGCGCGCCTCGACCCGCTGCCGCAGCCATGCCTGGACCTGCTGACGAAGCGCTGATGGAACGGAACGGCTGGCGTCGGCCACCACGATCACGCTGACGCCCTCGCCCGAGCGCACGATGGAAGGCCGAGAGAGGCCTGCCGCGAGCAGGATCACCACGAGTGCGCGCGCGACGGTCGCGCCGACCGATCGGGCGCGACCCAGATGCGCGATCGAACGCCATCCGAGCCACACCACCGGCACCAGCAGCGCCAGCAACACCAGCCATGCAGGTCGATCGAAGGCGATGTGCACGTCGTCACCTCACGGACAAGCGGTCGGGCGTGTGGACGGGCCGGTTCACGGTGCGGCGGGTGCGGCACCCGCGCCCTTCTCTTCGAGTCGCTTCCTCCATTGCTCGAAGTAGCGCTTGTGCGCCTGCTTCAGGCGACCCGGCACCGGATCCTCCTCGCTGCCCTCCTCCAGCCCCGCGGCAACCTTGGCCGCGACCGCCTGGATCTGCTTGTTGGACGTGCCGGACGGCAGCCCCTCGGCGCGAACGAAGTCTCGAGCCGCAGCGTCGTCAAGCAGGTTTCCGTCACCCGCGGATTCCTGCTTGTTCGCCAACTTGCCGTCAGGGATCGCGTCGGTGCGCCCCGCCGTGTCGGGCGCACCGTCCTGGCCCGGCCTGCCGCCGCTGCCCTTGCCGGAACCCTTTCCACCACCGGATCCACCGGACTTCGATTCCTTGCTCCGCGTCCAGGGCATCGACCAACCCGCCGCACCCGGGTTGTTGCATTGCTGCATCGCCATCTGCAGGGCCGCCTGCATGCGCTGCGCTCCTTGCTGACGCGAGAGTTCGCGTCGGGCGGCGTCCGAGGAACCGCCCTTGCACTCGCGCATGCTCTGGGCCAGTTCCCTCTTCCGCTGCTGTGATGCCTGCCGGGCCTGTGCCTGCTTCTGCAGCGACTGGGCCTGCTCCTTCGAGATCGCGCCGGACTTCGCCGCCTCCTCGATCGCCTTGGCCGCGGCCGCAGGATCCTGCGCCAGCTTCGGATCGAGCCCGGCATTCTCCAGCGAGGCCGCAAGCGACCCGGAGCCCGACGCATCGGGGCGCTCGATCGCCTGCGCCATCGCTTCGAGCGCCTTGCGGGCGGCCTCGGCCTTCCTCGGATCGCCACCTGACGCGTCCTTCGCCAATCGCTCCAACGCCGCCATGGCGGCTTCCATCTGACCGGTCTTCAGCGCCTCCATCAGCGCAGGATCCATGTTTGGAAGGTTCGGCAGCGACGCAAGGAAGTCCTGCAGGTCGTCCGACGCCTCGAGTTCAGGCGAGTCGAGCGCATCGCCAAGCCGCTGCTCCAGCGCCGCCGCGCGCTGCAGGGCCTCGGTCTCGCGCTGCTGCGCGTCGCGACCGCCCGCCGAGTCCGCCGCGACGGCTGGTGGCGGCATGGTCGAAAATTCGTCAAGCAGTTCCTTGAGTTGCTCCTTCGCCTCGGGACTCTCGGCGAGCGTCTGAACCGCCTCCCTAACGCGGGCCTCCGCCTCGGCGGCACGGACCTCGAGTTCCTCGGGGGTTGCGACCGCCAACTCGGCCGCCGGCTCCTGCCTCGAGGGAGCGCGCACCGGCACCATCCACACAAGCAGCGCGAACCCGGCCCATGCGACGGGAACCCAGGCCATGCGCTGCGGCATCGAGAGCCCGAAGGCGCGTCGAGCGCGCGACAGGATCGCCGGGTCCGTCGCCACCCGCGCACCGTCCTCGACGGCGGCACGCGCGAACGGATCCTCGCGGCCCTCGAGGGCGAGCGCCGTGGCCAGGCGGCCCTCCAGGCCCAGACGCATGTCGATCTCGATTGCCGCGGCGCGCTCTGACGGTGCCGGCCGAACGCGACCGAGCAGCCATGCCAGCCCGGCACCCACACCGACGCCCACGACGGCAGGAATCCACCAGCCCTCGATTCGCACCCATCTGCTGACAAGGAGCGCCGCCACCGCGACCCCCGCCGCGACGAGCAGCCCCGGCGCCGCAAGTTCAAGGCCGCGCTGCCAACGCAGCCGCCTCCAGGCCATGCGCACGAGGTTGCGCAACGCTCGCATGCAGGCAGCATAGTCGCGAGGTTCGACCGGCCGATACGATCCGGGCATGTTGCGCGCCTGCCTGCTCGCCCTCTGTCTGGCCCTCACGCATGCTCCCTGTCTCGCGCAGGCCTCGACCGATGATCGGATCAAGGCACTCGAGGCCGAGAACCAGAGACTGACGCGCGAACTGCAGGCCGCGAAGGAGCGACTGCAGGCGCTGGAGTCAGGAAACGCCAAGCCCGCGAACGCGCCGAAGACGACCGAGGATCCCGGTCCCGACAACTTCGGAAACCCCCTGGCGGTTCGGCGCACGCTTGGCCAGATGCTTCGCGAGCACCTGACCTCTCGCAACGTGACAGTCCCCGACGCCAGCTCGGATGCGCGAGCCGTGGCTAACTACCGCGCCGAGGTCGAGCGCTGGTTCCGGGATCCGCTTCGCCAGCGCCGCATGCGCCAGCCGATCACCTGGACGATCGAGATCCTTGAGGTGGGCGTGGCTTCCAACAGCTCGGTTCGCGAGTTCGACATCGAGGCGTATTCGCTGAACGCCGACGGGGCCAGGGTCGGCGGCTGGTACCGCATCCGCTGCCCGGCAAGTGCGGTGCCGCGCCTGAACCCCCTCGACGCCAAGGGCATCTGGGTGCTCAAGGGCGAGGTGGTGCCGGAGTTCGCGCTTGCGCCCGAAGGCACGGGCTCGAACGGATCGGCATTCCGTCCGCGCGACACGATCGCGCCGCAGGTCGAGTGCTCCTTGCGGTTCGTGGTGAACTCGCTTGAACGGGCGGGCTCGAACCCGACGCCGCCGCGCTGAACGCTCGCCGTTGAACGGACCTCGCCTCGCACCTAGACTCCACGGAATGCCCGAGGCGCGTGACACCACTGGCCGACCCCGCGTGCCGCTCACGCAGCTGCAGCGTGGCCAGCGGGCGCGGCTGGATGCGGGCTGCATGGCCGGCCTGCCCGAGAACGATCAGTGCCTGCTTCGTGCGATGGGGGTGCACGAGCATTGCGAACTGCGCGTCTGCAAGCCGGGCGAGCCATGCATCATCGAGGTCGAGCGCACCCGCGTGGGCCTGAGCGGTCCCGTGGCGAACCAGCTGATGGTCACGCCCTGCGAGACGGCCGAACACGCCTGAACCCCAACCGTCCTGGCCCAACTCAGTCACCCGGTCGAGTGCTCGACGTTCCGCGCGTTTCGTTTGTCATTTGACTCAGGATCTCCAGATCGGCGCCCGTGATCTCGCCATCGCCATCCAGGTCTCCGATGCCCAGCACCGGCTCCGCGCCGTAGAGCGTCATCAGCACCGACACGTCACCCATGTCGATGCGACCG
>JBIIOC010000145.1:0-4196 GCA_044337135.1 Phycisphaerales bacterium | reverse complement strand
CGCGGTGACCGATGCCATGCGCGCGCCTGCAACCTCGCCCCCGTGCGCCACCTACCGCGCCTTCAACCCCCCAAACGTCCGCTGCCTTCCCGCGAAGTCGCGGAACGCCCGCTCCAGATCCTCGATCCCGAAATCGGGCCACAGCGTCTCGGTCACGTGCAGCTCCGCGTAGCTGATCTGCCACAGCAGGAAGTTGCTCACGCGCATCTGGCCCGCCGTGCGGATGAGCAGGTCGGGGTCGGGCAGGCCCGACGTGCCGAGATGCGCGTCGATGGTCGCCTCGTCGATCGCGGCCGGGTCAAGTGCGCCTTGCTTCGCCTTCGCCGCGATCGCGCGCACCGCATCCACGATCTCGGCACGCGCCCCGTAGTTCAGCGCCAGCGACAGCGTCATTCCCGTGCCGTGCGCTGTGGCGCGCTCGGTCTCGTCGAGCAGCGCCAGCACCTCGGCGGGCATGCCTTCACGGCGACCGATGCGCCGGAACCTGATGCCGTTCTGCAGCATCACCGGCAGCTCGCTCTTCAGGTGTTCCTGCAGCAGCGTCATGAGCGCGGCCACTTCGTCGGCGGGGCGGCTCCAGTTCTCGCTGCTGAAGCTGTACAGCGTGAGTGCCTCGATCTTGCGCTCGGCGCACGCCGTCACGATGCGGCGCACCGTCTTGCTGCCCTCGTGGTGGCCCATCACGCGCGCCAGTCCGCGCCGCTGCGCCCAGCGACCGTTGCCATCCATGATGATGGCCACATGGCGCGGTAGGGGCGCGATGGTTCGCGGCGCGATCGGGCTGTCGTTGGCGCCGGTCATGGGCAGGTCAGGCGCCCGCCACGGCGGCCTCGAGCGTTTGGCGTCGATCAGGCCCCACGCCCACCATCTCGATGGGCAGGTCCAGGATCTGCTCGATGCGGTCGAGGTAGCGGCGCGCGTTCTCGGGCAGCGCGGCGCGGTCCTCGGCGTCGCGGATCGGCTCGTTCCAGCCGGGCAGGGTCTCGTAGATCGCCGTGGCGCCCTCGAGCCGATGCGCATCGGGAATGAAGCGGTCCGTCTTGCGGCCATCGGGCAGCCGGTAGCCGGTGCAGATCTTCAGTTCATCCACGCCGCTCAGCACATCGAGCAGCGTGCAGGCGATGCCCGTGGCACCGCAGATCATGCTGGCGTAGCGCACCGCGACCAGATCGAGCCAACCCACGCGACGCGGTCGGCCCGTGGTGGTTCCGAACTCGCGGCCGCGCGTGCGAATGCCGTCGCCGATCGCATCAAGCAGCTCGGTGGGGAACGGTCCGCCGCCCACGCGGGTGCTGTAGGCCTTCATGATGCCGAGCACGCGCCCGATGGTGCGCATGGGAAGGCCCGTGCCCGCCGGAATGCCGAGCGTGCTGCAGTTGCTGCTGGTGACGTACGGGTAGGTGCCGTGATCGATGTCGAGCAGGCTCGCGTTGGCGCCCTCGAACAGCAAGCGACGGCCGGCCTTCACGGCGTCGTGCAGGCCGTAGACGGTGTCGGTCACGTGCGGGCGCAGCCGCTCGCCAGCCTCGGCGAAGCGCGTGGCCAGCGCGTCGGGGTCGAGCGGGGGCGCCTGCACGCCGAGAGCCTTGAGTTCGCGGGTGCGCAGCCCGCAGATCACGCGCAGGCGCTCGCGCAGGTACGCGGCGTCGAGCAGATCGCCCATTCGGATCGCGGTGCTGCGATCCACCTTGTCGCCATAGGCGGGTCCGATGCCGCGACGCGTGGTGCCGATGGCCAGGCTGCCCGCGTCGCCGCTGGTCTCGCCCGCCATGAAGTCTTCCAGCGCCGCGTCCTGTTCCTTGTGGTAGGGCATCACCACGTGGGCACGGTCGCTCACCAGCAGGTTGTCGGCCACACGAATCCCGCGCGCGCGCAGTCCCTCGATCTCCTGCAGCAGCTTCTCGGGGTCGACCACCACGCCGTTGCCGATCACGCAGATCTTGTCGGGGTGCAGGATGCCGCTCGGCACCAGATGCAGCGCATAGCGCTCGCTGCCGACCTGCACGCTGTGGCCGGCGTTGGCGCCGCCGTTGTAGCGCACGATCACGTCATGGCGACTGGTGAGCAGATCCACGATCTTGCCCTTGCCTTCGTCGCCCCATTGCAGGCCCACGACCGCTGTTGCGTTTCCGTCGATCACGGGGCAGATGCTAGCCAACCCGTGTTTGCATTCCGCATAGGCTTTCCCCGATGCCGCAGGGCGATGTCACGCTACCGCAGGCCGGTTCGCCGGCGCCCTCGCTGCCCCAAGCCCTCGATGCGGGCACGGCGGCGTTTCGTGGGGCGTACGTGCACGTGCCGTTCTGCCGGCACAAGTGCCACTACTGCGACTTCTACAGCTTCGTCGATGGCGAGGGGCGGCAGCGCGCGTTCGTGGATCGAGCGAAGCGGGAACTGGAAGCGTGGTCGCCACGGGTGACGGCTCCGCTCGAGACGCTCTTCGTGGGTGGCGGCACGCCCACGATGCTCGCGCCGGAAGAGCTGCGCGATTTGCTCGGCGCGGTGCGCTCAGCCTTCCCATGGCGGTCCGATGCGGAATGGACCGTCGAGGCGAACCCCGAGACCGTGACGCCCGAGATCGCGGCGTCGCTCGTGGCGTCCGGCGTCTCGCGCGTCTCGATGGGTGCGCAGAGCTTTCAGCCGCGACTGCTCCAGGCGCTCGAGCGCACGCATGACCCGGCCTCGGTCGCGCGTGCGGTGGGGCTCCTGCGCGCCGCGGGCATGGCGCAGGTGAACATCGACCTGATCTACGCCGTGCCCAGCGGCACGCTGGATGAATGGCGCGACGACCTGCGACGGACGCTTGAACTGGAGCCGAACCACGTGAGCTGCTACGGCCTGATGTACGAGGCCAACACTCCGCTTGGCCAGCGGCACGCGAAGGGTGTGGTGCAGTCCGCGCCCGAGGATCTCGAGGTCGCGATGCATCAGGCCGCGTGCGAGGCGCTCGGCGCCGCCGGATTCGAGCACTACGAGATCAGCAACTGGGCGCGACCAGGTCAGCGCTGCCGTCACAACGAGCTGTATTGGCGCAATGACGACTGGCTGGCTGTCGGGCCAAGCGCCAGCGGCCACGCCAGCGGTCTGCGATGGCGCAACGTGCCGCGTCTTGGCGACTGGCTCGCATCCGGCCCCTGGTCGCCGGTGCAGGACGTGGAGCGGCTCGACGAGGATGGCCGCGTGGGCGAGGCGTTCATGATGGGACTGCGCCTGCTCGAGGGCATGCCCGAGGCGCGCGTGGCCGCACTTCTTGCGCGCGGCACCCGCGGCGTCGCCCGCCGACTCGCGATCGCGCGCCATGTGGAGGCCGGTCTGCTCGAATTCGTGGCTGGCTCGCTGCGCCTGTCCGAACGCGGGCGAATGCTCGCCAGCGAGGTGGCGGTCGACCTTCTCTAGATCATCGATTCGAGAGCACGGTCGCCAGCGCAGGCTCGTCCGCCTCGTCAACCCACACCATCGCCGAAACCGCGCCATCGATCACGATCGACTGGATCACCTCGATGTTGATGCCCGCCTGCGCGATGGCGTCGAGGGCCGCGATCAGGCCGCCGCCATGCGCGGGATCCGACAGCAGGAACGCCGAACGCTCGAAGGCGTTCATGTCCGAGTCGCGGCTGAAGCTGCGGAACTGCTCCGGCCTGGCGGGAATGCAGTGGAATCCCGACGTGTGGCGTCCGTGGATCGGCCCCCACATGCCGAGCATCTCGATGTCGGCCTCTCGCAACCGTGCCGCGAGTCCCGCGAGCGCACCCGGCCTGTCGGGCAGGCGGATCACGAAGTCGGACACTTTTTGCCACCGCATGTCGGAATCCTACCGCCGCGCGGCGGCGGCGTATGCACTACGCTTGATCGATGCGCTCGCTCCGACGACTCATGGAAGAATCGATCGACTACGCAGGCCTCTTTCCGCCCGCCGAACTTTCGATGCGCGCCACGGTGGAGCACTACGCGCGCCATCGTGGCTCGCCGAACCGCTGGATGCTTGCGCGCCTGGTGGTTCCCGTGAAGCGGCTGGAGGAGTTCGACCGGGCGGCGGTGGACCTGTTCCCGAAGTCTGGAAGCGCGGCGCGCGATGACGCCTGGCGCATCACGGCGCTGGTGACGGGCCTGCACGAGCCGGCGCTGGAGCGCGAGCTCGAGGTGATCGAGGAGTTCAACGCCGCGTACAGCCGCAAGGGTGGCACCGCCGCTGCCGC
>JBIIOC010000058.1:0-13566 GCA_044337135.1 Phycisphaerales bacterium | reverse complement strand
GCCATGCTCTCCATGTTGTCACGGATGAGCTTCTGGGTCTTGTCCTTGATCGTGATCACGTCGCCGATGGCGATGACGTAGCTCGGACGATCGACCTTCTGGCCGTTCACGCGAACGTGGCCATGGGCCACGATCTGGCGCGCCGCCCAGATGGTGCGGGCGAAGCCCGCGCGACGGAGCAGGTTGTCCAGACGACGCTCGAGCAGCTGCAGCAGCACCTCGCCGGTGTTGCCGGTCATGCGGCCCGCGGTCGCGAGCGTGCGGCGGAACTGCGCCTCGAGCACGCCGTAGTGGTACCGAAGCTTCTGCTTCTCGTCCTTGCGAACGCCATAGGGCTTGGCCCGCTTGCCGCGGAAGCCGTGCATGCCGGGCGCGTTGAGCTGGCGCTTGGCGGTGTGCTTGGGCGTATCCGCCACGGGCACGCCGACGCGACGGGAGAGCTTGACCTTGGGACCGGTGTAACGAGCCATTCGGACTCCTGGAGCCAGTGATGAACGCCCTGCCAGACCTGGCAGCGGCGGGTCGACAAGTAGAACCGAAACGGCCCCAACGGTCAAGGGGAAGGGGGTTTCAGGCGCTGCCGATGGTCATTTTGCCCCCATTTCGGGGCTCCCACGGGGGGGTCTCAGTAGGCCCGGGCGTCTTCCCGGCGGCACCACTGCAGGAAGGCGGTGTTCAGGACCCGGTAGCCGCCTGGCGTTGGGTAGCGGCCATCGAAGTACCACGCCCCCGTGTGCGCGGGCATGGCGCGGCGGAGACCGTCAAGGCTCTGGTAGGCCACGTGCAGCGAGCCACGCCACGCCAGGTCGGTCGGACGGATCAGGCTGGCCACCGCGGCCTCGAGTTCGGCGTCGGAGACGGCCTCGTAGATGCGCGCCACGTGGTTCTCCATCCGGGTGTCGGGCAGGTGCTGCTGGGCCTGGCAGAGACGCTCGACCTCGTCGATCACGCGCTGCTCGCCGCGGGTTCGCAGCACCTTCACCGCAGCCTCGAAGGCCACGAAGCGCCCGAGTTGGCTCATGTCGATGCCATAGCAGTCCGGATAGCGGATCGGCGGACTCGAGCTGGCGATCACGATCCGCGCGGGCTGGAGTCGCGACAGCATGGTCACGATGCTCTCCCGCAGCGTGGTGCCGCGCACGATGCTGTCGTCGATCATCACGAGCGTGTCGGTGGGCTGCACGACGCCAAGCGTCACGTCGTAGACGTGCGCGACCAGATCGCGGCGCGCCTCGTCGTGCGTGATGAAGGTGCGCAGTTTCTGGTCCTTGTGCGCCACCTTCTCGGCGCGCACGCCGAAGGCGAGGGCCTGGTCGATCTGCGCGGCCGTGAGCGTGCCCGCGGCCAGTCGGGCGGACAGGTCACGCGCGCGCGCCTGCCGCATGCGCCGCTCCACCTCCTCGACAAGCCCCAGATAGGCGGTCTCGCTGGTGTTCGGAATGAAGCCGAAGACCGCCTGGTCGGTGGCGCCGCCGAGCATCTCGAGCACGCGGGGGGCCAGTTCGCCGCCGAGGCGCTTGCGCTCGACGTAGATGTCGGGATCGTTGCCGCGGCTGAAGTAGATGCGCTCGAACGAGCACTCCGTGCGGGGTCCCGTATCGCGGAAGGGCTGGTCGATCACGCGGCCATCGCGACGGATCACGATCGCGTGGCCGGGTTCGAGCGGCCGCACCGCCGAGGGCTCGACGCCGAACACGGTGGTGAGCGCCGCGCGCTCGCTCGCGACGGCCACCACGTCGTCGGTCTCGACCACGAATGCCGGGCGGATGCCGTTCGGATCGCGGCAGGCGAAGGCGTCGCCGCCGCCCGTCAGGCCCACGAACGCGTAGCCGCCGTCGAAGTGCTCGGTGGCGTTCGCGAGCACGCGATGCAGGTCGACCTGCGCGGCAACCTCCTCGGCCAGAGGCTGGCCATCGAGTCCCCGGAAACTGCCGGGCCCCGAGGAGGCGCGCAGTCGGTCGTGCTCCAGGTCCAGGAAGTGCCCCATCTTCTCGAGCACCACGCCGGTGTCGGTGTCGCCGACCGGATTCAGGCCCAGTTCCACCAGCGCACGGAACAGCTGGTTGCTGTTGGTCAGGTTGAAGTTGCCGGCGATCACCAGGTTGCGGCTGGCCACGCTGCTGCGGCGGACATACGGGTGGCAGAAGGAGGGGCCGCGGCCTCCATAGGTGCCGTAGCGCAGGTGGCCGATCATCGCCTCGCCAAGCATGGGCACGCGGCGCTTGAGCTCGATGGGATGGGCGCTGCGCAGTTCCAGGGCCGAGAGGGTCGAAGCCGGCTTGAGCGCGTCGTCGAAGAGTCGCTCGACCGGGTTGCGCTTGGCGTTGCGCATGCGCATCAGGAAGGGCTCGCCCGCCGGCATGTCGAACTTCACGCTGGCGATGCCCGCGCCGTCCTGGCCGCGGTTGCGCTGCTTCTCCATGAGCAGGTAGAGGCGGCGCAAGCCCCAGAGCAGGTCGCCACGATGCTCGCGAAGCGCCTCCAGGGGCCGCTTCAGGCGGACCAGGGCGATGCCGCACTTGTGGCCGATGAAGTCGCTCACGGAGCGGCGAGGCTAGCGCGGGCACGAGGGTGCCGGAGCCCGGCAAACCGCTAGGCTTTTGTGCAATGTCCGCCTCCGACTCGGCCGATGCCTGGACCGCGCTGCTGGCGCACGCGATGCAGCTTGCGAAGGCGGCGCGTGCCTGGCCTGCGGGCGAGGCTGGAGAGCGCATGCGCGAGAGCGTGGTGCCGTGGGTGCAGTTGCAGGCGGCCACGATCGCCATGGGGCGACTGGGCGACATGCCCGCGCCGCATCGTGCGTATGCGCGTGATCAGGCGGACGTGATCGTGGGCCGGGCTTGCGAGGCGCTGCGGCGCGCATGGAGCGCCGAACCGATGCCCGAAGCGCTGCTTGCGGCGATGTCCGAGGCGCGTCAGGCGATCGCCAGCGCGATGTACGCGGGGCTTCAAGCCCTGCGCTGGCCGGGACCAGGTTCGCTGGTGGTGCCCGCGTGGCCCGAGGCCGTGCGCGCGCATGATGGCACGCTGGCCTTGATGGAGCCGGGCACCATCGCGCTCGAGGGCGAGATCGTTGGATGGTGGGCGGAGCGAGAGGCGCCGGTGTGCGCCGGATGCGAGCGCGTGCCGCTCTCCGCGCCCGTCCAGATCTATCGTCGCTTCGATGTCTTGGGCCGCTTTGAAGGCGCGGTCACCATCCCGTTGCACGAGGCGCTTCCGGCAGGCATGCCGATGCTGGTGCCCCTGTGCGTGGCGGGAGAGCCGGTGGGTGCGTTCGTGCGCGATCCGGCCGCATGGCTCGCCATGCAGCGCGCGGCGGGCATTCCGGAGTCCTGATTCAACCTGCGAGAGCCAGCGCGGCGCCGCAGTGGATCGCCTCGGTGGGCTCGCGGCGGTTCGCGACGCGCATGCGCCCGTGCAGGTGCGGCGCCTCGCGCTGCCACAGGGCGCGCACCAGATCCGGATGGTTGCACTGCTCGCTCAGGTGCAGCAGCACGAGCTGTTCCGGCAGGTGCCCAAGCGACTCGAGCCGGCGCACGAGTGCCAGGGCCTGCTGGTTCGACAGGTGACCGTGTCCATCCATGATGCGTCGCTTCAGGTGCGCGGGTCGCGGGCTTGCCAGCTGCAGCGGCGGGTCGTAGTTGCTCTCGAGCGCCAGCACGCGCACGCCCACCAGGAACGCGTCCAGCCCGTCCACCACCCGGCCAAGATCCGTGATCCATCCGATCGCGTGGCTGCCGCATTCGATGCGGAATCCGGTGCTTCCCTCGCTGTCATGCGGCAGTTCGAAACCGGCCACGCGGAACGGGCCGATCTCGAGCGGCTCGGCGATCCAGCGCGTCGCGGCGTTGGCAAGCCCCGCGCGCGGCAGCACATGTCCGTGCGAGGGTCGGATGATCACGGGTGGCGCGAGCAGCGTGGGCCACGCCTTGGCCCAGCCGTCGTGCAGGTGATCCACGTCGCCGTGCGTCAGCAGCACGCCGCACAGGCTTTCCAGATCGGTGCCCTCGGCCCGAAGCAGGCCGCGCATTCGTCGGGGCGAAAGCCCCATGTCGATCAGCAGGTCATGGCGGGTGGATCCGTCATGCGCCGTCACGAGCGCCGCGTTGCCGGAACTGCCGCTGGCCAGGACGCGAAGGCGCAGGTGCATCGCGTCACTCCGCGCTCGCGGCGGAGCCACGCATCACGGTGCCCTCGCCGGGCACGATGCCGCGCTTGGCCGACTCCACGAACGCGATGTACTCGTCCACGACCGGATCGCCGGCGCGCGCGCGAAGCGCCTCGATCTTGGCGGGCTTCGGCAGCTGGCTGCGCTGCAGCACCCTGTACACCCACTTCACGGTGTCGATGTCGGAGCGGCTCATGCCGCTGCGGCGCATGCCGACCACGTTGATGCTGCCTGCGATGTTGATTCCAGTCGTCATGAAGAAGGGGGGCAGGTCCAGGCTGAAGCCCGTCAGGCCTCCGACGAACGCGCCGCGACCCACGCGGCAGAACTGGTGCACGGTGGCGTTGCCGCCCGTGATCACGCGATCGGCCACCTCGACGTGGCCTGCCAGCAGCGTGCCGTTGGCGAAGATGTTGCGGTCGCCGATCACGCAGTCGTGGCCGGCGTGCGAGTTCACCATGAAGTAGTTGTGATTGCCCACCTTCGTGGCGACCTGCGTCTTGCCGCGGTGAATCGTCACCCCCTCGCGGAACACGTTGTCATCGCCGACCACCAGACCCGGGCCCGGCTCGGACGGGCTGAAGCCCAGGTCCTGCGGGGGCAGTCCGAGCGTGACGCCGGGATACATGGTGTTGCGCTCGCCGATCGTGCATGGCCCCTGCACGGTCACGCGATGCAGCAGCCGGGTTCCGGCACCGATGCGCACGGGTCCGGGGCAGCCCTCGATCACGCAGAAGGGACCGATCTCCGCGTCGGGGTGGATCGTGACGTCTCCCAGCACGACGGCGGACGGATGGATGCGGGCCATGGGAGGTCGGATTGTAGATGCGGGCGCGAGGAGCCGCGCATGCCCTACGCTGCGACCATGGCCCCCATGGAGGTGCAGGACCTGCAGCGCATGGATTACGCCAGCGCGCTCGACCGCCAGCGCCGCGAGCATGCGGCCGTGGTCGAAGGCCGCGAGGCCCGAGTGCCCATGCGGCTGCTGCTGGTGGAGCACGATCCACCTGTGGTCACCGTGAGCCGGCGGCCCGGCGTCGAGCGGCACGTGATCGCCAGCGACGAGCGGCTCGCGGAGCTGGGCGTGCAGAAGGTCGAGACCGACCGCGGTGGCGACGTGACATGGCATGGGCCCGGCCAGCTTGTGGCGTACCCGATCCTGGACCTCCATCGGCTGGACCTTCGGATCCACGGGTACATGCGCCTTCTCGAGCAGGTGATCATCGACACGCTCGCGACGTGGGGGGTGCAGGGCATGCGCGACGAGAGCGCGACCGGAGTGTGGGTCGGTGCGGATTCGCCGCAGCGCAAGATCTGCGCGATGGGCGTGCGGATCAGTCGCTGGGCCACGCTGCACGGGCTGGCGCTGAACGTGGCGCCCGACATGGGGCAGTTCGGGCTGATCGTTCCATGCGGCCTGGTCGGCAGGCCCGTGACGAGCCTTGCGCAGGAACTCGGCGCGCGTGCGCCGTCGATGCAGGAAGCGAAATCGGCGCTCGCTGGCACGCTGGTGCGCGCCGTCGAGCGCCGACTTGCCGAGACCGGGCGCTAGGCGCTCAGTCAGCGGGCAGGTTCAGTTCCTTCAGCACGTCCGCGGTCAGGTCCAGGGTCTCGGGTGCGCGCAGGAAGGTGCGCGCCTGCACCTGGATCATCGCGTTGCCGAGATCCTGCGACTCGAAGGGCGTGGCCGATGGAATGAAGCGGTAGACCACGTCGACCTTCCGACGATCGCAGACCACGTCGACCGCGGTCACCAGCTCGCGGTAGGCCTTCTCGACCTGCTCCGCCATCAGCTTGCCCTGCGCGGCCTGAAGGCCGGCCTGCCACTTCTGGTACCGCTCGAACAGCGCCTGCACCGCGGCCTGACCCGTGGCGAAGTCGGGGTCGTCCTTGGTCTTCTCGCCGTACTGCGCCTTCAGGGCGTCCATCTCCTTCTGGAACTCCTGGCCCTGGTTCTTGGCTTCCTCGTCGAAGCGTGCGCGGTCGTCCTGGTAGCTCTTGTTGTCGAGCAGCTTCTTCAGGACCTTGTCCACGTGCACCGCGCCCATAGACCACGCCTTGGCGGTGGGCTCGTCACCCCAGCCCGGACGTCCATCGGCGTTGACCAGCTTCATCGCCCCGTCCTTGCCCTCGAGGAGGACCGCCTGCGCCGGACCGAGGTCGGCGGCGGGCACCGCGCGCGCGACGGCCATGCGGGGTGCCGCGAACTGCGCGGCAAGGAAACCGGCCGCGGCGAGCGCGGCGCTGGCGACGATCGAGTGGGTCTTCTTCATGCGGCGAGTCTAGTCGCCGCGCAGGGGTCCCGCGGGCTCAGTCGCCCTGGTCGAGGATGGCCATGAAGGCTTCCTGCGGAATGGAGACCATGCCCACGGTCTTCATGCGCTTCTTGCCTTCCTTCTGCTTCTCGAGCAGCTTGCGCTTTCGGCTCACGTCGCCGCCGTAGCACTTGGCCAGCACGTTCTTGCGCAGGGCCTTGATGCTCTCGCGCGCGATGATGCGGCCGCCGATCGCGGCCTGCAGCGGAATCTCGAACTGGTGACGGTCGATCTGCTTCTTCAGCTTCTCCAGGATCACGCGGCTGCGATGCTCGGCCAGCGCGCGATGGGTGATCAGGCTGAGAGCCTCCACCGGCTCGTTGTTCACCAGGATGTTCACCTTCACGAGGTCGTCCCGCTTGAAGCCGATGAGCTCGTAGTCCATCGTGCCGTAGCCGCGCGTGATGGACTTCAGCTTGTCGTAGAAGTCGTAGATGATCTCGGCCAGCGGCAGCTCGTAGTCCAGGATCTGGCGCGTGTCGCTCAGGAACCGCTGGCTCTTGAACATGCCGCGACGCGCGTCACAGAGCTTCATCAGGTCGCCGATGTTCTCGTTCGGGCAGATGATCTCGATCTTCACCAGCGGTTCCAGGATGCCGGACACGTGGCTGAGGTCGGGCAGGTCCGCGGGGTTGTGGATCTCCAGCTCGGAACCGTCGTTCAGCGCCACGCGATAGGTCACCGTGGGGGCGGTCTGCACCACCTCCACGTTGCCCTCGCGCTCCAGGCGCTCCTGCACGATGTCCATGTGCAGCAGGCCCAGGAACCCGCAGCGGAAACCGAAGCCCAGCGCCTCGCTGTGCTGCACCTCGAAGGTGAAGCTGGCGTCGTTCAGGTGAAGCTTCTCGATCGCCTCGCGCAGCGCCTCGAAGTCGCCCTTCTTGCCGCTGCCGCCGTCGGCGCCGCTGCTGCTGGGGTAGAAGTCGCAGAACACCATCTGCTTCGGCTCCTCGTAGCCGGGCAGCGGTTCGTCGGCCGGATCGTTCTCGTGCGTGATGGTGTCGCCAACGCGCACGTCGGCCAGCGTCTTGATGCTGGCCGCCATGTAGCCCACCTCGGCGTGGCCGAACTTCTGCATCTTCTGCGGAAAGGGGGTGTTGCGGCCAAGCTCGGTCACCGTGAAGGTGCGTCCGGTGCCCATCATGCGGATCTTGTCGCCGGCCTTGATGCTGCCGTCGAACACGCGGAAGTAGACGACCACGCCCTTGTAGTCGTCGTACACGCTGTCGAAGATCAGCGCGCGCAGCTTGTCGGTCTTCGGTGGCGCGGGGCTCGGCAGCTTCTCGCAGATCGCGTCGAGCAGCTCCTGGATGCCCTGGCCGGTCTTCGCGCTCACCAGGATGCAGTCCTCGGCCTTCAGTCCCAGGACCTGCTCGATCTCCATGGCCACGCCGTCGGGATCTGCGGCGGGCAGGTCGATCTTGTTGATCACCGGAATCAGTTCCAGGTTGTTGGTCACCGCAAGGTAGGCATTGGCCACCGTCTGCGCCTGAACGCCCTGCGTGCTGTCCACCACCAGCACCGCTCCCTCGCAGGCGGTGAGCGCGCGGCTCACCTCGTACGCGAAGTCCACGTGACCGGGCGTGTCGATGAAGTTCAGCTGGTAGGTCTCGCCCTTGTAGACGTGCTGCACGGTGACCGCGCTGGCCTTGATGGTGATGCCGCGCTCGCGCTCCAGATCCATGCTGTCCAGCAGCTGGGCACGCGCCTCGCGATCGCTGACGGCCTTGGTGGCCTGCAGCAGCCGGTCGGCGAGGGTGCTCTTGCCGTGGTCGATGTGCGCGATGATGGAGAAGTTGCGGATGGGCACGGGAGCGGCTCGGGGAGCCCCACACTCTAGCCGGAAACCGGCGTGGATTCCTGCGGGCCCGGCAGGGGCACCCCGCACTCGGGGCAGGCTGCCGGCGGCTGGGGTGACAGGCGGTGTCCACAGCGCTCGCACATGGGAATGCCTCGCCGGGACATCTCGCGGCGCACGAACGGCGCGTACCAGCGCTGCATCGCGTAGACGAAGAAGAGGTGCTGCGCCACGAGCCATCCGACGACCACGCCGGTCACCACCAGGAGCAGCATGGTCTGGTCGTGCGCGAGCGCATGCACGAGGCTGCCGCGCCTGTGTGGACGCGTGAGCCACACCGCGGTGGCGAGCGTCCCGGTCGGGATCAGCGCGACGAGCGAACTTATGACCAGGTCACGTGGCTGCTTGAGCATCTCCCAGTTGGCCCAGAAATGCACGATGAAGCGGTGGCGCAGCGTCAGGCCCGCAGGCTCGTGCATGCGCATCCACAGTCCCCAGTGCGAGATGGGTCGCAGGTCGCTCATGGCTCTTCGGGAGGAGGTTCGTCGGTCTGCCGGGCCGGATGCGGTGGCCAGCCCTTCACCACCTGCTCCGCGTCGGGCTTGCCGCATTCGGGGCAGTGGTCGCTGCCCGGCGCGCGCCGGTCCAGGCGGTAGCCGCAGGCGATGCAGACGGGGTAGCCGGCCGCCCGCATGGCGCGCCATCGGCCACGCCGGTTTCCGCGCATGCCGAGCACGACCGCGCTCACGCCGAGCAGGCTCATCAGCGGCAGGAGGATCATGGACCAGTGGCCCTGGTTGCGCTTCCAGCCGAAGTGCTGCGCGGCCCAGATGTACCCGGCGGCGAGCACGATCATGGCACCGACCGGAATCCACCCGATCGGATTCGACATGCGGATCCGTCTGCCGTCCTCGGGCTCGCTCGCGATGAAGAGTTCGATCGTCCGGATGCGCTCGCGTTCCGCCGGCGAAAGGTCGAAGTCGTCCTTCGGCGGCATGCCGCGCCCCGCGATCAGTGGCCGCGCCGCGCGACCGGCAGCGAGACTCGGCGGGTCATCTCGTCCTCGAGGCGCGCGACCAGGTCGTAGTCCATCGCCTCGGTCACCACGCCGTCGACCAGCTCGCCCGGGCTCAGCTCGCGCCTGGCGATCACGCGGGTCACGCTGTCGACCTGCGGCGCCTGGAAGGTGGCGCGGGCCAGCCACACGCGCTCGCCCTTGCCTGCCTCGTTCTCGGTGTCGGGGCCGTCGATCAGCAACTGCAGCTTGCGCTTCTCGGAGGCCATCGCCTCGTTGCGCTCGAAGGCGATCTCCTGCTGCAGCAGCATCAGGGCCTCCTCGCGGCGCGCGGCTTCCTCGGGCGGCACGCGAAGCTTCGCGTCGTCGTGCATGGTGCCGCTCGGCGTGCCCTCCTCGGGGCTGTACCTGAAGCACCCGACCATGTCGAAACGGTTCGTGCGCACGAAGTCCATCAGGGCCTCGAAGTCCGCCTCGGTCTCGCCGGGGTGGCCCACGATGAAGGTGGTGCGCAGCGCGATGCCGGGCACGCGTGCGCGCAGCTTGCCGAGCAGTTCCTGCGTGTGCGCGGCCGAGGTGCGTCGGCGCATGAGCTCGAGCATGCGGTCGCTGGCGTGCTGCAGGGGCATGTCGATGTACTTCAGCACGTTCGGCAGCCGCGCCATCGCGTCGATCATGGAGTCGCTGAAGGTGCTCGGATAGGCGTACATGAGGCGGATCCAGCCGCCGCCATGCTCGCGTGCCACCCCGTCGAGCGACTCGAGCAGGCCCACGAGCCCTCGATCGTCGCCGATGTCCATGCCCCAGCTCGTGGTGTCCTGGCCGATCACGTTCAGCTCGAAGGCGCCGTCGTCCATCAGGCGGCCCGCCTCGCGCACGATCTCGTCCATCGGCTTGCTGCGCATCTTGCCGCGGATGCTCGGGATGGTGCAGAACGCGCAGCGCTGGTTGCAGCCCTCGCTCGCGCGAAGGTAGGCCCAGTGGCGCGGCGTCAGGCGGAAGCGGTTCGCGTCGCCCTCGAAATAGCCGACGCCCTTGCCGTCGGCGCCATTCACGGTCAGGCCCACGGTGTTCAGGCCGCGGTCCTTCGCCGCCTGCAGCGCGTTGGCGGCGATCCAGTAGCGGGGCGCCCCCTCGCCCACTCCCTCGCGCGCGGGTGCCGTGCCTCGGACCGCCTCCACGATGTGATCGCGGTCGAACACGCCGATCATGGCGTCGATGCCGGGGGCCCAGTCGAGAAGCTTCGCGCGGTGACGCTGCACCAGGCAGCCGGCGACCACCACGCGCTTGAGTTCGCCGCGCCTCTTGCGCTCGACCGCGTCGCGGATCACGTCCAGGCTCTCTTCCTTGCTCGCCTCCAGGAAGCCGCAGGTGTTCACCACGATCGCGTCGGGGCGGTCGCTCTCGTTCACCGGCTTCACGCCACCCTCCTGCAGCATGGCGAGCATCTTCTCGCTGTCGACGAGGTTCTTCGGGCAGCCGAGGCTGACGAAGGCGACGCGATCCACGCTGTCGGGGCGGCGGGCCATGGAGCCCTCCATGCTACGCAGGCTCGGCGAAGACGCGAAGCAGGCGGCGCCACTCGTCGTAGCGGTAGGGCACCGCGAGCCGCTCGTGCAGCGAACGCACGCGGCCGTGCCAGGATTCCAGCAGCGCTTCCTGCCAGCCCTCGCCGGCCCCGTCGCAGAAGTAGGCGCGGCAGCCGAGCGGACGGGCCCAGTGCACGCTGCAGGCCCCGTCGCGAAGGAAGGGGCACTCGCCGCGGCGCACGGCGTCGTCCACCGCCGCGGCGCCTGGTGTCGCGGGAACCTGTCGAAGGCACCACGCCACCTCCAGGCCCGTCATCCAGAGCTGGTGACCGAAGCGCTCGAATCGGCAGCACGCGCCGCCCGAGATGCACAGCGGACGTCGCGCGCGCACGGCCACCTCCGCCTCGGCGACCATCGCGCGCAATTCCTCCGTCACCTCGTCGCGTGCGGCGGCTTCCATCCAGATGGCACGCTCGCTCACCACCTGGCGCCTTCCTCGCTCTGGCGCTCATCCAGCAGGCGCTTCACGATCGATTCCGCCGGGAAGAAGGTGCCGCCGTTCATTCCGGGGCAGGGCGTGCTTTCGGCCGCGCGCGCCCACGCGTCGCGCGAGACGAGGTTGCGTTGCCAGAACGGCCACGTGCGGCACTGCTTGGGACGTGCCTCGTAGACGCGGCACAGCGCCTTGCCCGGCTGCGACTCGCGGTCCAGCAGCACGCAGTCCATTCCGCGCGGGCCCGCACGCTCGGTCAGCGACCATCGGTCGTGGATGTGGCGCGCGAATGCCTGCATGAAGGGCTCCAGTTGCATGCCAAGCGCGGCGGCCATCGCCACCCCCTCGTCACGCGTGAACCACACGGCGCCTGGCGGGCCGCTGCAGCAGTTGCCGCACTGCGTGCACTCGAAGCGCAGACCGTCACGCCACCATGGAAGACCGCCACCCGGTGCGCTTGGCGCACCGGGTGGGGATGGGTTCACGGGATGGTCCGACGGAGAGCCGCTCACGCGTCGTCGGAGACAGGCTCTTCGCCCTCGCCCTCGACGGCCAGCAGGGTCTCGCCCTGCGGCTCGCCGCCCTGGGCCATGGCAGCCTGGCGCTCGCCGACGGTCGTGCCGGTGCCCGGACGCTCGGCGCCCAGCGCCTCGGCCTCGAGCTCGGCATCTTCCATCTCCTGGTCGCTCGTCTCGTCGTCGATTGGCTCCTCGACGAGGCGCTTGACCTTGATGCCCTGGTAGGGCTTGAAGCCCGTGCCTGCCGGGATCAGGTGACCCAGCAGCACGTTCTCCTTCAGGCCGACCAGCGTGTCGACCGCGCTCTTCAGGGCCGCCTCGGTGAGCACCTTGGTGGTCTCCTGGAAGCTGGCGCCGCTCAGGAAGCTCTCGCTCTGGAGGCTGGCCTTCGTGATGCCGAGCAGGAGGGTGCGGCCCGTGGCCTTCTTGGGCTTCCGGGTCTTGGCCTTGTCCTTGCCCTGGCCTTCGGCAGTGGCGTTGGCTTCCTTCACCTCGTCGCGCGGCTGCAGCGTGCCCTTCGGGAGGGTCGTCTGGCCGGGCTCCTCGATGAAGAGCATGTCGTCGAGCTCCTCATTCACGCGACGCAGGACGCTCTTGTCGACCACCTCGTTCAGTAGCAGCGAGGTGTCGCCGCTGGCGACCACGCGCACCTTCGAGAGCATCTGCTTGAGGATGATCTCGATGTGCTTGTCGGAGATGGGCACGCCCTGGGCGCGGTACACGTTCTGCACCTCGTCGAGCATGTAGACGTAGAGGGCCTCTTCGCCCTTGATGCGCACGATGTCCGCCGGATCGCGCGGACCTTCCACGAGCGGATCGCCCGCGTTGACCGTGTCGCCCGCGTGCACCAGCAGGTGCGTGCCCTGCGGCACGTGGTGCTCGACGGCGACCTCGCCCTCGCCCACCACGCGGATGGTCATCTTGCCCTTGCGCTTGTCCGAGTGCAGCTCGACCACGCCGCCGATCTCGGCGAGCACGGCGGGCTCCTTCGGCTTGCGGGCCTCGAAGACCTCGGTGACGCGCGGCAGACCACCGACGATGTCCGCGCTTCGCGCCGACTCCTTCGGGGTCTGTGCCAGCGGCTGGCCGGCCTTCACGGTGTCGCCGTCCTTCACCTCGATGCGGGCCTTGGCCGGCAGGTGGTGGAAGTCCAGGATCTCGCCGCTGGCCGAGCGCACCTCGATGCGCGGGTGACGCTCGCCCTTGTGCTCGATCACGATGGTCTCGCGGACGCCACCGGTCTTCTCCTCGACCTTGATGGTCTCGCCGATGACGATGTCCTCGAAGTGCACGGTGCCGCTCTTCTCGCTGAGGATCGGCGTCTTGTGCGGATCCCACTCGAGCAGCAGTTCGCCCTTCTTCACGGTGGCGCCGGGCTTCGCCTGCAGGCGGGAGCCGTAGGGCACCTTGAAGCTCTCGAGTTCGCGGCCCTTCGCGTCTCGCACGCGCAGCAGGCCGGTCTTCTTGAGCACCACGAAGCTGCCTTCGTACTCCACCTCGTTGCAGTCGACCATCTCCACCACGCCCGGGTTGCCGGCCTTGTACTGGCTCTCGGCGGCGGTGGTGTAGGCGATGCCGCCCGTGTGGAACGTGCGCATGGTGAGCTGGGTGCCCGGCTCGCCGATGCTCTGTGCCGCGATGATGCCCACGGCCATGCCCTGCTCGACGGCCTTGCCCGTGGAGAGGTCCATGCCGTAGCAGCGACCGCAGACGCCACGCTCGGCCTCGCA
>JBIIOC010000144.1:0-4288 GCA_044337135.1 Phycisphaerales bacterium | reverse complement strand
GCGCCCAGGCGCCGGTGCAGCATGCGCAGTTCGGCGCGCATCTCCACGCGCAGCTTCGCGTCCAGATTCGAGAGCGGCTCGTCGAAGAGGAAGACCTTGGGCTCGCGGACCATCGCGCGGCCCACGGCCACGCGCTGGCGCTGGCCGCCCGACAGCGCCGCCGGCTTGCGCGCCAGCAGGTGCTCGATGCCCAACGTGCGCGCCGCGGACAGCACGCGCGCGTCGATCTCCTGGCGTTCCCGCGCGCGGCCTGCCGCGTAGTCCGGGCTGAGCATCGCGCGCAGGGCGCTTGGGAAGCGCCGGCGGCGCAGCAGGCCGAAGGCCATGTTGGTTCGCACGTCCATGTGCGGATAGAGCGCGTAGTTCTGGAAGACCATCGCGATGTCGCGGTCCTGTGGCGGAAGGTCGTTCACGCGCGCGCCGTCGATCGTGAGGGTGCCCTCGGAGATCGTCTCCAGTCCGGCGATCATGCGCAGCAGCGTGCTCTTGCCGCAGCCGGATGGGCCGACCAGCACCACGAACTCGCCATGGCCGATGCGCAACGTGGCGCCCTGCACGGCCCGCACGCCACCGGGATAGATCTTGCCAAGCGCCTCGAGTTCGATCGTCGCCATGTGTTCTCCTTCAGCCCTTCACGGCACCCTTGCCCAGACCCTCGATGAACTGCTTCTGCGCCGCCAGGAACAGCAGGATGCAGGGGAGCATGGTCACCAGGCTCGCCGCCATCAGCAGATTCACCTTGTTCACGCCGCCGTACTGGTTGCGGAAGCTGTTCAGCGCCACGGCCAGCGTGGCCTGCTCGTCGCTGTGCAGGTAGATGAGCGGGCCCATGAAGTCGTTCCAGACGTAGATGAAGGTGAAGACCGCGCAGATCGCCGTCACCGGCCGGCAGAGCGGCAGCATGACGTGCCACCAGATGCCCAGCCAGCTCCAGCCGTCCACCTTCGCCGCCTCGACGAGCGCCTCGGGCACCTGCGCAATGAACTGGCGGTACATGAAGATGAAGAACGCGTTCCCGAAGAAGGCCGGCACCACGAGCGGAAGGATCGTGTCGACCCAGCCGAGGTTCCGGAACAGCAGGAACAGGGGGATCATGGTGACCTGCCCCGGCAGCATCATGGTGGCGAGCATGAGCACGAACAGTCCGCCGCGGCCGGGGAAGCGCATGCGCGCGATCGCGAAGCCCACGAGACTGCTCGAGAGCACGGTGGCGATCACCACGAGGGTGGTCACCACGATCGAGTTGGCCAGCGCGTCGGCGAAGCCCCACCACGGCACCGAACCGATCTGCGTCAGTGCAGCGGGGTAGTTGCTCCACTCCCACGCCCAGGGCCAGCGCACCAGCTCGCCCAGGTTGCCGCCGACCGTCGCGGCCTGCGCGCGATCCGCCGTCATCATGCTCACGCCCAGCATCCAGAAGAGCGGGAACACCATCACCGCGGTGCCCAGCGCCAGCGTGGCGAAGGCCACCGCGCGCGTCACGCCGCCGCCGACCGCGCCGGATCGCACGTGAACCTGGCTCATCGCTTCAGCCCCTCGTAGTGCACCAGGCCACGGCTTCCCCGCATGGTCAGCAGCGTGAGCGCCAGCGTGATCAGCAGCAGGATCCAGGCCATCGCGCTGGCGTAGCCCATCTCGTAGAACTCGAAGGCCTGGTTGTACAGGTACAGCACGTAGAAGCGTGTCAGGTCGCCCGGTTCGCCGCCGGTCATCACGAAGGCCTGCGTGAAGACCTGGAAGCTTCCGATGATCGACATGATCACGTTGAACAGGATCACGGGGCTCAGCATCGGCAGCGTGACCTTGAAGAAGCGCGCCACCGGTCCGAGGCCGTCGATGCGTGCGGCCTCCTGCAGCTCCTCGGGCACGCTCTGCAGGCCGGCCAGATAGATCATCATGCCGCCGCCCACGCTCCAGAATCCCATGATCGCGAAGGCGGGCGCGCCCCAGACCGCGGCGTCCTTGCCGAACCAGTCCGGGGGAGCCAGGTTCACCAGCCCCAGCGCCGGTCGCAAGGCCGCGTTCATCAGGCCGCCGTCGGTGTCGAAGACCCAGCGCCAGAGCACTGCCACGCCCACGCCGGCGAGCACGCTGGGCAGGTACCACGCGGCGCGGAAGAAGTGGATGCCGCGCGCCTTCTGGTTCATCAGCACCGCGGCAAGCAGCGCAAGGGCCTGTCCGCCCGGCACCGCGATCAGCGTGTAGTACAGCGTCACCTTCAGGCTGGTCAGGAAGCGCGGATCATGCGCGAGCAGTTGCGCGTAGTTGCCGCCGCCCACGAAGGTCGCCGTGTCGAGCGTGCTCACGCCCTTCCACTTGGCAAGGCTGAGCAGCAGGCTCATCACGATCGGGAAGGCCATGAACAGCGCGAACCCCAGCACCCACGGGCTCGCCAGAAGCCAGCCCCAGCGCGCCTCGCGCGTGGCCGCGCGGTCGCCCTGCGGTCGCAGTGCCCGCCAGCCCAGCATCGCCGCCGCGATCGCGCACAGCGCCCCCAGGGTCCAGCCAACGGGGGACCATGCATAGGCAGGGAAGCCGGGCTTGGCCAGCGGGCTCTCCTTCTCCGCGCGCCACTGGGTCGTGAATTCCTCGATGGCCTGCGGCAGCGTGAGATCGCCGACCTTCAGCGCGCGGTCCAGGTTGCCGCCAAGCAGTTGCTCGAAGCGCGGATCCGCGGGCCAGTCCACCACCTCCGCGGTCGGCGCGGGATCGAGATACCCCCGGTTGTTGGCGGGCTTCTGCGCCGGATCGAGGAACGCGGGGCTCTCGGCCACCGAGCGGATCGTGGGAATCGCCAGGCCCAGTCTCGCGTTCGCGGCCTGACTCGCCGGACTCACGAGCCAGCGCAGCAGCTGCCAGGCCTCGTCCTTGTGACGACTGCGCGCGCTCACGCTCCACGACACCGTCGCGATCACGTTGGCGCTCGCGCGGCCTCGCGGCAGCGGCGCGAAGTCCCAGTCGAAATCGCGGATGCGGCGATATTCAGGCACCACCCAACGACCGAAGGGGCCCGCCATGCCCACGCGTCCGGTGGTGAACACCGCGGCGCCCGTGGCCAGCTTGCTGCGGCCGCTGGTCAGCGTGCCCGACTCGTCCTGGCGCCACGCGCGCAACTTCTCCAGCGCCGCCACGGTCTCGGGCGCATCGAGCCGTAGTTCGTCGAAGTTCTCGCCGCGCACTTCCGTGCCCTCGGTGCGAAGGAACGCCCGCACCATCATGGGCCAGGTCACGAATTCGCTGCCGATGTAGTTCTCGCCGTCCGGCGCCTTCGTCTTCGCGATCGCGCGCGCCGCCGACAGGTAGTCGTCCCACGTCCAGTCATCCTTGGGGAAGGGCACGCCAGCCTTCCGGAAGATGTCCTTGTTGTAGTAGAAGCCGACGGTGGTGAAGTCCTTCGGGATGCCGTACAGCGTGCCCACGCCATTGCGCTTGCCGTCGTAGCGGAACGCCGCCACGGTGCTGGGATAGAACGCGCTCAGGTCGATCGCGTCGGAGACCTTCGCGTTCGTGTCCGCCTCCAGCCGTGCATCGAGCGGCTCCAGAAGGCCCATGTCGGCGAAACTGGCCACGCGCTCGGCACCCACGTAGAAGAGGTCGGGTGGCTCGCCGCTGGCGAGCATCGTCTGCAACTTGGCGTAGAAGCTGCCGGCGTCGCCGGGGTTGATGCGGCGCACGCGCACGCCGGGATGCGCGCCCTCGAATTCCCGGAGCGCGTCCTCGACGATGGCGTCCTCCTCGGGTCCGCCCTCGCCGCTCCAGTGCAGCACGACCAGCTCCTTCTCGATCGCGACGCTGTCGCGCCAGTTCGAGAAGGTCCGCCACCCCACGCGGCCGAAGCTCAGCAGCACCAGCACCAGCGCCAGTCCGGCCAGAAATCCGCGCAGGAATCGCCCTGCGATCGAGCCTTTCCGGCTTCCGCGATGCATGCGGCGAGTATAGGGTTGGGCGATGCGGATCGGTCTTCTCGCAGCCTTGATGTCCGGCGTCTCGCTGGCGTTCACCGAGGGCGATCCATTTCCTCCCCAACTCCCGGCCGCGCAGATCCCGCGCGATGAGGCGGCCGGCGCCCTTCCGCCGAACGTCTCCGCCGAGCGCGCCCGGCAGGGCGGCTGGATGGTCACCATCCGGTTCCGCCCGGACAGGTCGGCGCAGTCGGTGGTCGTGGCGGGTGACTTCAACAACTGGAGCCGAGTGCCGGGGCCCGGCTCCATGGCGCGGCAGTCCGACGGCTCGTGGCAGGCGACCGTCCGCATGGATGAGGGCATGCGCCTCTACAAGTTCGTGGTCG
>JBIIOC010000143.1:0-4308 GCA_044337135.1 Phycisphaerales bacterium | reverse complement strand
ATCCTGGCCAGCGCCACGCGACTGGATGGGCAGCCCTTCGCCGACGCCGTGCCGGGCCCGGTCGCGCGGCGCCTGCTCGAGATGATCCGCGAGGACATGCGCTCCGCGATCGCCGCCGCGGCCGCGCGCGCGTGAGGCCCTAGAATCGGCCGCATGCAGAAGCTGCTGGCGATCAGCGTTGGAAACAGCCGCACGGTGGTGGGCCATTTTCAGGCCAGCACCTTGCAGGGTCACGATCACCTGGACAACGCCGACCTGAAGGCGGTCGTGCAGGGCATCGAGCGCCACTGGAAGTCCCTCGACGACACCGACGCCATGGTGGTGCTGGCCAGCGTGAACGGCGAGGTCGCCGACAAGCTCCTTCCCGAGATCGAGGCGGCGACCGGCGCGGAGGTGCACCGCATTCGCCGCGACCTGCCCATCCCGATCGGCACCTGCGTGGACGACGATTCCACCGTGGGCGAGGACCGACTGCTCGCCGCCGCGGCCGCGTGGGACGCGCTCAAGCAGGCGGTCGTGGTGATCGATGCCGGCACCGCGATCACGCTGAACTTCATCGACGGCGAGGGCACCTTTCATGGCGGCGCCATCGCCCCCGGCGCCACGATGCAGCTGAAGGCGATGCATGAGCACACCGCCCTGCTGCCGCGCGTGGCCTTCGCGCAGCCCGATGGCAAGGACCCCTTCGGCCGCAACACCGCCGAGGCGATGCTGCTGGGCGTCTACGAGGGCATCCGCGGCATGGTGCGTCGGCTCGTCGAGCGCTACGCCGAGCACTACGGCGCATTCCCGATGGTGGTGGCGACCGGCGGCGACGCCGAGATCCTGTTCCGAGGTGACGAGCTGGTGGACCGGATCGTGCCGGAGCTGGTGCTGCACGGCATGGCCGTGGCTGCGCGTCACGCCTCCGAAGGCGTGGACGACGAAGCGGCCGCCGACGAAGGCGCGTGAACGGCGAGACCGGCATCCAGGCGAGATGGTGCACCCCGTCTGGGGCCGCGGCCATCGCCGTGCTCGAGCTGCGGGGGGCGCCACAGGCGCTCTCGCGGGCGCTCGGCGCCACGCTTCCCGAGATCGGTGCCCTGAGCCTGCGCGAGCTCCCTGGTCCGGACGAGGGCCTGCTGCTCCGCGTCGCGCACGACACGCTGCTCGTCACGCCCCACGGCGGACCGCGCGTACGTCAGCGAATCTCCGAGGCGCTGCTCGCCCGGGGGGCCCACTTCGCGCATGAAGACGCCGCGGATTGGTCCGCCTGCACCGACGATCCCGTGATGCGGCGCGTGCTCGCGCTGCTCCCCCATGTCGCCAGCGACGACGCGCTGCCGCTTCTCCTGGCGCAGCCGGAGCGATGGAAGCGATTCGGAGCGCCCGGCATGGGCGATGCCGAACGCGGCGCGCGCCTTCGGCGGCTGATCCATGCGCCCACGGTGGCGATCGTCGGCGCGCCCAACGCCGGCAAGAGCTCGCTCATCAACGCGCTTGCAGGGCGCGAGCTCGCCGCGGCGTCGCCCGAGGCCGGCACCACGCGTGACTACGTCTCCGCGCGCGTCGCGCTGGCGGGCCTGACCTGCAACCTGATCGACGCACCCGGCACCCGCGACACGGATGATCCGATCGAGTCGCGCGCCATCGCGGCCGCGCGCACCACCATCGCGGCGGCGGACCTTCGAGTGGCGCTCGCCGCACCCGACCAGGCCTTTCCGGATGCGTGGCCCGACGCGTTGCGCGTTCGCACCAAGATCGACCTTGCGCCGGCCCACGACGCGATGGGCGTGAGCGCGCAGACAGGCACGGGACTGGCGGAACTCGCGCGCGTGATCCGGGAGCGACTGGTTCCCGCCGCGGACCTGCGGCCCGATCGACCCTTCGATTTCGTGGGGCCTACAGGCCCATGATCGAGTAGCCGCTGTCCACGTAGAGCGTCTCGCCCGTCACGCCATTGGAGAGCGGCGAAAGCAGCCACGCCGCGGCGCCACCAACGTCGGCCGTGGTGATGTTGCGGCGAAGCGGCGCCTTCTTCTCGACCCAGCCGAGGATCTCGCTGAAGCCGCCCACCGCCATCGCGCTGAGCGTGCGCATGGGGCCTGCGCTGATCACGTTGCAGCGGATGTTCTTCTGGCCGAGTTCCATGGCGAGATAGCGGTTCGTCGCCTCGAGCGCGGCCTTCGCGACGCCCATCACGTTGTAGCCGGGCACGGCCTTCTCGGCGCCGTAGTAGCTCAGCGCGATCATGCTGCCGCCGTTGGTCATGAGCGGCGCCGCTCGGTTCGCCATCGCGGCGTAGGTGTAGGCGCTGATGTCCATCGCCTGCGTGAACACCTGGCGCGGCGTGGCCGTGAACATGCCTTCCTTCAGCCATTCCTTGTCGGCGAAGGCGATCGAGTGCACCACGAAGTCGATGGTGCCGAAGTCCTTCGCGATGCGCGCGAAGGCCGCGTCCAGGTCCGCGTCGCTGCCGGCGTCCATCGGCTGCAGCCATGGATCCTTCACGCCGAGTTCCTCGAGGGCGCCACGCACGCGGCGCTCGTTCTTCTCGCCGGGCAGGTGCGTGAAGATGCACTGGCCACCCTGCTCCAGGACGCTCTGCGTGATGCCGCTCGCCGCGCTGCGATCGTTCATGATGCCGACGACGAGACCGCGCTTGCCTGCAAGAATTCCCATGGTCCGGGGAATCTAGCGTTGCGCGGCCGCAGCCGCATCGGGCACGGCTTCCCCGCGCACGGTGCCATAGGCCGGCAGCCGCTGCACCCGGTCACCGACCTGCACCTCGACCTCGGTCAGGAACGCGCCCGTGGATCTCGACGACGCCGTCGCCTGCATGCGCAAACGCCACCGGCGCCCGACCTGCTCCCCACCGACCACGCGAAGCGCGATCGGACCACCACCGCGAACCTGCGCATCCGGCTCGAGCGGTTCGTTGCTGAGCAGTTCGATCTCGCGGGTCTCGCCGGGACGGAATGCGCCCATCGAGAGCACGTATTCGGGCAGGCGCAGGACCGCCGGCACGACCTTGGAAGGCTCGCGAACCCGCACCGCGATCACCGGGCAGTCCGCACGATCGGTCTCGATCAGCCAGAGTGCCGGCACCTGATCGGGCGGGCGTTCGCCCAGATCCGTGCGGATCACGTAGAGCGAATCGGGATTGAAACGCTTCGGATCAAAGCCGATGAAGCTTGGCGCGCGGCGGTCCGAGCTGAGCACCGAGAATGGCTGCCGATCCAGGCTCTCGATCACGATCCGGCCCTCGAAAGGGCCGTTCGGTGGTGGCTCGATCGCCATGGGCACGGCGCGCACCGCATCGGAGACCTCGGCACGAACACGGATCTCGAGCACGCGAGGCGCGCCCTCCGCGACCACCTTCAGGCTGGCTCGCTTGGGGCCCGGCACCTCTGCGCCGGCGAGCGTGGCTTCGAAGGACACACTTTCGCCCGGCGGCAGAACCGTTCCAGCGAGTTCCGTGGTGGTGGTGCAAGTGCAGGTCGGCTGGATCGCGGCAATGGTGACTGGCTCGGACGAAGTGTTGGTCAGCGTGACCCGCCCCGTGCGGTCCTGACCCGGACGCACGAAGCCGAAATCGAGCGCCTCGGGCTCTGCCCGAAGTGGGAAAGGTCCGGAAACTTCTTGATACGGAATCGCACGATGCGCCACCGGATGAACAGCCTCACTCATCGGAGCGGCGGCCAGGATTGCCAGCGCACCCAGGCAGCGAGGAGCGATCGTAAGACGCGGCCGTTTCATGTTGGAACGCTTCAACGCTCGCATTCTAGGGGGCGAATTCGCTGGTTATGAACCCCATTCTTGGCATCTGGCGCAACGCACGTAGCCAAACCGGAATGGGATGCGCCATTTTGCAGGTTTTCACAGTCAGCTTTCTTGCACACCTGCGAAGGCGGGCTATGTTGCGGGGGTCAGAGGTTGAGGCGAAAAACCCCACCGAAGACAGGCTGACGAAACTCGACTCGAGAAAGAGACGGTTTCGTGTGTCTTGACCGCGACAGCGGTCACTTACCGAGCCCTTTTCCCTCCCTCCGCCCCCGGTCCTTGTGGCCGGGGGTATTTATTTCCAGCCCGCGCAGAGGGTCGGAGGTCGTTCCAGGACCACGCGGAGGTTCGCAGGTCGTTCCAGATCGCAACCCTCTTGCCTCAAGCCCTTGTCCGTGCTTGCGTTCGGTTCACGGAGCCTTCCGCTAGACTCGCCGACCCTCCACTGAGGAACCGAACCATGAAGAGCACCGACCTCCGCCCCGGACTGGCCCTGAAGATGGACAACCGCCTCTACCTGATCACCAAGGTGGAGCACCGCACCCC
>JBIIOC010000057.1:0-13959 GCA_044337135.1 Phycisphaerales bacterium | reverse complement strand
TCGTCTTTCCGCGCATCGCGGCGGCTGGATGCGAACGCGTGATCGTGTTCGCCGGTGATCGTGCAGGTCTCGATGACAGGACAGGGCTCTGGAATTGCGCCGTGGGCGTTCGGCGCCTGCTGCCCATCGCCGAGGCGAACAATCTCGTGATGGCGATGGAGTTGCTGAACTCCAAGATCGACCACAAGGACCACATGGGCGATCGCTTCGCGTGGGGACTTGAACTCTGCCAGACGGTCAGCAGCACGCGCTTCGGGCTGCTGTACGACATCTATCACATGCAGATCATGGATGGCGACGTCACACGCAGCCTCACCGAGAACCGGCCATGGATCCGTCACATCCACACCGCAGGGGTGCCGGGGCGCGGTCCTCTGGGTGTCGGACAGGAACTCAACTACGGCTCGATCATTCGCGCGCTGCATGCGGCTGGCTATCGCGGCTACATCGGTCACGAATTCGTCACGCAAGGCGATGTCGAGGGCGCATTGAAGGCAGCCGTCGCGGAGTGCCTCGGCTGAACTGACGCACCGACGCGGATGCGCGCGGTGGTTATGCTCGGCCCGTGCGTTCCAAGGCCACGATCACGTTGCTCGGTGCCGCGGGGGAAGTCACGGGTTCCTGCACCCTGCTGCAGACGCCGCGCGGACGCATCGTCATCGACTTCGGTCTTTTCCAGGGAACGCCTTCGCAGGAACGCCGCAATCTGGTCGTGCCGGAGATCGGATGGTCGACGATCGACGCGGTGGTCGTGACACATGCGCATGTCGACCACTGTGGCAGGCTCGGCATGCTGCCGCGCCTGCACTGTGAAGCGCCAATCCTCTGCACGCCGATCACCGCGGATCTCCTTCCAAAGGTGCTGAAGAGCAGCGCGAATCTGCAGTCGATCCGCATGGAGGAGTTCGGCGAAGGAACGGCCCCGGTCGCGCGCGTGGTGGATCCCCCGCCTCCGCCATCGAGCGAGCCCGCTCGTGGCGAGATCGAGCCACCCGTGCTCTACACCGCGCGAGAGGTCGAACAGGTCCTGCACCAGATCCGGTCCGTCGCGTACGAGAGCTGGCACGAGGTCCGGCCGGGTCTTCGAATCCGCCTGCACGACGCGTCACACATCATCGGTTCGGCATCGGTCGAGGTCGCGTGGGACGACGAGGCCGGCGTGCGCAGCGTGATGTTCTCGGGCGACCTTGGTCCTGCCGCGAATCCCCTGCTGCGATCGCGGCCGCCGCTTCCGGTGGTCGACGTCGTCGTGATGGAGAGCACCAACGGCTCGCGCGACATCCCGCGCGCGACCGCGGGCACGCAGGCGCTCAGCGATCTGCTTGCGCGCGTCTCCGCGCGTGGCGGGCGCCTGCTCGTGCCGACCTTCTCGCTGGGCCGCGCGCAGATCGTGCAGTACCGGCTTGCCGAGCTTGCGCGCGCGGATGCGCTGCACGGCATGCATGTCTACGTGGACACGCCGCTGGCCATCCGTGCCGCTGAACTTCACGGGCGTCATCCGGAGCTGCTCGCGGAGATTCCCGCAGCGCTGGCTCGCAAGGGCGATGACCCAATGGAGTTCTCCGCGCTGCACAAGGTCTTCAATCGACGCAACAGCCTGAAGCTCGCCGCGGGAACATCGCCGGCGGTGATCCTGGCCGGCAGCGGATTCCTTGATGCGGGCCCGGTCCTGCATCACCTCGCCGCGATCGTGAGCGAGGACCGCAACGCGATCCTGTTCGCGGGACATCAACTCCCGGGATCGCTCGGTCACGGCATGCTGCATGGCGCACGCGCAATCGAACTGAAGGAAGGCATCTTCGAGGTGTGCGCCGAGCGCGTGCACCTCGAAGGATTCAGTGGACACGCCGATCGCGGCGACCTGCTGGACTGGCTCCGCACGCGCGAGGGTGGCAGCCCACGCGTGCTCCTGAATCACGGCGAGCAGGCATCACGCGAAGCGTTGGCCGCCAAAATTCAGGAACAACTCGGTCTGACGACCGAGTTGCCGACCCCCCTGCTTCCGACTCGAATCTGACGCTCGTTGGTGGAGGTCGTCCCACCATCCGCAAAGTGCGGTGGTTCTATGGGCGCATCGGAATGAGCAGTTTCCTGAAGTACGTCCTAGAACTTATTCTAGATCCAGCTGGCTCGCCTTGATGCCTAGCCTGGAAACCAGACCTTCAAACTGTTCAAGTGAGTAGAAGGCGATCTGAAGCTTTCCGGTGTTCGGCTTGCGTCCCGTCTGGATCACCACATCGGTTCCCAGGAACTGAGTGAGCTTCCGCTCCAGGGCTTCGATGTTCGAGCGCTTTCGAGCGGACGATGTTCCACGTGGAACGCTCACGCTGGAGTCTTCTGAGAATCGCTGCACCTCGCGCTCGAGAGCTCGAACAGACCACTCTCCTCGAACGGCCGAATCGGCCAGTGTCGCACGAGCCTTGAGATTGGCAACCGAGAGCAGGGCCTTTGCATGTCCCTGCGACAACATGCCCTTTCGCACCAGGGCCGAGGTCGCCTCATCAAGATCTGCCATCCGAAGCATGTTCGTAACGCTTGATCGATCAAGGCCAACCTGTTCTGCGAGGGCCTCGTGTGTAAGCCTGAATTCGCTTGCAAGCTGCTTGAGCGAGAGTGCGCGATCCATGGGATTCAGATCGCTGCGGTGCACGTTCTCGATGAGCGCCCAGATCCCCGCATCCTGATCCGTGGCATTCGTCACAATGGTCGGGATTTTGGCCCAATTCAGCGACTTGCAAGCCCGTAGACGCCGCTCGCCAGCGATCAGCTCGAACTGGTCCCTGGATCCAGCGACCGGCCGCACAACCACGGGCTGAAGCAGGCCAGCGGCGCGAATGGAGTCCGCAAGTTCCTGAATTGACTTGGGATCAAAGTCCTTTCGGGGCTGTCGCGCGTTCGGGCGGATCTGACTGATCGAAAGTTCTTGGATCCGCTTTCCAATGGCTTCGGCGGCTACCGCGGCCACAAGTGACGAAGGGGCATCCTTTGTCGAAGATTGCTCAGGCGATGGGGCTCGGGTAGCGGTGGAGACGCCGGAATCGGAAGAGGCGGGTCTTTCAATCGCGGGGGTGGCGATCGAAGGCTTCACTGGGATCAAGCGACCAAGCCCACGGCCGAGCTTGCTGATGGGTGCTGCAGGCTTATCTTTCTCTGGAACTTCGCTCATGGTGTTGCCTCCTTGCGATCGACCGAATGTACCAACCAGCGCGATCGGGGTGTTCCACGTGGAACGTTCATCTATGCAGTGGTTCTAGGACGTCAATATCTTGAATCCCATCACCACCCATCTGCTAAATACAGCAACCCCATTCAGGAGACCTCCATGCCCTGCAAGATCTGCATCGCCTCAATGATCATCGCCGCTCCCATCGCGCTTCTGGCGGCCACGCCGTCACCCAGCCCTCAGGCTGCACCGGCCGCCGCATCGGCGCCCGCGGCCTCGAATTCGCGTAGCTGGAAGGTTGACGATGTTCACTCGATGGCAATGTTCCGAGTTCAGCACATGGGTGCCGGAATGTTCTGGGGCCGCTTCGACGACGTGTCTGGAACGGTCACCACGACCGGTGCCGGTCCTGACTCGCTCTCGTTCGACATCTCCATCGATCCCGCGAGCATCTCGAGCGGCAACGACAAGCTCAATGGTCACCTGAAGAGTCCGGACTTCTTCAGCGTGAAGGAATTCCCCTCGATGACGTTCAAGAGCACGTCGGCCAAGCGTGGCGCCGACGGCATGTGGGACGTCACTGGCGACCTCACGATGCACGGCGTCACCAAGCCGATCACGGCGAAGGTCGAGGTGACGGGCATGTCGAAGGGCCGTGGTGGCGATGTCGCCGGATTCGAGGCCTCCTTCGTCGTCGATCGCTCGCAGTTCGGAATGAACTACGGCGTCGAGAAGGGCGCGATCGGCAAGGACGTGCGCGTGATCGTCGGGCTCGAGGTCGGTGCCGAAGCGAAGTGACGCCAAGGCACTCGCGTGGAGTCGCAACTCATCCTGCATGGCGTGCTGCTTCCCGCGGCGTTCGCGTTCGCCGTGGTGATCGCGTTCGCGCGAAGACATGATCGATGGATGGGTGTCTCGCTGCTGGTCGCGTTCGCGATCTCGGTCTCGCACTTCGATCCGATCGTGTCTCAACCCAGGCAGGGGGCGTGGACGACGATCGTGCTCTGTCTTGGGCTCATGGTCGGCATCGCGACGATCGCGAACCAGCGCGGTGGAACTCGTGTGACTCGCGGCATCACCTGCTCGATCGCGGGATGCGCAGGCGCGCTGATGCTGACGCTTCCGGAATGGGCTGGTGCCGAGCAGCGTCTTCTTCTCGCGGCATCGATCGCCGCATGCTCGGCCATTCTGCTGCCGCCCGGCATACACCGCGGGGGCTTCTCGTTCTGGTGCGCGCAGAGCCTTGCACTGATGGGTGTCAGCTTGCTCGCTCTTTCAAGCGGCTTCGCGAAGCTCGCGATTCCGGTCGGTGCCGCGAGCGCCCTCTGTGGCTGGATTGGCCTGCTCGCGGTTTTCACGCGGCCTCATCGATCGATCCACGCGGGAATCTCGGGCAGCGTCGCGATCGCGGGCATCGCGGGTCTTGCATCCGCGACGACATTCGCCTTCAACACGGGTGACCTTCCGGCTTCGGCGTGCGTGCTCGCCGGACTTTCGCCCCTCGGCTGCTGGCTTGGCGAGCTGCCGCCATTCCGGGAATCTCGCGTCGCCTCGGGTCTTGCCAGGATCCTCGGGTGCGCCGCCGTGTCAGGCCTGGTCGCGTGGATCGCTCTCGGGGCCTCCGCGGGTGGTGATGGCGACGCGTACGCTCTGATGCATGCACACACGGCGTTGCCCATCGATGTCGCATCCGCGTGGGTTCGCTGAGTTGCGGCAGCTTCGCTGTCTTGCACTGCTGGTCACGGCATCGTTGACCGCCTGCTTTCCGCGCCCACTCGACATGCATGTGCAGGATGCGCAGACCGGCGCGCCGATCGAGGGTGTGGCGCTTCACAAGCACGCGATCTCGCTCCTTTCGCTTCTCCCATCGCGGCAGGAACCGGTGCAGTCGGCGGCCGACGGCTCGGCGCGCGTGTGGGTTCCACCACTGAACACGAACGTCACGCTTCTGCGGCCTGGATACGAACCCGCGAGCGTGGCCGTGTTCAAGAAGGAGTTCCCGGCTTCCATGCAGGGCGACTCCGACCGGCCTCGACTGCTCTTCGAGAACCTGAAGGATGGTGCCGTCTTCGAGATGCGCATGAAGCCATGCACCCGCACGCCGATGGAGGTCCGGGTCATCGACTCGGAGACGGGCCAGCCGGTCGAGGGTGCCGAGGTGCTCGCGCGCACCTTCCTCTACCTGCCTGCCCCTGGACTCGAGGAGGGCTGGGGGTTCCCCGACATGCAGTGCGTGCCAACGGGTGGTGATGGTGTCACGAAGATCGACCAGATCTCCGGTTTCCGGAACCGCATCACCGCACGGATGGCCGGGCGGGCCGATGCGAACGCGGACCTTTCCTTGAAGGCCGAGGGGGCCATCACACTGCGGTCACGCCGACTCAAGTGGAAGCCCGTCCGGTTCGAGGTGCTCGACGAGAAGCAGGGGACACCAGTCCCCGGGGCGTGGATCTCGCTCGAGGAGCCACGGAGCGGACTGCCCCCGGACCCCAATGCCTTCGCGGTGTGCACGGGTTCCGATGGTCTCACTCCGCCGATGGAACTTCCGGATGTCGTTCCGCTTGTGGTGGAAGTGCGCTGCCCTGGGCATCGCGACCGCCGCGAGGCGTTGGACTGGAAGTCGGTTGGCGAGGGGGATATCCGGACCATCTGGATTCGCCGCAAGGGCTGGTTTGAGTGAATCGCGGGTGAGCCCTGCGGCCCACCACAGGGCGGATGTCACGGCACCCTCTTGGCTTGGAGGGCACCGGTCCGTATTTTCCATCCCATGACACAGGTCGCCCACAGCTGCAGAGGAAGCGCGTGCGAGACGCACGGCATTCTGGTGACCGTCGAGCCACGGTACCTGCCGTCACACAGCGATCCCGCGACCGGTCGCTACCTCTTCAATTACCGGATCGAGATCGTGAACAACGGCACCGAGCGCGTGCGCCTGCGAAGCCGTCGCTGGACGATCGTCGACGCCGATGGTGAACGGCATGAGGTGCAGGGCATGGGTGTGGTTGGACACAACCCGGTGCTCGGGCCTGGCGAGAAGTTCGAGTACAGCAGCTTCGCGCCTCTCCAGACGCAGTGGGGAACGATGGAAGGCGCCTACATGATGCAGCGCGAGGATGGCACCACCTTCGAGGTCTCGGTGCAGCGCTTCTATCTGGTGGGTCCCCATCAGTGAGTGAGGCTTCCAGTCGCGGGCGCGTCGTCGCGATCATCGGCGCGACGGGCGCGGTGGGGCGCGAAGCGCTCGAGCGGTTGCATCGGCGCGCGTTCCCCGTGCGCGAACTGCGTGCCATCGCGAGCCAGCGCAGCGCAGGCGGCACACTTCCGTTCGCGGGCGGCGAGGTGGTGGTGCGCGCGCTCGACGAGGACGCGGTCGCCGGCGTCGAGGTCGCGATTCTTGCGGCCGATGCGGCGACAAGCCGCGAGTGGGCGCCAAGGCTCGTCGCCGCCGGTGCCGTGGTTGTGGACAACTCCAGCGCCTTCCGGATGGATCCTGCCGTGCCGCTCGTGGTGCCCGAGATCAACGGTCACCTGCTGGACGCCAAGCCGAAGCTGGTGGCCAATCCGAACTGCACCACGATCGTCTCGCTCATGGCCGCGGCGCCGCTGCACCGCCTCTTCGGGCTGGCGCGGCTGACCGCGTGCAGCTACCAGGCCGTGAGCGGCGCGGGCCTGCCCGCGATGCAGGAACTCGAGATGCAGGCGCGGCAGTGGGCGGGTGGACAGGCCGTCGAGGCGAAGGTTTTCAAGCGACCGACGTTGTTCAACGTGTTCCCGCATGACAGCGCGCTTCTCGAGGATGGCAGCAACGAGGAAGAGACGAAGCTGATGAAGGAGAGCCGCCGCATCCTGGGCCTGCCCGGCCTGCGTGTGAGCGTGACCTGCGCGCGCGTGCCGGTGCGTCGCTCCCATGCCGTGGCGTTGCACATGGAGTTCGAGCGGCCGGTGGATGTCGCGCGAGCGCGCGAGGCGCTTGCGGGGATGCAAGGCGTGCGCGTGATCGACGAGCGCGCGGGCTCGCCGGCCGATCCGCTCATGGCCGCGGAAGGTGATGATGTGCTCGTGTCACGCGTGCGCGTGGATCACGGCGGACGCGAGGGCCACGCCCTGGCCGCATGGGCGGTCGGTGATCAACTGCTGAAGGGTGCGGCACTGAACGCGATTCAGGTCGCCGAGCGACTGCTCTGACTCCGAGCAAGAGGCGGAGGGTCGGAGGTCGTTATCGGCGCCGACTCGGCTTCGGCCTCGACGACCGCTGGGTTCTAGAACTGTCGACGCCGATAACGACCTCCGACCCTCTTCACGATTCGCGAAGAAGTTCTCGCAGCGCGGCGCCAGGATCGGTCTGCTTCATCAGGTGCTCGCCCACCAGCGCGATGTGCACGCCATGCTCGCGCAGCCGCCGCATGTCATCCGCGGTGCGAATGCCGCTCTCGCTCACCACGATCGAGCGGTCCTCGATCATGTCAACCATTCGGAAGGTGTGCGCCAGGCTCGTGGTCATGGTGCGGAGATCGCGATTGTTGATTCCAAGCAACGCGTAGCCGGGGTGCGGGAAGCCGACATGCGGCTGCACCCGGTACAGGCTCTCCACGTCGTGCACCTCAAGAAGCGTCGTCAGCCCGAGCTCCACCGCCAATATCTGGAAATCGACGATCTCCCGCTCGGTCAGGCACTCGGCGATCAGCAGGATCGCGTCGGCCCCGGCTGCGCGGCTCTCCCAGATCTGCCAGGCGTCCACGATGAAATCCTTTCGCAGAACCGGCAGGGGCACCGCGTCGCGTATGCGCTCGATGAAGCCAAGCTCACCGCCGAAGTCCACCTCGTCCGTAAGGCAACTGATCGCCGATGCCCCCGCGTCGTGATAGCGTCGGGCGATGTCGACCGGGTCGAAATCCGCGCGAATCAGTCCCGCCGAGGGGCTCTTTCGCTTCACCTCCGCGATGACCCGACTTCGACGGGGCGCACCCTGGGCCACGACCGCCTGGAAGAGGTTCCGAGGTGCCGGCATGCTCGCGACACGCGACCGCAGCGCATCGAGCGACGTCTCGGCCATGCGCTCGGCGACCTCGCGCCTTTTCCTCATCACGATCTTCTGCAGCGCATCAGGTGCCATGGCGGGAGACGCAGTTATAGCCGCCGAGGCGCAGGAAGCGATGCCGACTCGGGCAAACCTGATGCCCGATCACCTGGCCCTCATCCTGCTGGCCACATGGTCCCTCGTGGCCGCCATCCTCGCCGTGCGCATGGGTTGGCTTCGCGGCGCGGGACGCGTGCGATGGCGACTCGGCCTCTTCGAGGACCAGGTGCTGATCGCGTGCGGCGTGCTGCTTTCGGGACTGGTCGCCTCCGTCGTCGCCACGCTGCTTGGCGGAAGGCCAGGCGGAACTCCGGCACCTGGCATCTCGCTCGCCGCGATCCTCTCCTCGAGTGGCGTGACGCTCGGCGCCTGGTGGTTGCTTCGAAACAATGCGCTCGGCGTGCAGGACAGGCCGGCGGACCCACCCGTGACATGCTCGAGAGCGAAAGCCGTCCGTGCAGGACTGCTGGGCCTCGTCCTTGCCTGGCCGATCGTCGCGCTGACGACACGCCTTGGCGAGTGGATCCAGGTCCGATCCGGCGGCCCTCAGGTTCCCGAGATCGCGCACCAGACGCTGGAGCAACTTCGCACGCACGCACAGGATCCGATGGCGTGGCTCCTCGCGCTCGCCGTGACGTTGCTGACGCCGCTGACCGAGGAGGTCCTCTGGCGCGGCGCGGTGCAGCAGGCGTTCAAGTCGGCGGGATTGCCGCGCGTGATCGCGATGGTCGCCGCCTCGGCGCTCTTCGCGCTCGTGCACTGGAACGCGGTGCCGGCCGAGGCGCGCGCGGGCGCATTGCCGGCGCTGTTCCTGCTCGGCATGCTTTTCGGATGGCTCTTTGAGCGAAGCGGCAGCCTGCTCGCGCCGTTCACCGCGCACGCCGCGTTCAACGCGGCCAACCTGATCCTCTTCTCTACACTGCCGGGATGAGCTCGAAGCCGCGCATCCTGACCGGCGACACGCCCACGGGCCGCCTGCACCTTGGTCACTGGGTCGGCAGCGTGAAGCGCCGCGTGGAACTGCAGTCCACGCACGACTGCTACTTCATCATCGCGAACTACCACGCGTTCACGACGCGCTCCGAGAGGAGCGCCGAGATCCGCGCCGACTGCCTTGAGATCGTGCGCGACTACCTCGCGATGGGAATCGATCCGGACCGCGCGACCGTCTTCCTGCAGAGCGAGATTCCGGCGATCCATGAACTGTGCTTCCTGTTCGCCATGCTGCTGCCGTTCAACCGCGTGATGCGCAATCCCACGCTGAAGGACGAGATCAAGGTGAAGGACCTGGGCGAGACCTACGCCTTCGGCTTCCCGCTGTACGCCGTGGGCCAGTGCGCGGACATCCTCACCTTCCGTCCGGTCGGCGTGCCGGTGGGCGAGGACCAGGTGCCGCACCTCGAGATGACCCGCGAGGTGGCCCGCCGCTTCAACCAGATCTATTGCGACGTCGACGAGCACGCGGAAGACCATGATCACGTGAAGCTCGGTGGCGTCTTCCCGGTGCCGCGCGCCGATGTGGGCAAGGTCGGCCGCCTCGTCGGCATCGACGGCAAGAACAAGATGAGCAAGAGTCTGGGCAACGCCATCTTCATCAGCGACCCGCCGAAGGAGGTGGAGAAGAAGGTGATGAAGATCTTCACGGGCCGCCAGAGCCCGACCGAGCCGGGCGACGTCAAGAACGCGCTCTTCCAGTATGTGGAGGCGTTCATCCCCGATGCAGCGCGCGTGGCCGAACTGAAGGACCGCTATGCGCGCGGCGACAACCTGGGCGATGGCCACGTGAAGAAGGAAGTCGCCGCGGCGATCAACGAGCTCCTGGAACCCATGCGGCAGCGTCGGGCGCAGTTCGAGGGGCGCGATGACCTGGTGCTCGACATCCTGCGAAAGGGGTGCGCGCGAGCGAACGACACGGCCGAGGCCACTCTGGAGGCTGCCCGAAAGGCTGCGAACCTGCAGTTCTTCCAGCGCTCCGTGACCTATCGCTGAGCGCGAACGTTCTCTCGCGGACGGGGCCTCGCTGGATCCAAACCCCGATCGCGCCTATCTTTGACCCCCCGGATCGCGTTCTGCCGATGCAGAAAGCGGTCCATGGATCCAGGCACTGACCCCATGTCCGACGCGAACCACTGTCCCCACATCGACCGGGGCGACCACCGGTGCAGCCACCGCTTCACGCTTTCAAGCGCAGAGCAGATGTACGCGGTGTGCTGTGGCGGACAGCACGGGTGCGCGACCTTCCATCGGCTGAACATGGAACTGGCCTACGGCACGCTCGACGCGCCAAAGCCGGTGGTTCGCCGCGTAGGAATGCCTGCGGCGACTCCGTTGACCGTGAGCGCCGATGCCCGAAGCAAGGCTGTACGAAACCTGGGCGCGTGACTTCCTCGCGTGGGCGCGGGTCGAGACCGGACTGAGTCCGGCCACCCTCGAGGCCTATGCGCGCGACCTCCGTCAGATGTCCGCGGACCTCGTCACGCATGGGTCGCGCACTCCCGCCAAGGTCTCCATGCAGCATCTTGCGGATCACCTGCAACGGTTGCGTCGCGAGCGCGGCCTTGAGCCCAGCACGATCACGCGGCACCTGGCCACGATCCGGGTGTTCTTCCGATGGCTGCACGCCGAGCGACGCATCGAGCGCGATCCCGCGCGCCTGCTGGAGCGACCGCATCGATGGAAGAAGCTGCCCGGCACGCTGACGCCGAACGAGATGCGCAAGCTTGTCGAGGCCCCGACGGCCGAGCATGGAGACCTCTGGATCCGCGACCGCGCGATGCTCGAGGTGATGTACGCCGCGGGACTTCGTGCCAGCGAGGTTGGCACGCTGAAGATCAACGACTACAACGACACGCTCGCGAGCGTGGTCGTGCTGGGCAAGGGCAACAAGCAGCGCGTGGTTCCGCTCGGGGATCCGGCGGTGAAGGCGGTGCGCAAGTACCTGAAGGAGTGTCGACCCGGCCTCGCGCGGTTCGGGGACGGACGCGACAAGTTCCGTCTCTTCCTCTCCTTCAGCGGCAGGCCGATCGAGCGGGTGGCGGTGTGGCAGATCGTGCGCAAGTACTCGGCCGTGGCGCGCGTGCACGGCGTGCACCCGCACAAGCTGCGCCACAGTTTCGCCACGCATCTGCTCTCGGGTGGCGCGGACCTCCGCGTGGTCCAGGAGCTGCTCGGGCACTCCGACATCAACACCACGCAGGTCTACACGCACGTCGATCGCTCCCGGCTTCGTGACGTGCTGCACAAGCACCATCCGCGCGAGGGTGGCACGGTGCGCGTGGCGCACGTGAAGGAAGCCAGGCGCGCGAAGCGGGCCAGTCGCTGAAACGGCGGAAACCTCGGCAGGTCGTGGGCTCGCTAGGCTTCGGGCCATGCGAACCGGTGAACCCTGCGTGCTGGTCATCCTTGGCGCAAGCGGCGATCTGACGCATCGCAAGCTGGTCCCGGCGATGTACGAGATGCATCGTGCGGGCATGCTGCACCCCGCGACATGCATCCTGGGCGTGAGCCGTTCGAGGAAGACCGATGCGCAGTGGCGCGAGGAACTCGCGCCGTGGGCGCAGAAGCACGCGAAGGGTTTCGACACCGAGGCGTGGAACGCGTTCGCGCAACGCATCTACTACGAACCGGGTGACGCGGCCACGCCCGAGCCCTATGCCCGGATCGGCGCGCGCATCGAGAGCCTGGGTGAATGCCATCGCACCAGGGGCAATGTGCTCTTCTTCATGAGCGTGGCGCCGGAACTCTACGAACCCATCGTGGAGCAGATCGGCGCCGCGGGCCTGGTGACCGAGGGCCGGCGCTGGTGCAGCCTGAACCAGAGCGATCGCTCCTGGCAGCGGATCATCGTGGAGAAGCCGTTCGGCAGCGACGACGCGAGCGCCGCGAGCCTGAATCGCGCGCTCGGTCGCGTGTTCGACGAGGAGGCGATCTACCGCATCGATCACTACCTCGGCAAGGAAGTCGTGCAGAGCCTGCTGGCCTTCCGGTTCGCCAACGCGATCTTCGAGCCGGTCTGGAACCATCGCTACATCGACCATGTGCAGATCACGGCGGCCGAGACGGTGGGGGTGGGGCAGCGGATCTCGTTCTATGACCAGACCGGAGCGATCCGCGACATGATCCAGAGCCACCTGATGCAGGTGCTCGCCTTCGTGGCGATGGAGCCGCCGACCGACTTCAGCGCCGATCACATCCGCGCAGAGAAGGTGAAGGTCATCGACGCGCTGCAGATGCCGTATCCCGCGGGCATGGAGTGCTTCGCGTCGCTCGGTCAGTACGGCAGGAGCGCCGAGGAGGGGGCCTATCACGAACTGACCGGCGTGAGGGCCGGCACCACCACGGAGACCTTCGCCGCGCTGCGCATGGAATTCGAGAACTGGCGATGGGCGCGCGTCCCTTTCTACCTGCGAACCGGCAAGCGCATGGCGCGCAAGTGCACGCAGATCGTCGTGCAGTTCAAGCCGCCGGCCGCGAACCTCTTCCGAAAGTCCGTTCCTGGCCCGCTCAGCGGCAACCGGATGGTGATCGAGATCGCGCCCGGGGAGCGGTTCAGCCTGCGTTTCGGCGCCAAGAAGCCCGGCGAGATGCGCATCTGCGACGTCGAGATGACGATGGACTACGAGAAGGCGTTCAAGGTGGAGCCGGTCGAGGCGTATGGTCCTCTCATGATCGACGCGATGCGCGGCGACCAGAGCCTCTTCAAGCCTCGTGTCGAGGTGGAGAGCGCTTGGCGGGCGGTGATGCCGTTCCTGGATGCCCGGAGCGCGTCGCTGCGAGCCGGCATCCACGCGAACTACGCCGCCGGCTCCTGGGGTCCCGCCGAGGCCGATGCCCTGCTGGCACGCGATGGTCGCGCATGGTTCAACCCCGGCACGTGATCGCGGTACCTTCGCGCGCATGAGCGACCTGCTTCCCGATGATCCCGCGCTTGCCCCGATCATCACGCCGCGCCTGCGCGGCCGTGTGGAGGCTCGCCACGACGCGGAGGAAGTGTTCGACGCGCTCGCCGCGGATCTGATGGCTCAGGCGATCAATTGCGTTGGCAAGACGGGCGAGTTCCACCTTGCGCTCTCCGGCGGCAAGACGCCGTTCCCCTTCTACGAGAAGCTGATGATCGACCCGCGCTTTCGCGGGATGCCGTGGGGTCAGACGCATCTCTGGATGGTCGACGAGCGTCGCATCGGGTTCGATGACGACCTGAACAACTTCAAGCACATCCATGAGATCCTCGTGGAGCACTCGGGCATCAAGCCGGAGAATGTCCATCCGATGCCGGTGGAGGGCGCGACGCCGGACGTGACCTACGAGCGCCTGTTGCGCGAGGTTCTTGGTGCGCGCGGGAGGGGACTCGATCGTCTCGACTTCGTGCTGCTTGGCATGGGTGACAACGGTCACACCGCGAGCCTGTTCCCGCACACGGATGTCCTGAAGGTGCGCGATCGCCTCGTGGGACTGTGCGAGGGCCCGAGCGTGACGCCGCCGCCTCGCATCACGCTGACCTATCCCGCGATCAATGCGGCACGGTTTGTCGCGGTGCTCGTGATGGGCGCCGCGAAGGGGCCGATGCTGAAGCGCGTCTCGGCGGCGAAGGACGACTATCTCGAGCTTCCGATCCTTGGGATCGAGCCGATCGGCGGCGATCTGCGCTGGTATCTGGATCGTGCGGCCTGCGACGCCGCACGGTGAGAGAGGGTCGGAGGTCGTTATCGGCGCAGCGCCG
>JBIIOC010000056.1:0-13975 GCA_044337135.1 Phycisphaerales bacterium | reverse complement strand
CACGGCACCACCGAGTCTCGAAGCAGCGGCGGCAGCGCGACGTCCGACTCGCGACTGGCCGCTCCCGGTCGCAACCACGAGGCCCCAGACACCGCGCGCTCGACGGTCGCGGCCGCCAGCGCCCCCATGCGCGGCCGTTCGATGGCGCGCTCGCTGAGCATCGCCTCGGACACCGCCTCGCCGGAAGCTGACACCGCTGCCACGATCGATCGCCTCAGCGCGCTCGTCGGCAGTCCGGTCAGCGGCCCTGCACGCATCGCCTGCAGTCGACCCAGGGCGCCAGGCAAGGCGCTCTCGACCAGCGAGAGCTTCAGCCGCGCGGCCCAGCGCAGGCCAGCCTCGGCCCGGTCCAGCCCCGGACCGGGGTCGGATCCTCGCAGGCCGCTGATCTCGCGCTCCACGCGCCAGAGCAGGTAGCGCAACGCGACCAGCCGCTGCGCGTCGGCCGCCCAGGCCCTGTCGGCGCCCGGTGTCGCAGGCGCAAACCGCTTCAGGAACGCGCGCGCCTCGTCGGGCCAGGGACGTGCCGACAGGCCCGATCGCACCGTCCTTGGTGCCAGCAGCGTTTCCGCCGCATCGCCACGGGAGAACGTGGGCAACGAAGGCACCTGAAGCCTGAGCGATCGCAGCCGGTCACGTCGCTCACGACGGATCAGCCGAAGCGTGGCGGCCGAACTGCGCGCGAGCGGCTCGGCCACCTCGGCCAGTCCCGCGCCGCGCCGCCACGCTCGCCAGGCCGCCGACCGCGTGCGCGCGCCAGGCATCTCGCGGCGCGTCATGCGCGGAAGCCCCCCGCCTCGCTCGGCCGCCGCCAACGCTCGCCGCGCCGTCGAGACCGACGCGCCCGCCGCACGAGCCACCGCGCGAGCCGCCGCGTGCAGCGAACTGCCCGCCGGCACGATCGATCGCGCGAGCGCCACCAGCTGCTCGCGTCGCTGGGGGTCTCGCGTGCGCACCGGGAGCTTCGCCGCCAGCTCGCGCTGCGCCCATGCCATCGTCTCGCCGGAGATCGCCGAGCGAACGGATCTTCCGAACCGCACCCGCACCGACACGAGCCCCAGCCTTCGCCATCGCTGCAGCGATCGCACGGTCACGCCCAGCCGCCTGGCCGCCTCCTCCAGCGTGATCGCGCCGCCAGGCAGGTCGTCGGGTTCCAGCGGACCCCGTTCCGACCAGCGCAGCGCCAGCGCCGCGCTGTCCATCGCCACGGCCTGTCCCACAAGCGTGGGACTTGTCTCCGCATCGCGGCTTCGCACGCCGGTCAGGCGCTCCACGAGCCAGGCCTCGCTCACCAGCGCGTCGCGTGAAATCTCTCGCACCAGCCGCTCGGCCCGCAGCGCGTGACGCCGCAACGCGTCCGCCCCGGCGAATTCCAGCTGTCGATCCAGCCGCGCCGCGGCGCTCAGGCGCAGGCGGGCGCGGGGAGGCATGCGCTCTCCAGCAGGGCCAGCGGCCGATGGCGCTCCAGCAGCCCGGCCTCGAAGGCTCGCTTCCAGAAGCTCTCCAGGCCCTCACGCTGGCGATCGCTCCACTCGAAGCGCAGCAGCTCGTTCAGGTAGCGATGCGCCTGCGGAACCGGCCACGCATGCGCGCGTGCCTCGATCGCGGCCAGCGCCTCCCGACGCATCGCGTTGCGCCGGCGCTGGTGATCCAGCAGCTGTGCAAGCGTTCGCAGACGAGCGTGCGCGGCGGCATCGCGCGGGCGCGGCGCCATCCAGCACGCGAAGGTGAAGGGCAGTCCGGTCCATTCCTTCCACGCCTGTCCAAGATCCAGCGTGTGCGGGAACTCCCTCGCATCGGGGGCCTGCAGCACCACCTTGTCGCCGATCAGGAGCATGGCCTCGGCTTCTCGCGCCTGATCCGTCGCGGGCAGGCCATCCACGAGCGTCGGCATGCGGCCGTTGCGGTGCCCCAGCACCAGCTGCGCGAGCACGCGGCTCGTGTGACTGTCGGCATCGGCATGCATGCGATCCAGCCGATCCAGCGGCACGCGCGAGAAGATCTTCACCGTCATGGTGGGGCCGTCGCATCCAAGCAGGCCCACCGGCAGGATCACCAGATCGGACTCGCTGCGCTGAAAGTCGATGCTCGAGCAGAGGGCCGCGTCGGTCTCGCCACGTTCCAGGGTGCCGATCAGGTCCGCGGGCACCTCGCCGCGCATGCGCAGTCCCTGCAGGTTCTCCAGTCCGGCGATCAATGGACGCGTGTTCAGGTACCGCACCACGCCCAGCCGCGTGACCGCCACAGGCGCGTCGGACGCGCTCTCGACACCAACAGGGGCCGCGGAAGCCAATGCCATGGAAGGGAAACTCTAGGCGAAGCGTTCGCTCCGCGCCTGCGGCTCAGCTTGCCACGCGCGCGACGCCGATCGACTCCTCGGCAACCCGCACGACCGGCTCCTGGCCCGCGAGATAGCGCCTTGGAACGCGAGCCGGAATGCGGCAGAGGAGCTCGTAGGCGTGCTGCCCCGTCATCGCGGCCACACGCGCGGCGTGATTCGGCGCCGAGGTGTCCCCCGACACGATCTCGACCAACGCGTCCTGGCCCGCATCCGGAAGCACGCCCGCGATCGAGGTCAGGTCGATCGCGATCTGGTCCATGCTCACGGCGCCGATCACGGGCGCTTCCGCCCAGCCGGTGGCGCCCTCGGAGCCGTACTGCACGCGGACCACGCGGCGCTCGGGCTGCGCCGGACGCAGCGTGCGCGAGTCCATCGGCAGCAGCGGATAGCCGTCGGCGTAGCCCACCGGCACCAGCCCCACCACGCTTGGCGTGCGCGCCACCCAGCGACTGCCGTAGCCGACCGCGCTGCCCGCCGGAAGCCGGCGCACCTGCATCACGTGACTGCGCCAGCTGAAGACGGGTCGCAGCGTGCGCGCCGCGGTCAGGCTGCGGCCATCGCGCGTGCCCTCGAAGGAGAGCCCCGTCCACGCGAGGCCCACGCGGACCATGTGGTGATGGAAGCGCGCGTCGCGGATCGCGGCGAAGGTGCTCGCCGAGTGCAGCAGGCAGTTCGCCGGCAGCGCGGCCTGCGCCACCCATGCCTCGAACCGCTCGCGCTGCACGTCGGTGGCGATCTCGCTTCCGCCGGCGCTGGCGTAGTGCGTGAAGGCGCCCACCAGTTCCAGACGCTCGCTCGCGCGGATGCGAGCGACCAGCGCGGTCGCGTCCTCCGGCAGGCATCCTCCGCGACCAAGACCCGTGTCGATCTCCAGGTGCAGCGGAATGCGGACGCCCAGTTCGGCCGCCACGCGCTCCAGCCGCGCCACCTGTCCCGCGTCATGTGCGGCCAGCTGCAGCAGCCCACGAAGCAGCATGCCATGCATTGGCCCACCCGCGTCGATCTCGTGGCACGGCATCAGGGCCAGCACGGGCGTTGTCGGAGCGGCGGCGTGAACCACCTCGGCCTCGTCCAGACCGAAGACCACCAGCATGTCGACCTGAGAGGCCATTCGGCGCGCGATCCGGGCGGCACCCAGTCCATAGGCGTCGGCCTTCACCACGGCACCCAATCGCGCACCCTGCCGAAGCATGCCGCGGATCGTCGCCAGGTTGTGGTCGAGGGCCGCCAGGTCGATCAACACTTCACTTCGAGCGCGCACGGCGCACTTTGTATCGACTCCCGGCTTGCCTTACCATCACCCCTCCCCCGGAATTTCATGGCAAGCGCAGAAACCTTCGATCTCAACGTGCGGTTCGCCGACCTCGGCCTTCCCGCTCCCATCCTCCAATCCTTGGAGGCGAAGGGCTTCCAGCACCCCACGAAGATCCAGGCCGCCCTGCTTCCGGTGGCGCTCTCCGGAAAGGACTGCCTTGGGCAGGCCAAGACCGGAACCGGCAAGACCGCGGCCTTCGCCCTGCCGATGCTCGCGCGGGTCAATCCCGACGAGGCCTTCTCGGGACTCGTGCTGGTGCCGACGCGCGAGCTCGCCATCCAGGTGGCGAAGGAGTTCCACGAGTTCGCCCGACACAGTGGCCACACGGTGGTCGCGGTGTACGGCGGCAACTCGGTGAACGCGCAGGCCACCAAGCTGCAGAAGGGTCCCGCGATCATCGTGGGCACCCCCGGCCGCGTGATGGACATGAACGAGCGCGGACTCCTTCCCTATTCCAAGGTGAAGGTGGCGGTGCTCGACGAGGTCGACCGCATGCTCGACATCGGTTTCCGCGAGGACATCCGCCGGATCCTCGGCTCGATGAAGCAGCACCCGCAGACGGTGTTCGTGAGCGCGACCATCAGTCCCGAGATCGAGAAGCTCGCGCGCAGCTACATGCGCGATCCCGAGAAGATCGTCACCACCGAGAAGAGCCTCACGGTCAGCCAGGTGGACCAGAGCTATCTGGGGGTGGAGCACTGGGACAAGCGGCGGCTGCTGCACCACCTGCTCACCCACGAGACGCCCGGGCTCACAGTGGTCTTCTGCCGCACCAAGCGCACCGTGGACGACGTGGCCGAATACCTGCAGAAGAAGAGCATCGACGCCCATCCGATCCACGGCGACATGTACCAGCGTGCCCGCGACAAGGTCATGGAGAAGCTGCGCGGAGGCTCGTTGAGCGTGCTTGTGGCCAGCGATCTGGCCGCACGCGGTCTGGACGTGGACGACATCAGCCACGTGATCAACTACGACGTGCCCGAGGACCCCGAGGTCTACGTGCACCGGATCGGCCGCACCGCGCGCGCCGGCCGCCGCGGCGTGGCCTGGACCTTCGTCTGCCCCGACCAGGGCGAGCTGCTCACCAACATCGAGATGCTCACGAACGTCGAGATCCCGCGCAAGGAGTACGCGGACTTCACGCCGGGCCCCGTGCCCAGCGAGGTCACGGCCCGCCGCGAGCTCGATGCCAAGCGCAAGGTCGAGCTCGAGCAGCAGCGCAACCGATTCGAGGTGCAGGCACCCGTGCCCGAGGCCGCCGACCCCACGAAGTTCCCGGGTGGCGTGGTTCCTTCGGGACTTCCGCCCAAGCGGCTCGGCGGCCGCGTTGCCACGCGCCGGCGCTGAGCGTGGCCACGGGCACATCCATCCGGATCCACCCCGAGGTCGCGGCCGCGTTGCGCAGCCGCCAGCCCGTGGTGGCGCTGGAGACAGCCGTGCTCACGCATGGCTTGCCCCGCGAAGCAGCGCCGCAACTGCGTGATGTCGCCGGCCCCGGCTGGGACGGCGCCGCACCCGCGAACCTGGCCCTTGCGCGCGCGATGGAGCACGCCGTGCGTCAAGCCGGCGCCGTTCCGGCCACGATGGCCGTGCTTGATGGCGAGCTGCGCGCAGGCCTTGAAGCGTCGGAACTGGAGCGACTTGGCGCCGACCGCGCCGCGCGCAAGCTCAGCGCGCGCGACCTTGGTCCCGCCATCGCCGACCGTGCCTCCGGCGGGCTGACCGTCGCGGCCACGCTGGCGGCGTGTCGTCTTGCGGGCATCCACACCTTCGCCACCGGCGGCATCGGCGGCGTGCACCGCGGCTTCGCGGACACGCTCGACATCAGCGCCGACCTCGCGGCGATCGCCGCCACGCGCGCCGTGGTGGTGTGTGCGGGTGCCAAGTCGATCCTCGACCTGCCCGCCACGCTCGAGGCTCTCGACACGCAGGGCGTGCCCGTGATCGGCATCGGCACCGCGCACTTTCCGTGCTTCACCTGCCCGCCCGATCCGGCGCTGCGTTGCTCGGCGAGCGCTCGCGACGCCGCGGGCCTTGCTCGCGCGGCGGCCGCGCACTGGTCGCTCGGTCTTGGAACGGGCGTGCTCGCCGTGCAGGCCTGCCCCGAATCCTTCCAGATGCCGCGCGCCGACTTCGAACGCGACTACGCGGAGGTTTCCGCGGAGATGGCGAGCAAGGGCGTTTCAGGTCTCGACGTGACCCCTTTCCTGCTGGGTGCGCTGGCCCGCAAGACCGGCGGAAAGTCGCTGCGCGCGAACGTGGCACTGCTGCTGCACAACGCGCGCACGGCCTCCGAAATCGCGCGGAAGCTGCTTGACTTGGAAGCCTCCATCTGATTCACTTTGGTTGTCGGGTTCCTGCCCGACCTGCCACAACTGGCCTGGAGATGGGGCCCCAAACCGGGGCTCGTCGGCAATCGGTCCATGGATGGGTCGTCCAGCGCGCTGAACCTGTTGGCAATTGGGGATTTTGGCTGTCATGAACACCCACACTGGGATCCTGGAGCTGCCCTCCGGTGGCGGCGACGGACGCATCCGCAAGTTCAACAACGGTCTCGAGGAGACCCCGGATGACCCGTACCTGCCCGGCGAACTGGCGCAGAAGTTCGCGCTTCGCCCCGGCCAGGAGGTCACGGCCGTCATCGAGGATCGCCACGCCCCCAACCGCCCCAGCGGCGTGAAGCGCGTCGCCACCGACATCCAGGCCATCGAGGGCCTTGCCCCGACCGACTACTCGGGTCGCAAGGTCTTCGCCGAGCTCACGCCGCTCGACCCGGCTCCGCGCATGCACCTGGAGCACCGCGGCTGCCCGCCCAGCTGCAGGCTCATCGACCTCTTCTGCCCGATCGGCTTCGGAACCCGCGGCCTCATCGTGGCGCCACCCAAGGCCGGCAAGACGATCCTGCTGCAGAACCTCGCCTTCGGCATCAAGCACAATCACCCGCAGGTCGAGCTCATCGCGCTGCTCATCGACGAGCGCCCCGAGGAGGTCACCGACTTCAAGCGCAACGTGCCCGCGCACGTGCTGGCCAGCAGCAACGATCAGGACGTGGAGCGCCACACCGCGCTGGGCATCCTGGCGATCGAGCGCGCCAAGCGCATGGTGGAAGCCGGCAAGGACGTGGTGGTGCTGCTCGATTCGCTCACGCGACTCGGCCGCGCCTTCAACAACAACCGCAGGTTCGCCAGCGGCGGCCGCACCATGAGCGGTGGCCTGGACAACCGCGCGCTGGAAGTGCCCAAGCAGCTCTTCGGCGCCGCGCGTCGCTGCGAGGAAGGCGGCTCGCTCACGATCATCGCCACCTGCCTGGTGGACACCGGCAGCCGCGCCGACCAGATCATCTTCGAGGAGTTCAAGGGCACCGGCAACATGGAGCTCATCCTCGATCGCGACATCTCCGAGAAGCGCATCTTCCCGGCGATCAACCTGGCCGCCAGCGGCACCCGCAAGGAGCACCTGCTTCTGGGCGAGAAGGAACTGAAGACCGTCACGGCGCTGCGCCGCCGCCTGCTCAGCCTGCCGCCGCACGTGCAGGTGGAGCAGTTGCTTGCCGCCCTGAAGCGATACCCCACCAACGAGGTGATGGTGGGCGGTCAGACGGCTGCGGCGGCCGGCTGAATCCGGGCGGATCGACCTCGGCTTCGTTACCCTTCGGGCCATGGCCGAGTCGACCACCCTCAACAGCATCCGGGCGGGCATCTTCGTGGGAACGTCGCTGCTCCTTCTGGGCGCGATCGCGTTCATCCTCAGCAAGACCGATTTCTCGGGCAAGAACCAGTACGTGATCCGCTTCACGACCACCGAGGGCGTGTCGGGACTCAACGTCGGCAGCGACGTGCGCGTGGGCGGCATGCTGGCCGGCAAGGTCGAGGCGGTCACGCCCGACCTGCCCAAGGAGGGCGGTGCGCTGCAGTTCATCGACGTGAAGATCAGCCTGAACTCCGATGTCACGCTGTACTGGTCGCCCAAGCCGGACGACCTGCCCAAGCGAGGCTCGATCCCCGATGCGCAGTGGACCACGCTGGCCGCGAAGCACGCCGAGGCGATGAAGCTGCACAGCGAGGCCGCGATGGCCATGCGCGTGCCCAGCCTGCTCGGCAACTCCGCCTCGATCAACTTCATCCGCGTCGGCGGCCCCCCGGCGACACTCGTCAAGCCGCTCGCCGAGGATTCCAACTCGCGCATCCTTGCCTTCGAGGGCGGCGGCATGCTCGCGGCGCTGGTGGGCCCTGACAACGCGCAGAAGGCGCGCCAGATGCTGAACGAGGCCGCGGACACGATGGCCTACATCAACCAGAAGCTCCCGGAGGCGTACGAGAAGGATGTCGCCCCGATGCTGGACAACGCCAGCACGATGGTGGCGGACATCAAGACCAGCTACACCGAGCGCTGGCGCGGCAGCATCGACACCACGCTGCAGGGCGCGGCCGGCGCCGTCTCGCGCACGGACAAGCTCCTTGCCGACAACGACCAGACGATCCGCCAGAGTCTGGCCGACGCCGCCAAGACCCTCGAGAACACGCGCCAGATGACCACCGAGCTGCGCGAGAAGGGCATGCCCAAGCTGCTCGCGCTGCTCGATGACGGCGCGACTGCCGCCGACAGCCTTTCCAAGGCGCTGGAGCAGGCGCGCGACGCGATGACCTCCTCGCTGCCCTCGCTCGAGATGTTCCTCGACGACTCGCGCCAGATGGCGGCGCAGCTCAAGCTCGCCTCGATCGAGGTGCGACACAGCCCCTGGAAGCTGCTCTATCAGCCCAAGGAGGGCGAGGTCGCCCACGAGAACCTGTACGACGCCACGCGTAGCTTCGCGATGGCCACCGACGACCTGCGCGCCGCCGGCGAGACCCTCAAGCAGGCCGTCGAGCGCATGCCCGGCAAGATGGAATCCGACGCGGCATTCCGCACCCGGATCCAGCGCGAGGTGATCGATGCCATGGGCCGCTACGAGGAGGCCCAGCGTCGGCTCTACGACGTTCTGAACGCCCCCGCCAGCGAGGGCGGCGAGAAGCGCTGAGGCGCGCGGCCGATGGGCGCGCACGAACCGAATCCCTTTCGCGAGGCGCGAGCCGGCCTGATCACGCTTTCCATGGTGATCGGAGCCACCGTGCTCTCGATCGCGATCGCCACGATCCAGTGGGGCCAGTGGAACACCTACCGGGTGGGCTTCAAGATCACCCAGGACGCCACGAACATCGTGCCCGGAACACCGGTGATCCTTGGTGGCCTGCAGTGGGGCAAGGTCGTGCGGGTCGAGCACGCGGAGTTCCGCGCCACCGGCTCGGTCGAGGACGCGCTGCGCGCGGCGCAGGCACACGCCTCGCGCGGCACCGTGGTGGAGTTCCTGCTCGATCCGCGCATCACCCTGCATCCGGGCGCCACCATCTCCCGCTCCGCCACCTTCCTGGGCAGCAACGTGGCGCTGGTGATCAACGACACCGGCAGCATGCGTGGCGGTCGCTCCATGCCCGGACCACGCAGCACCCCCATCGACCAGGGCATCGTGATGGCGGCCTCGGATCCGGTCGATTCGAAGACCGCGCTGCTTGGCATCCGCGCGGCGAAGAGCCTTGAGCAGCTCCCCGAACAGTTCGAGGCCATCAAGGCCAACTGGGCGAGGCTCTACGCCAATCAGGCCAGCAGGCTTCTCGAGACGCTGCGTCGCGACGCGCTCGCGCTTCGCGACGCCTTCGTGAGCGACGAGCCGGGCTGGTCCGGCGCGGTGGAGCGGACTTCGCAGGCGATGGACCGCCTGCGCGCGCGCTTCGCCAACGGCACCCCAGGCGTGCCCAGTCTTGACGAGACGGTCCGCGCCACCACCACGCGCGCCAGCGCCGACTGGGACGCGCTCAAGGTCGACGCCGAGGCGCTGAAGGAGCGCTTCCTGAAGGACGCCGAGCCCAAGGCAATGGACCTGTGGACGCGCGCCAGGAGCGAGTGGGCGCGCACCACCGAGCTTCTGGACCGGTTGCGCAAGGCGGGCGGCGACTCGGCCGACACCTTCTACGACTTCATGGCCGACAGCTCGCTGATGGGCGGACAGATCTCGCGCACGCTCGAGACCCCGCTGCTGGCGGCCCTGCGCGCGGTGTTCGGCGTGGCCGTCGCCATGGTCGACAGCGACATGATCACGCGAATGGAGCGCTACGACGCGGCCAGCCGCCTCGTGATCGCCACCGACGAGCTGCGCCGCGCCAACGACGCGCTCGAGAAACTGGCCGCCGACGCGAAGGAACCCGCACCCGGCCTGTCGCAGGAACTGCGAGACGAGGCGACCCGTGCGGTGACGGCCTTCCGCACCGCCGTCGAGCGTCTCGTGGATCTGAGCCAGCAGCCCTGAAATGCACGCGGCGCTCGAAGGCGATCCCCGCCTGCTCCCCTACCGCGATGTGCGCGACGCCGACCTGCGCGGCGCGCACGGCCTCTTCCTGGTGGAGAGCGCCCGGTGCGTGGCGCGCTTCCTGCGTGCCTGCGCTCGTGGAGCGTGGCGGCCCGTCAGCGTGCTGACCGCCCCGCAGCACCTGGAACTGCTGGAACCGCTGGCCGCGCGCGCAGGCTGTCCGCTCATCCAGGCCCCCATGGAATGGATCGCAAGTCACAGCGGCTACCGCTTCCATCACGGAGCGCTGGCGCTCGGCCAGCACACCGAAGGGCCCGGGCTCGACGCGCTGCTGGCCGGCCTGCCGGGCCCTCGGGCCTCGCTGGTGATCGCCGATGGCGTGGTGCATGTCGACAACATGGGCGCGCTGTTCCGAAACGCCGCATGCCTGGGCGCATCGGCCATCGCGCTGGGGCCCGGCTGCGCCGATCCGCTCGGTCGCAAGAGCATCCGCATCAGCATGGGTCGCGTCTTCGGCGTGCCCTTCACGCAGGTTCCAAGCGCCGCCCTGGCCGTGGCGCAGGCGCGGGCGGCAGGCCTTGAATGCGTGGCGCTGGAGCAGGCCACAGGCTCCACCCCGCTGCAGGCGTGGCACCCGGGGCCGCGCGTGGCCGTGGTGATCGGTGCCGAGGGTCGCGGGGTCTCGCCGGAGCTGCTGGCGCACTGCGACCGCTGCGTCGAGATCGACGCGAGCCACGACCCGCTTGCTGGCGATGGCGACGGACCCCCAAGCCTGAACGTCTCGACGGCGCTGGCGCTGGTTCTACATGAACTGCGCCGTGGCCACTGAAGCCCCGGCACCGCGCACCGGCTCGCCCTCGACGGGCTGCGGCTTCTCTTCCTTCAGGCGCTCCACGCGGGCACCGAGCGCGTTCAGCGTCTCCTCCATGCGGTGGTAGCCGCGATCGAGGTGATACACGCGGTTCACGATGGTCTCGCCCTCGGCCGCAAGGCCCGCAAGCACCAGGCTGGCGCTCGCGCGCAGGTCGCTGGCCATCACGGGCGCGCCGATCATCTTGTGGCCGCCAGCCACCACCACGGTGGGGCCCTGGCGGTAGAGCTGCGCACCCATGCGCATCAGTTCGGCCACGTGCATGAACCGCTCGGGGTAGATCTTCTCGGTGATCACGCTGTTGCCCTCGGCCAGGCACAGCAGAGCCATGAACTGCGCCTGCAGGTCCGTGGGAAAGCCCGGGTGCGGCTGCGTGGTGATCGTGGTGGGCTTCAGGTTGCGCTCGCTCGTCACGCGCACGGTGCAGCGCATCGGATCGTCGCCCGACACGCGGTCCACGTGCACGCCGATCTCCCGGAAGTGCTGGATGCTCGCCAGCAGCGCGTCGTAGGGGAAGTCGTCCAGCGTCACGTCGCCGTTGGTGATCGCCGCCGCGGCCGCGTAGGTGCCGGCCACGATGCGGTCGGGCATCACCACGTGATCCACGCCGCCGAGCTCGTCCACGCCGTCCACCACCAGGCGGGGCGAGCCCGCGCCCTGGATCTTGGCGCCCATCGCGATGAGCATGTTGGCCAGCTCGACCACCTCGGGCTCGCAGGCCGCGCACTCGATCACGGTGCGACCCTTGGCCAGCACCGCCGCGCTGAGCACGTTCGCCGTGCCAAGAACGGTGCTGCCGAAGGGTCCGCCCAGGAAGACGGTGTTGCCCTTCAGGCGATCACAGGTGGCCAGAATGTCTCCACCACGCAGCTCGATCTTCGCGCCCAGCGCCTCCAGGCCGCGCAGGTGCAGGTCGACCGGGCGGTGACCGAAGGCGCAGCCGCCGGGCATGCTCACCATCGCCTTGCGGCGACGGGCCAGCATCGGTCCCAGCACGCAGATGCTTGCGCGCATGGTGCGCACGATGTCGTAGCGCGCATGCACCCGGTTGGGGTCGGTGCTGTGCAGCGTGAGACCGCCGGCCGCAGGGCGCACGTCCACGCCAAGTTCGGCCAGCAGGCGGCCCATGTTGGCGATGTCGGCCAGCGGCTTGATGTTGCGAAGGGTGACGGGCTGATCGGTCAGCAGGCTGGCGGCCATCAGCGGCAACGCCGCGTTCTTCGCCCCCTCGATTCGAACCCGTCCACTGAGTCGTCGACCACCTTCGATGCGGAAGAAATCCATGAGTCGTTCCTTGCAGGTCCCCAGGCGCGGGGAGAGCCAATCCATCGGCCAGTCAGCGGGCCCAAGGTCACTTTCCTGGGGCGGGGCGTAACATAGCGGCGTGAGCAACGTCCTTGAAGTCGTCGGCGAGCCGAAACTGCCGGAAGTGAAGATGCACCTGATCCCCCCCACGGCCCCGGCCCAGGGCTCGGTGCTCAGCAACCAGCTCTGCATGAAGGGCCGCTCGGCCAGTTTCGTGCGCCATGTCTGCATCGACGTGGGATCCACGGCGATGGCCGGCAATTTCCGCGCCGGACAGAGTTTCGGGGTGGTCCCCCCGGGTCTCGACGCCCATGGCAAGCCCCACAAGGTGCGCCTCTATTCGATCGCCAGCCCCTCCTGGGGCGAGGACGGCCACGGCAAGGTCCTAGCCACCACCCCCAAGCGCCTGATCGCCGAGCGGAGCCCCCAGAAGGCCGGCGATGACCCCAATGACCACAGCCTGTTCGTCGGGGTCTGCAGCAACTACGTCTGCGACCTGAAGCCGGGTGCGCCGGTCGCCGTCACTGGTCCCGCCGGCAAGCGCTTCCTGCTTCCCGAGGACCCCAGCCAGCACGACTACCTGTTCATGGCCACCGGCACGGGCATCGCGCCCTTCCGCGGCATGGTCATGGAGCTCCTGCAGGGTCCGCCCGAGGGCAGCCCCTGGCGCGCGAGCTGGAAACGCTGCACCAGCCGGATCGAGCTGGTGATGGGCAGCCCCTACACCACCGACCTTCTCTACGACGACATGTTCCGGGCGCTGGCGAAGCAGCACTCGAACTTCCACTACCACCCCGTCATCAGCCGCGAGACGCGACCTGACGGCGGCAAGGGCGAGTACGCGCACCAGTTCATCGAGCGCATGCTGGGTGATCGCTACGACGCGATGCTGCGCAGCCCGCGCACGCTCATCTACGTGTGCGGCCTCGCAGGCATGCAGATGGGGCTGTTCCGCATGCTTGGCGAGAAGGGCCTGGGCGCGGGCTACCTGACCGTGGACGAGCAGATCTCGCAGGTGCCCGCGGCCGAATGGACCGACGAGCACCTGAAGCGCCGCGTGCGGCCGACGCATCGGTGCATGATCGAGGTGTATTGACCGGCCAGGTCACGGCGCGCCTGACGATACCCCGACTGGGGTAGCCGAAGCCGCGATCCTGCGCTCCAACTCCTCCAGATCTGCGCCAGTGATCTCGCCATCGCCATCCAGGTCTCCGATGCCCAGCACCGGCTCCGCGCCGTAGAGCGTCATCAGCACCGACACGTCACCCATGTCGATGCGACCGTCCAGGTCCAGATCGCCGCACCGAAGCTGGCACAGGTCCGTCACGCCATTTGCGTCCAGATCACCCGTATCCACCTCGTGCGTTGGCGACGATTCGGACCATGCCTCCGACTCGCATGGCACGCCAGCGCAATCCACCTCCGTCGTGCCCGAATCCACCAGCCAATGCAGGCAGTTCTCAAGGCTCGGTGTCAGGAGCGCCGCCATTGCCTCCTGACCCGCACGCGCCGTGATACCCGTGCCCGAGCGCGTCTTGCCACGACTCGGGCCCGAGCCTCCATCGACCACGGGCATGTCGCCCGTCAGGCTTGCCACGTACGTGAAGCCACCTGACTTCGTCGCCGATCCCCCGACCGTCGTCACCACCACGTCCTGCGCACCCACCGTCCCAGCAGGCGTCCTCGCCGTGATGCTCGTCGCCGATGCCACCACGCTCGTCGCAGCCGCACCGCCCACCGTCACCGTCGCACCAGACAGGTTCGTGCCCGTGATCCGGATGCTCGTGTTGCCAGACGCAGGAC
>JBIIOC010000055.1:0-14036 GCA_044337135.1 Phycisphaerales bacterium | reverse complement strand
GCGTGGTGAGTTTTCACGGCTTGCTCGGCGCACCTGAGGGCGTGCAGGCGGGTGGCCGTCCGATGCACTCGCGCGTGCTCGCGTGCCACGGCTGGAACGATCCCTTCGCCAAGCCCGCCGACTTCAACGCCTTCGCGGCCGAGATGAGCGCCGCCGGCGCCGATTGGACCTCGCTGGTGCTGGGTCAGCGCGGACACGCATTCATGAATCAGGGGGCGGCGGATCCGGCCAACGGCATGTGCTTCTGTCCCCGTGCGGAGCGGCGATCGCTGGCCGCGATGGCCGATTTCCTGGACGAGTGCCTGCGTGGCGACGCGAGCATGCCGATCGGCGCCTGTCCAAGACCATCCTGAGCCGGCATGCGTGTCACTTGAATGCGTTACACGCGCACGGAGGCCGGCGTTTCGCGCTGCACGAGGTTTGATGCCCTGGCACTGCATGAAGGCCGGATATGCATCTACCCTGTCGCTTGATCATGCCACGCGCGTCAAGAGAAGGTGATGGCGAGCATCGTCGACGCGTCCACGGCGGTGTTCGCGGTTCTAGAACTGCGCGGATGCCCCCGCACGCGATTGATGTACGAGAGGCGGGGGCTTTCGACTTGCTGCTCGACTCGCGCACGATGGCGATCTGGGAACTGCTGCGTCGCGTGCGCACGCCGTGCACGGTTGCGGAGCTGGCGACATGGGCCTCATGTCCGGCGCAGGTCGCCCAGGCCGCGATGGATCGACTGGGTCACTTCGGGCTTGTGGAATCCGTGCAGGCGGGGGGGCGACGCCGCGCCGTGTCCTACCGCGTCACGCAGGAGCGGATCGTGCTGGCCGGCACGCCACGCGACCCGAATGACCGCGCGCTGCTGAAGCGCTTCTACGAGGATTGCCAGGAGGCCAATGACCGGATGTTCGGCAGCGGCGCCGCGTTCGAGCTTTCGTGGCATCCGGAGGAGCTTTTCGAGTTCCTGTGCGCGCCGGTGAACCTGAATCCGCTCGAGGTGCTGGAGCTTCGCCGCAGGCTGGGCGAGGTGCTGCAGTTCCTGAAGCTGGTGCAGTCGAAGCACAATGGCGTGCGCATGCGGCCTCCGCCCAAGTGCAACTACTACGTGACCCTGCGGGTGCAGCCGCTGGCGCGCCCCGTGCTCGCGCAGCCCGACATCACCGTGGCACCGCGCGGCCAGATTCCGCCCCCGGTGGTGCCGGAGCCCGCGCGCGAGTGGCCCGCGCTCTCCGCCCGAGAGCGCGAGATCGCGATCGCGCTGGTGAGCGGCTCCACGCTGCCCGAGATCGCTCGGACGCTCGGGCGCTCGCCCCACACCGTGAGCACGCTGACCCGGCGCATCTATCGCAAGCTTGGTGTCCGTCGACGCGCCGAGCTGGTGAATCGACTGCGTGTGATGGAACCGCCGCCCGTGGGCTGATCGGTGGCGCGCGTCAGCGGCTCTTGCGCCCGCGCCGTCCGCGCTTGAATCCGCGCTTGTGACCCTGCGTCCATGCGGTGTGCTCGCGGCTGAGCAGGTCTCGCCGCGGGTCTCGACCGTCCCGCCCCGGACCTTCCTGCTTGCGCGAGGCGTCCTCGCCCGGCATGGCAGGCGCGCGGCCCAGCTTCGTGATCGAGAGATCCATGGTGCGGCTCGCCAGGTCGATGGACAGGATCCCGACCTTCACGCGATCGCCCAGACCCACGCTCGCGCCGCTGCGCACGCTGACCAGTCGACCGGTGCGCTCGTTCACGGTCCAGCGATCCGGCCTGTCGCGCGCCGACGGCAGGGCGTTGAAACGCACGAGCCCATCAGCCAGATACTTGGAGATGCTCACCCACACGCCCGCCGGGGCCATGCCGGTGACGACGCCCTCCAGTTCATCGCCCATGTGGTGTTCCTGCAGGAATTGCAGCACCAGGAAGGTCCGCAGCTCGCGCTCGGCGGCCTCGGCGTTCACCTCGGTCTCGCTGCAGTGGCGCCCAATGTCGGCCAGCGCCCCCTCGTGCGGGCAACGCGGGTCGGATTCCAGCGTGGCCTTCACCTCGCGCCGCCTGCGACCGCCAGGCGGATTCCGGCCGTTGTCGCTCAGCTCCAGGTAGGCCTCGAGCGAGCGGTGCACCGTCAGGTCGGGGTAGCGGCGGATGGGGCTGGTGAAGTGCGCGTAGTGCTCGCTGGCAAGCGCGTAGTGCCCGATGAGCGCGGGTGCGTAGGTGGCCTTCGCCAGCGTCTTGAGCACCGCGAAGTGCACCGCGCGCGCGGAATCCGTGCCGCGCGTGTGCTCGAGCAGCTGCAGCAGGTCCGCGCGCTCGGGTTCCTCGGGCAGCCGGAAGCCCACGGTGCGCGCGAAGGCGCGCAGTTCCTCTACGTCCTTGAAGGCCGGCGGGGGATGGATTCGCCGGATGAGCGGGATCTCGAGGCTCGAGAAGAGCCGCGCCACCGCCTCGTTCGCCTCGACCATGAACATCTCGATCAGGGTGTGCGTGAACGCGTCGTCCTCGGGCACCGCGTCGATCACGTGGCCGGCGGCGTCGAACACCAGCTCGCTCTGCGGCAGGTCGAGCACCAGCTGGCCCTGCGCACGGCGGCGCTTCTGCAGCAATCGGGCCAGCGTGTTGGCCATGCGAAGGTTCGCCACCAGCTCGTCGGTGGGTTCGGTGTCGTTGCGGGCGTGGCGACGCGCCTCGGCGGGCTTGCCGTCGATCAGGCACTGCGCCTCCAGGTAGGTCAGGCGCTTGCGGCTTCGGATCACGGTCTGCGCGAAGCGCTCGTCGAGCACGCGACCGCTGCGGTCGAAGCGGATGAACGCGCTCTTGCAGAAGCGCGGCACCCCTTCCTGCAGGCTGCACACGCCGTTGCTCAGCGTCTCGGGCAGCATCGGCACCACGCGGCGGGGCAGGTAGGCGCTGTTGCCCCGGCGGCGACCCTCGACATCGAGCGGCGAGTCCAGCGTGACGAAGTGGCTCACGTCGGCGATGTGCACGCCGAGTTCCCAGATGCCCTCCGCCTCGTCGAATGTCACGCTGCAGGCGTCGTCGTAGTCGCGGGCGTCGGGTGGATCGATCGTCCAGACGAGTTCCTCGGTCAGGTCCAGGCGATCGTTCCATGGTCCCTCGGTCTCGCGCTCGAAGGCGATCGCGGCGCGGCTCGCCTGGTCGTGCACCTCGTCGGGGAAGCGCTCGATCAGGCCGTAGCTGGCCATGACCGCGGCCGTCTCGACGGCAGGCTGGCCCGCCTCGCCCAGCACCTCGACGATCGCGCCCTCGGCGGGGCCTTCCTCGCTGGGGAAGCGCGTCAGGTCGACGGTCACCTTGTCGCCGGGCTTCGCCTCCTTCGCGTGCGGGTCGCGCACGATGATCGGCTCGCGCAGCGTCTTGCCATCGGGCTGCACGAGCCAGCGACGGCCGTCCTGCACCAGGGTGCCGGCGAAGCGCGTGCGGCCGCGCGCAAGCACCTCGAGCACGCGTCCGTTCGGCGCCTCGGGCATGGCGCCGCGTCCAGTCTCTCTCCATCCGCGGCTTCGGCGGACCACCGCCGCACGCACACGATCACCGGTCATCGCGTCACCGACATCACCCTGCGGGATGAACAGGTCGCCCTCGCGCGAGAGCCGCTCGGACTTCAGGTACGCGTGGCCCTTCTGCGTCACGAAGATGCGACCGACGATCTCCTCCTCGTGCTTCGGCAGCCGCGCGCGCCCCTGGTCATCCACCTCGATGAGCTGCTGGTTCGTGAGGCGACCGACCGCCTCGTCGAAGGCCCACCGATCATCGCTGGTCACGCCCAGACGCCGCGCCACCGCGTCGACCAGCACCGGCCGGTCACCCGCATGGGAAAGGTCCTGCAGGATCCGGTCGATGAAGCGGAGAGGCATCGTGGGAGTCTATGGACACGCCGGCCCGCGGCCGTGGCGGTCACTTCGACGTGGGCTTGTCGCCGAACAACCCCTGCAGGGCGCTTCCGACGCCCTTCTGGATGTTCTCGCCGGCCTTGTCGAGTGCCTCGCCCACGCCGCCGCGCAGCGATTCCACCGGGCCCCGAAGGTCCGCCGGGAGATCGCCCACCATGTCCTTGAGCGTGTCGCGCAGGCCGTCGGACACGGCGCTGGAGAGCCCCTCGATGTTCGCGGTGACCGTCGCCTGCAGCACCGAGCTGATGACCACGCCGCTGAGCTCGCTGGCAAGCACGTCCACGCTGCCGTCGCTGTGGACGTCCTTCAGCACGATGTCCGGAAGCTTGGCGTCCACGACGCCCTGTCGCCCGCCCACCAGGTTGCGCAGTCGCACGGACACGCGCTCGATGCGAAGTTCCTTCACCACGATGTCGCGCGAGGGGCCCGCGGGCTTGGGTTCGCTCTTGGCGGGAGCGTCGGTGTTGGGCAGGTTGTCGCTGATGCGCTGCGCGTTCAGCTTGCCTGACGCGTCCTGCTCGAGCGTGAGCACCAGGTCGCTGATCGTGATGTTCCGGATGGTGGCCTTCTCGGCGGTCAACTCGCCGAGCCGGGCGGTCAGCGACGCGTTGCCAAGGTCCAGGAAGATCGGATCGGTGTAGCCCGTCGGATTGGCGACCTTCAGACCATGCACGCTGCTGCGGTTCGAGAGCAGGCCCAGGCGGACCGAATCCACGGTGGTGGCGACGCCAAGAACCTTGCTGCCGACCACCTCGATGCCCACGCGCGCGATCGCGTCGATCGAGAGGACCACGGCGACCACCAGCAGCACCAGCGCGATGCCTAGCGCGATGATCAGTCGCTTGATGGCCAGTCCCTTGCGACGCGCCTTGGGTGCGGACTTCGCGCGACGCAGGTTTCCCTGACCTCGGCCTTCACGGGATGGATGCAGTGCCTTCACGCGTGGCTCCTTTGCCGGCTTCGCGGCGGGACTTGTCTTGGGTGTTTCGCTCTTCGCGGCGGACGTGTCCGCCTTGGCGGCTTCGCCGCCTTCCTTGTTCGTGGAATCGGCCTTCGGCGTTTCCGAGGACTTGCGATCCTCCTCGGCGGCCTTGGAATAGCCGTCGCTGCGGTAGTCGGTCTCGTAGAAGCCCGTGCCCTTGAACAGCACGGCCGCGCCGATGCCGATCTTTCGACGCACCTTGCGCTTGGCGCACCTGGGACAGGTGCGGTCGGGCGATGCGGTGATCGACTGGAAGCGCTCGTACTCGTGGCCGCACGCGTCGCAGACGTATTCGTAGGTGGGCATCCGGCGTCACTCCGATGGCTGCACCGCGACCTTCGCGGGCCGCAGGATCGAATCGCCGAGCCGCCAGCCCGACTGCAGCACCATGCTCACGCCGTCGCCCTTCACGCCCTCGACGGCCTGACGCATCACGGCCTCGTGGATGCCGGGCTGGAACTCCTCGCCCACCTTCGGGTCGATCCGCTCCACGCCGACCTTCTCGAGCCCCTTCGCGAGCTCGTCGCGAAGCATGTGCAGGCCCTGCATCGCCTGCTCGAGCGTCATGCCCTTCTGCTGCAGCGCCAGATCGACGTGATCGAGCACCGGCAGGACCTCGCGAGCGGCACCGGCCACGCCCTGCACGCGCGCACGCGCCTCGTTCTCGATGCCGCGTCGCGCCGTGTTCTGCAGGTCGGCGAGCGCTCGCAGGCGCGCTTCCTTCAGGTCCGCGACCTCCTTCTCGAGCGCGGCGACGCGCGACTCGGTCGTGGCGGTCTCGGTGGCGGGGTCCTCGGCAGTCTCGGGATTGTCCTTGGTGGCGTCCATGGGGTTCCTCAGGTTCCGGTGAGCGAGTCCTTCAGGTTCTTCATCTTCTGCCAGAAGCCGCCCTCGTGCGACCTGCGCACGTCGACCTTCTCGGTCTTGGCGAATTCCTCGAGCAGCTGGCGCTGGCGTTCGGTGAGCTTCTTCGGCACGTGGATCATGAGCATGGCCACCAGCTCGCCACGGCGCTTCGAGCGCAGGTTCGGCAGGCCACGGTCCTGCACGCGCACGGTGTCGCCCTGCTGGCTGCCGGCCTTCACCTCGATGTGCACCGGGCCGTCGATCGAGTCCACCTCGATGGTGGCGCCCAGCGCGGCCTGCGAGAAGCCGATCGAGAGCGGCATGAGCAGGTCGTCGTCGTTGCGCTCGAATCGGTCGTCCTCGGCCACGTGCACCACGACATGCAGGTCACCCCGCACGCCGCTGCCGCTGGCGCTCGCCTCGGGGCGGGGGGGCTCGCCCTCGCCCTGCACGCGCACCACCTGGCCGTCGCTGATGCCGGGTGGAATCGCCACGTCGATCTTTCGGTTCACGCGCACGCGGCCATTGCCGCGGCAGGCCACGCACTTCTCGGTGACCACCTTGCCGCCGCCGCCGCAGTTCGGGCACGCGGTGACCATTCGGAACATGCCGCCAAGTCCGGTCTGCTGCACCTGCCCGCGCCCCTGGCATGTCGGACAGGTCACGGGCTTCGAGCCCGGCTTGGCACCGTCGCCCTGGCAGGTGCCGCACACCTCGGCGCGCGCGAAGCTCACCTCGCGCTTGCAGCCCTTGAGCACCTCGACCAGCTTGATCTCGACCTCGGTCTGCAGGTCATAGCCGCGCGGCACGCCGCCGCCGCGCCGACCGCCGCCGCCCATGCCACCGCCGAAGATGTCGTTGAACATGGAGAAGATCTCCTCCACGTGCATCGATCGGAAATCGTGGTGCGGATTGCCGCGCAGGCCGGCGTGGCCATGCTGGTCGTACAGACGGCGCTTCTCGTCGTCGCCAAGCACCTCGTAGGCCTCGGCGCACGCCTTGAACTCGATCTCGGCCTGCGCATCGCCCGGATTCCGGTCCGGGTGCCACTTCATCGCCAGCCTGCGATAGCTGCGCTTGATCTCGTCGGCGCCCGCGGAGCGTTCGACACCGAGAACCTCGTAGTAGCAGCGCTGTTCGGCCATGAAGGGGATCTCTTGGAAGTGAAAGGGACCGGGCCGGGCACGAATGCCGACCCGGTCCCTGGGTCATGACACGTTGCGGATCAGTGCACGCTCTCCTCGACGGGCTCGGCGTCGTCCTTCAGTTCGGTGACCAGCACGTCGGTGGTGAGCATCAGGCCGGCCACGCTCGCCGCGTTCTGCAGCGCGGTGCGCGCCACGAGGGCCGGATCGATGATGCCGGCCTTCACCAGGTCCTGGTACTCGCCGGTGCCGGCGTTGTAGCCGAAGCCACCCTTGCCCTCGAGCACCTTCTCCACGGTCACGTCGCCGTCGACGCCCGCGTTGGCGCTGATCTGCCAGCAGGGGAAGCGCATCGCGCCGGCCACGATGTCGAAGCCGAACTTCTCGTCGCCGTCGGCCTTCGCGCGGGCCTTGTTCACGGCCTCGATCGCGCGCAGGAACGCCACGCCGCCGCCGGGCACGTAGCCCTCCTTGGCGGCCGCGCGGGTGGCGTGGATCGCGTCATCGACGCGGTCCTTCTTCTCCTTCAGGGCGGTCTCGGTCGCGGCACCCACGTTCAGCACGGCCACGCCGCTGGTGAGCTTCGCGTAGCGCTCCATCAGCTTCTCGCGGTCGTAGTCGCTCGTGCTGCGCTCGTGCTGGCTCTTGATCTGCGCGGCGCGAGCCTCGACGTCCTTCTTCTTGCCGCCGCCCTGCACGAGCACGGTCTCGTCCTTGCCGATCACAACGCGCTTGGCGGTGCCCAGCTCGTCGAGCTTCACGTCCTCGAGGTTGCGGCCCAGGTCCTCGGCGAAGAACGTGCCGCCGGTCAGCACGGCGATGTCGCCGAGCATGGCCTTGCGGCGATCGCCGAAGCCCGGCGCCTTCACCGCGCACACCTGCAGCACGCCGCGCAGGCGGTTCACCACGAGCGCCGCGAGGGCCTCGTTCTCGACCTCCTCGGCGATGATGAGCAGCTGCTTGCCGGCCTGCGCGATCTTGTTCAGCAGCGGCAGCAGGTCCGCGAGGTTCGAGATCTTCTTCTCGTAGATGAGGATCATCGGGTTCTCGAGGGTGCACTCGCCGCGCTTGGGATCGGTCATGAAGTAGGGGCTCAGGTAGCCCTTGTCGAAGCTCATGCCCTCCACGTACTCCAGCGTGGTCTCGGCGGTCTTGCCTTCCTCGACCTCTACGACGCCGTCGGCACCCACGCGGTCGATCGCCTCGGCGATCAGCTTGCCGAGGTGCGCGTCGTGGTTGGCGCTCACGGTGGCGATCTTCTCCAGGTCGGCGCGGCCCTTGCACTTCTCGGCCATGTCGGTGATCGCGGTGCCCGCGGCGGCGGCGGCATCGTTGATGCCGCGCTGCAGCGCGACGGGGTTGGCGCCGCTGGCCACGTACTTCAGGCCTCCGTTGAAGATCGCGGCCGCGAGCACGGTGGCGGCGGTGGTGCCGTCACCCGCCACGTCGGCGGTCTTCTTGGCGACCTGGTGCACCAGCTTGGCGCCCATGTTCTCGAACGGGCAGGGCAACTCGACTTCCTTGGCAACGCTCACGCCATCCTTGGTGACGCTGGGGCTGCCAAAGCTCTTCTGCACCACCACGTTTCGGCCGGTGGGACCCATGGTCACGGCCACGGCCTGTGCGATCTGGTCGACGCCGCGCTTCAGCTCGGCCTGCGCGCTCGCCTTGAACTTCATCTGCTTGACGGACATGTTGTGTTCCTTTCGGTGTGTGGCGAGGGGCTCAGCCGTCGATCAGGCCGAGCAGCTCGGACTCGCGCACGATCAGGTGCTTGACGTTCTTGATCTCGATCTCGGTGCCGGCGTACTTGCCGAACACCACGGTGTCGCCCTTCTTCACGAGCATCTCCTGGCGCTTGCCGTTGTCGAGCAGCTTGCCGGGACCGGTCGCGACGACCTTGCCCTGCATGGGCTTCTCCTTGGCGCTCTCCGGAAGGAAGAGGCCGCTGGAGGTCTTGGTCTCGGCGTCGAGGGGCTTCACGAGGATGCGGTCTTCGAGCGGGCGGACGGTGGACATGGTTGGAATCTCCTGGAGTCGGTGGTTGGTTCGTGGGAAGGGGATCAGTGCGCGTGGCCGTGGTGGGCGTGCTCGCCACCCTCGTCCTTCGGCTTGGGCGCCTCGGTCACGATGCAGTCGGCGGTCAGCAGCAGGCCGGCCACGCTCGCCGCGTTCTGCAGCGCGCAGCGATCGACCTTGGCGGGCGTGATCACCCCGTCCTTGATCAGGTCGCCGTAGGTGCGGGTGAGCGCGTTGAAGCCCTCGTTGCCCTTCATGTCGGCGACCTTGCTCACGACGACGGTGCCCTTCTCGCCGGCGTTCTCGGCGATGGTGCGCAGCGGAACGGCCAGCGCCTCGGCGATGGCGTCGTAGCCGAAGCCCTCGTCGCCCTCGACGGTCTGGCGCGCCTTCTTCACGGCCGCGATGCAGCGGATGAAGCTCACGCCGCCACCAGCCACCACGCCCTCGGCCACGGCCGCGCGTGTGGCGTGCAGCGCGTCCTCGACGCGGCCCTTCTTCTCCTTCAGCTCGGTCTCGCTGCTGGCGCCGACCTTGATCTGCGCCACGCCGCCCGCGAGCTTCGCCAGGCGCTCCTGGAGCTTCTCGCGGTCGTAGTCGCTGTCGGTGTTCTCGCTCTCGGCGCGGATCTGCTCGCAGCGATCCTTGATCGACTTGGTGCTGCCGGCGCCCTCCACGATGGTGGTGTTGTCGGCGTCGACGGTGACCTTCTTCGCCTGGCCCAGCTGCGCGACGGTGATCTTGTCCAGGTCGATGCCCAGATCCTTCATGATCGCGTGGCCGCCGGTCAGGATCGCGATGTCCTCGAGCATGGCCTTGCGGCGGTCGCCGTAGCCGGGCGCCTTCACGGCGCAGACGTTCAGCACGCCGCGCATCTTGTTGATCACCAGCGTGCTCAACGCCTCGCCGGTGATGTCCTCGGCGATGATGAGCAGCGGACGCTTGGTGTCCATGACCTTCTCCAGGAAGGGCACCAGCTTGGTGATCGAGTCGATCTTGTCCTCGTAGACGAGCACGAGCGCCTTGTCGAACTCGACGGTCATCTTCTCGGCGTTCGTCACGAAGTTCGCGCTCAGGTAGCCGCGGTCAAACTGCATGCCCTCGACCACGTCGACCACGGTCTCGAGGCCCTTGCCTTCCTCGACCGTGATCACGCCATCCTTGCCGACCTTGTCGAAGGCCTTCGCCATCATCTGGCCGACCTCCTCGTCGTTGTTGGCGCTGATGCTGGCCACGGCCGCGATGCCGCCGCTCACGCTGGCGACAGGCTTGGCCATGCTGGCGATCTGGCCGGTGGCCACGGTGACGGCCTTGCGGATGCCGCGCACCAGGGCGTTCGCCTCGGCGCCGGCGGTCACGTGCTTCAGGCCGGCGCGGAAGATCGCCTCGGCGAGCACGGTGGCGGTGGTGGTGCCGTCGCCCGCGTCATCGCTGGTCTTGCTGGCCGCTTCCTTCACCAGCTTGGCGCCCATGTTCTCGACCTTGCAGCGAAGCTCGATCTCCTCGGCCACGCTCACGCCATCCTTGGTGACGGTGGGGCCGCCCCAGCTCTTGTCCAGCACGGCATTGCGGCCACGGGGGCCGAGCGTGCTCTTGACGGCGGCTGCGAGCTTCTCAACGCCGGCCATCAGGCTCTTGCGTGCGTCGGTGTCGAATGCGAGTTCCTTCACGGCCATGGGTCGTCTCCGAGTTGGGTGAGTGCGTTCGGTCTGCTGTCGTCCAGGGACACCCGCGGTGCCTTGGAGCCCTGACTCACATCAATCCGCGTGCCAAAGCAGGCGGATGGAGATTGCATTAGTTATGGGACAATATAAGGCGAGGCAGTCGCCTTGATCGCAAGTGCATCTGCGAAAGCGGTTTGCGACACGGTGATTCGGCCATCCGAAGCCGCCAAGGCCGTCTTGCAAAGCATCAGCGCGCTCACGCGCGGTTTCGCTGCCATCTCGGCAGACTCAAAGCGGCTTGACGAGGTCCTCGATCTTGGGCTTGGGCAGCAGCAGGGCGTGGGCCACCCACCACGCGTTGGCGACCAGATAGGCCGCGCCGAAGACCAGGAGTGCCGACATGCAGACCGCGCCCACGCTCGCCACGACCGAGGCCCAGTCCTGTTCCAGTCGGTGCAGCAGCGGCGCCACGATGGCGAACACCACCACCAGTGCCGCGGTGGTGTTCATCAGGGAGACGCTCTGGCGCGCAGCGCGCGCCTCGCGAAGCGCCTGCGAGCGACGACCCACGATCGCCAGCAGCGCATGGAACGCGCTCAGTGCGCATGTCACGCCCGGCAGCTGGATCGCGATGCCCGCCCATGGGATCGAGTTTCGGACCGGATCGGAAAGCGCGTAGTCGAACCACTCGCATCCGACGGCCAGGGCCAGCGCGCAGGCCCACGTCACGTGTCCGACCAGCATCCAGCGGCGCCAGCGCCCCCACTCGCTCCGCAAGGCCGCCTCGGCGGGGGTCGTCGCTGTCCACAGCAGCAAGCCGGCCGCGAGCACGCTCGCGAGCGACGCCATCCAGCCCCACAGCCGCACCTGTCCCTGCAGCAGGCTGACCTGCCCGCGCAGCGAGTCGATCGAGGTCAGCAGGGGCGCGGCGAGCTGCAGCACGGCGCAGAGCAGGATGTTCACGGCCGCGGCCACCACCGCCACGGCCACCAGGCCTGGTCGCCGCAGGGCGGCCTCGTCATGCTGAAGATGATCCGCGCGAAGCGCGAGGCTGCTCGCCACCGGAAGTCCGCACTCGGGACAGCGGCCATCGACGGGCTGTCCGAGCAGCTCGTATCGGCATCGCATGCATCGGAGCGAGACGCGGATCGGGCCCATGCGCGCACTCTATGCTCACGACCCGAACCCCGGCGCCCCGCATGCCTGACCCCGCCCCCATTCCAGTCGATGGCTCCGGCCGAGCCGCGGTGGTGCTGCTCTCGGGCGGACTCGACAGCGCCGTCACGCTCGCGTGGATGCGCGCGTCGGGCTTTCGATGCGCGGCCCTGAGTTTCGACTACGGGCAGCGCCATCGCGTGGAGCTCGACTGCGCGGCTCGCGTGGCCCGATCGCTCGGCGTGGCCGACCATCGCGTGGTGCCGGTCGATCTGCGCGCCTTCGGTGGCAGCGCGCTGACCGCGGACATCGCGGTGCCCAAGGATCGCGACGTGACGTCGGCGCACGACATTCCCGTGACGTATGTCCCGGCGCGCAACACGATCTTTCTCGCGATGGCGCTGGGCCTCGCCGAGGTGCTCGGCGCGCGCGACCTGGCGCTTGGCGTGAACGCGCTCGACTACAGCGGCTATCCCGACTGCCGGCCGGAGTTCGTGCAGGCCTTCGAGCGGCTCGCCAACCTGGCCACGAAGGCGGGTGTGGAGGCGCTGGCCGCCGGGACCTCGGGATTCCGCATCCACTCGCCGTTGCTTCACCTCTCCAAGACCGGGATCATCCGGCTTGGTTCGCGGCTCGGCGTCGACTTCGGGCTCACGAGCAGCTGCTACGACCCGCGCGACGACGGCACGCCCTGTGGACGATGCGACAGCTGCCAGCTGCGCGCGCGCGGGTTCGCGGAGGCGGGCCTGCGTGACGCGCGCGCGGGCTGACCGCCGGCATCACACGTCGAGGTTCTTCACCTCGAGCGCGTGCTTCTCGATGTAGCTGCGGCGTCGCTCGACATCCTCGCCCATGAGCACGGTGAACAGCGCGTCCGCGTTGCTCGCCTGGTCCCAGGTCACGCGAAGCAGCGTGCGGCGCGCGGGATCCATGGTGGTGTCCCACAGCTGCACGGCCTCCATCTCGCCCAGGCCCTTGAAGCGCTTCACCTCGATGCCGCGGCGCCCGACCTCGTGCAGCTTGTGCAGGATGCTCGGGATGTTCGCCACGTCGACGGTCTCGGCGGGCTTGCCCTTCTCTCCGTCGACCGTCCAGGCGAACTTGGTGGGCAGCTTCTCGCCGGTCACGCTCTCCTCCTGCACGCGGGTCCAGTCCGAGCTCGACAGCCCGTGCTTGGCCAGCTGCTCCAGCAGGCGCTCGATCTCGCGGTTCTCGTGCAGCACGCGCAGGGTCGCGCGCTTGGCGGGCTCCACCTCGCTGCCGGCGGCCCCCACGTCGACCAGCGTGAGACCCAGCGCCTGCACGCGCGCGGCGGCCTGCGCCTCGCCGTGGAACAGTTCGTCGCCCTCGCGCCACACCAGCTGCCAGCCGGGCATGCGGCCCTTGCCCTCGGGGTCGGCGTCGCGGGCTGCGAGCAGTCGCGGGAACTCGATGCCGCGGTACAGGCTCACCTTCGCGAGTTCCTCCAGGCGCGCCAGGTCGCGCACGAGCCGGCGCAGCGGCTCGCCGCTGATCGTGCTGAAGACCGCGCCCTTGTCGTCGCGCAGGCTCAGCGTGGCGTTGCTGCGCATGGCCAGGTCCACCAGCACCTCGTTCATGCGCTCGTCGTTGAGGACGTACTCAACGGTCTTGCCGCGGGCCACCTGGTACAGCGGCGGCTGCGCGATGAAGACCTTGCCGCCGCGGATCAGGTCCGGCATCTGGCGGAAGAAGAAGGTGAGCAGCAGCGTGCGGATGTGGCTGCCGTCCACGTCGGCGTCGGTCATGATGATCACGCGGCCGTAGCGCAGCTTGCTGGCGTCGAAATCCTCGCCGATGCCGCACTGCAGGGCCTGGATGAGCGTGCGGATCTCCTCGAAGGCCAGCACCTTGTCCAGGCGCGCCTTCTCGACGTTCAGCAGCTTGCCGCGCAGCGGCAGGATCGCCTGGTGCACGTGATCGCGACCGCCCTTGGCGCTTCCACCTGCGCTGTCGCCCTCGACGATGAACATCTCGGTCTTCTCGACCTCGTTGCTGCTGCAGTCGGCGAGCTTGTGCGGCATGCCGCCACTGTCCAGCGCGCCCTTGCGCTTGATGAGCTCGCGAGCCTTGCGCGCAGCCTCGCGCGCCTCGGCGGCGAGCTTCGCGCGGTTCACGATGCCCTTGGCCTCGCCCGGGTTCTCCTCGAGCCATGCGCCGAGCTGCTCGGTGATGGCCGCGCTGACGAAGGGCTCGACCTCGGGGTTGAGCAGCTTCTCCTTCGTCTGGTTGTTGAAGGTCGGGTTGCGCAGCTTCACGCTGACGACCGCGGTCAGGCCCTCGCGAAGGTCGTCGCCCGTGGGCACGAAGTCCTTCTCCTTGA
>JBIIOC010000054.1:0-14165 GCA_044337135.1 Phycisphaerales bacterium | reverse complement strand
CCCTCCGCCCCGGCGCGCTGAAGCGCTGCAGCAAGCGCTCCCAGGTTGTTGGCGGCGAGATCGCCCGGAACCCGGCGAGCCGCCGCCTGCTGGCACGCTCCCGCGAGTTCCGCGGCGGCGCAGACACGTTCCAGCGAACGCACGCCATCCTGGAATGCGCGTCGCCACGCCTCGGAGGGCTCGCGCTCCGAGGCGGCGATCACCTCCAGCGCGCGCGCGGCGGAACCGGATTGCAGCGGATCGAGCACGTCGATCTCCTGCCACGTCGTCCGCGCGTCCAAGGCCGACGCCCGCCGCACCGCCTGCCGTGCAGCGGTGAGCGAGGACTCTCCGAGCCCGCCCGGATGCATGAGGGTGAAGTGGACTGGCGGCTTCGCCGACTGCATCGCGCGGACGAGCGCTTCCGAGGCCGGCTGCAGAAGGAGCCCATGAAGATCGAGTCGCGGCGGCTGCGCTCCGGGACCACGCAGCGCGACGACCGACACCACCACGCTCGCAAGGCCCGCGATCAACGCGATCGTGCGCTGGCGCAGCGCGATGGCGCGCTCGGGCCTTCGCAATGCGTCGATCCAACGTGCCGCGATCCAGGCGCACCCTGCCCACACCCCGACAAGCGCCAGCACGCTGCCAAGATCCACGGAGCCCTCCGACGCGGCCTGCGCGCGGCGGATCGGATCCATCGCGAAGCCGGCAGCCGCGGCCCAGGGATCCCCGACGACCTGCAGCGAACGCGCAGCCAGCGTCCACACGCCCACCAGCAGCATCGCGAGCGCCGTCGCCGCGAGGCCCGATCGAGCGATCGTTCCAGCCAGAATGCCCACGGCGCCGCCAGCGGCTCCAACGAGGATCAGGCCGAGCGTGCCAGACACCGCTGCGGCCAGATCCACGGAACCGGACAGCGACTCGACGAGCGCCTGCAGCGGAAGCCCGATGGAAAGCACCGCCGCCACGACCATCATGGCGATGGCCTTGGCCCAGATCGCGGCCGCAGGTCGGCCGGGGGCCGCGAGGATCAGATCCAAGGTTCCGTGCCGACGCTCGCTGGCAACGTTGGCGGCGCCGATCAAGGCGGCCGCGACCAGCACGCACCACGCCGCGATCGAGATGGAAGGGCCAAGACTGGCCTGCGCCGCGACGCTTCCCGACGAGACCATGAGCGGCACGCCGCTCAGCAGCGCGATGGCCGCCCCGATGGCCCATGCTCGGACGCCAAGAAGCGTCCGACGGATCTCGCGCGCCAGCGTGGCACCCATGGCGCTCACGGGGTCTCCTCGCCAAGGCGACGAAACGCCTCTTCCAGAGGGCCATGCTCCAGATCGAGCCGTCGTATCGCCACGCCGTCGCGCGCCAGCCCCTGCGCCACGCGGCCACGGACTTCGGGCGTCACCACCCCCTCGGCCACGATCGCGGTCCACGGCGCATCGGCGCACGCCGCACGCTGCGCGATGCGAAGGCCGCACTCAAGCAGCGCGCTCTCGGCACGCACCGGATCGTCCACCTCGAGTTCGAGCCGGGCGCTCACGCCCAGTGCCTGCCGGACCTCGCCGGGCGTTCCGGTCGCGATCACGCGCCCACGATCGAGCACCACGAGCCGATCGCACACTGCCTCGACCTCGGCCAGAACGTGCGTGCTCAGCAGGACCGTCACGCGTCCCTTGAGCGAGCGCAGCAGATTGCGGAAGGCGAGCACCTGGGCGGGATCGAGTCCCGCGGTTGGCTCGTCCAGCACGAGCATCAACGGATCGTGCGACAGCGCCGCCGCCAGCCCCACGCGCTGCCGAAAGCCCTTGCTCAGGGCCCTGCACGCGCGCCTTCGAACCTCGCCGAGCTCGCACCGCGCGATGACGTCGGCGACGGCACGGCGCAGCCTGGCCCCGTCAAGTCCGTGCAGGCCGGCGCTCCACGCGATGAACTCCTCCACCGTGGCATCCGGATGCAGCGGCGTTCGTTCCGGCAGCCAGCCGACATCCCGCCGACCGTCCTCGCTCCAGACGTCCAGTCCATTCACGCGGACCCGGCCGGCGTCGGGAGGCAGGACCCCCACCACCATGCGCAACGTGGTGCTCTTGCCTGCCCCGTTGGGACCGAGAAAACCGCACACAGACCCCGTGCCGACATCCAGATCCACGCCATTCACGGCGTTTCGTGAGCCGAATCGCTTGACCAGGCCTTCGGCTTGAAGCATGGGTCTCTCGGAGGTCGATGAGTGTACGGAACAATCGACCGCCGCACCCCTAGACTCCCCCTCATGGCCCAGGACACCCGAGAACCCGGCACCTTCGATGCGGCGACCCTGCTGCAGGAGATCGCCGACGGCATCGGCGTGGTGGATGCCTCGGGCGAGATCCTCTGGATGAGTGGCCGGCTGGTGGCGCAGGATCCGGAGACGCTGCGGAAGTTCGCCGATGCGGCCCGCGAGAGTCTGCGCGAGCCAGCCATCGGTCGCCGCACGCAGCTCAAGCGCTTCCGCGCGCAGGGGCGCAGCTTCGAAGTCACCATCTCGGCCCTGGGCCCCTCGCCCGAGCGCGCGCTGGCGATCCTGGTGAACGTCTCGAACCGTCAGCACCTGCTGGATCGTGTCGAGGCGGTCGACGCGGCAGGCGCGTCGCTGCTCGACCTTGACGCGGTGATCGTGAATCCGCTGAACGTCGCGGAGCGCCTGAAATTGATCGAGGGCCGCATCGAGCAGGCTTTCCGCGACCTCTTTGGCGCCGCGAACTTCGAGGTGCGGCTGCTCGATCGCAAGAGCCGCGTGCTCGAGCTCGTGATCCACCGCGGCATCGATCCCCTGCCGATCGGCAGGCAGATGAAGGCGGAGCCCGAGGGCCACGGCATCACGGGCTGGGTCGCGACGACCGGCGAGAGCGTGCTCTGCCGCGATCCGCAGCATGACACCCGCTACATGCCGGGGCTGCCGGGCTGCCGCTGCGCGCTCACCGCGCCACTGCTGCTGCACGACCGTGTCGTGGGCACCGCCAACCTGGAGAGCGGCGACCCGCGCGCCTTCGAGGAGGAGGATCGCCTCCTGCTCGAGCTCTACGGTCGCTACATCGCGATGGCGCTCAACATCCTCGACATGCTGATCGTGGAGCGCTACACGACGAACCAGCGCGTGAGCGGCAGCGTGCGCGAGGAGATCGCGGTGCCCGTGCGCAACGTGCGCGAGTCCGTCGATGCGCTGAAGGCGCTGCTGGCCGATGGCCCCGCGGCCGACGCGCTCAAGCGGCTCGAATCGCACCTTGGCACCCTGGAATCACGGCTCAAGGCCGCCTCGGAAGGTTTCCGCGGCGTGCTTGGCGTGGACCGCGTGGAGAAGGGTTCGGGCGACGCGGGCCTGCTGGTTGGCCGGCGCGTGCTCGTGGCCGACGACGAGGCCGGCATTCGCGAGGCGATCCTGACGATCCTGGGCCAGCACGGCGCCAAGGTCTCGATCTTCGGCACGGGCCAGGAAGCGCTTCAGGCGCTCGCCGAGGCGAAGGCGAAGGGCGAGCCGTTCGAGATGGTGCTGTCCGACGTGCGCATGCCCGATCGCAACGGCTACGAGATCTTCCGCGCCGCCAAGGACTGCGACCCGGACATGCCGGTCATCCTGATGACGGGCTTCGGCTACGACCCGCACCACAGCATCGTGCGATCCAGCCAGGAAGGTCTGCACTGCTTCCTGTTCAAGCCCTTCCAGGCGCAGCAGCTCCTGGACGAGGTCCGGAAGGCGCTCACCGAACCGCCTCCGCCACCGCCGGCCGAGTGACGCGCCTCAGGCGCGATCCGCCACGAGCACCCGGTCCAGGCCCTCATGGTCCCGTTCGACCGACACGAAACGCAGCGCGTCGCATGACTCGGCCAGCCGCCGTGCCGAGGCACCCTGCGACGCGGCGATCTCGACCAGCAATCGACCTCCAGGCCGCAGCCACCGCGCCGCACCACGCACGAGCGGCTCGACCACCCGCAGGCCGTCGGGACCTCCACGCAAGGCGGTCGGAGGCTCGTGGTCCCGGACGTTCGGCGCGCATGCCGCCAGCTCCGCGTCGCTGATGTAGGGCGGATTCGCCAGCAGCAGGTCGAAGGTTCCGGCCTCGTCGTCGAGCAGCGGCTCGAAGAGATCGCCCACGCGAAGATCGATGCGATCGCGCACGCCATGCCGCTCGGCGTTCCGCGCCGCCAGATCCACCGCGGTCGACACGAGGTCGGTCGCGATCACGCGCGCATCCATGGGCGTCGCCGGCGGCTCCATCGTGCCGCGTCGCGGTGTCACCAGCGCCGCCACCACGCTGACGGCCACGCAACCCGAGCCCGTGCACAGGTCCAGCGCGCGCACGGCGCCCCCCTGCGCACGCGCCCACGCCACGGCGAGCTCGACGAGCGTCTCGGTGGCGGGTCTCGGAATCAGCGTGCTGCGATCGACGAAGAACGGCCGCGCATGGAACCAGGTCTCGCCGACCAGGTACTGCACCGGTTCCTGTTGCCCCGCGCGCTTCACCAGTTCACGAAGCCGCGCGAGTTCCGTGGGCGACGCCGGCCGATCGACCTCCATGTAGAGGCGCGTGCGCTCGCAGCCGAGCACGTGGCCGAGCAGCAGTTCCGCGCACACGCGCGGCGAGTCCACCGCTCGCTCGGTCAGGAACCCCGTGATCCACGGCAGCAGGCGCCGCGTCGTCCACGGCCCGTCGGTCTTCGCGGCATCCGCTGCTTGCATGGCCCGAGTCTAGGTTCAGTCCACGCGAGGCTTCGAGCCAACGGGCCTTTCCGCACCTGTTGGATCGCATGGAACGGCTATCATCGCCCCCCCGAAGGAGCCCCTGAAAAACCGATGTCCGACGTTCTTCCCATCCTTGATCGCATCGCCGGCGTGGCACGAAACAGCGGTTCCTTTGGCGATGTCGCGCTGAACGGCGCGACCTTGCGCTGCGCGGCCAAGGAGGCCGCCGCCGAGGCGTGGTACACGGTGCAGCACGAGGCGGGCGGATGGTGCGTCAGCCTCTCCACCGCGGACCGCTGGCTCAGCGAAAGCATCGAGACCGACCTGCTGCACTTCGGGGATCCGATCGAGGAACTCATCGAGGAGGAGCTCGTCGAACTCGGGGGTCATGGCCCCGTGCCCCCGCCCAAGCACTTCCGCGCCGACGACCGCAGCTACGTGTTCGTCAGCCGCGTGCCCGACGCCGCAGGTGACGCGAACCACGTGGCCGGCCTGGTCGGCAAGTGGCTGCTGGCCTACGAGGCGGCGTTCCGCAATCTGGGCGACATGAGCGGCGCCGACGAGGAGTAGCGTGCCGCGAAAGGTGCTCATGCTGGGCTGGGAGTTCCCCCCGTTCATCTCGGGAGGACTCGGCACAGCCTGCTTCGGCCTGACCAAGGCGCTCGACCGCCGCGACTGCGACGTGACATTCGTGCTGCCCAAGCACGTCGATGCAGGCTTCGCGAGCCACGTGAACATGGTCAGTCCGGCCTCGGCACCGGCGCATCCGTCACTCCCGCCACCCGAGGCCGTGCGCAAGGTCCGCGACGCGCACGCGGCGGAACGTGCGCCCCTGCCTGCGGAGGTGCTCGAAACCATCCAGCGGAACCTGCACCGCGTCACCATGCTCGGCCTGCCGATGGCGGCACCGGCTCCGTACAGCAGCTCGCTTCCCCACACGCTCGTGCGCCTGGCGCTCGAGAGCGCGACCCTGCGGCGCGTGCTGAAGCTTCCCGAGCACATCACCCCCGAACTGCGCACGCAGCTGCTGACCGAGATGGCCGTCCAGGACGCGGTTCCGGAGTCCGCCGGCCGCGGCGCCGAGACCTTTCAGGCGCGCACCAGCGACTACGGCGGCGACCTGATCGCCGAGAGCGAGCGCTACGCGCGCTTCTGCGTGGCGGCGGCGCGCGACCTGAAGTTCGACGTGATCCATGCGCACGACTGGCTGACCTATCCCGCAGGACTGGCGGTGGCGCGCATGAGCGGCAAGCCGCTGGTGGTGCACGTGCACAGCACCGAGTTCGACCGCAGCGGCGAGCACGTGAACCAGCCGCTCTACAACATCGAGCGTCGCGGCATGCATGGCGCGGTGCGCGTGATCACCGTGAGCATGCTCACGCGCAACCTGTGCGTGAACCGCTACGGCGTGAACCCCGACAAGATCGACGTGGTCTACAACGGCGTGGACCTGGACCCGAAGGCCGCGGGCGTGGAGCCCATCAAGCAGGGCGAGAAGGTCGTGCTGTACTTCGGCCGCATCACCATGCAGAAGGGTCCGGAGTACTTCATCGCGGCCGCCAAGCGCGTGCTCGACGTGATGGATGGCGTGAAGTTCGTGGTGGCCGGCAACGGCGATCAGGCGCAGCGCATGATCGAGATGGCCGCCGCGATGGGCATCGGCAACAAGGTGCTGTTCACCGGCTTCCTGCGCGGCAAGGACATCCAGAAGGTGTTCGGCATCGCCGATCTCTACGTGATGCCCAGCGTGAGCGAGCCCTTCGGGATCGCGCCGCTCGAGGCGATGGGCCACAAGGTGCCGGTGATCATCAGCCGCCAGAGCGGCGTGGGCGAGATCCTGACCAACGTGCTCAAGTGCGACTTCTGGGATGTGGACGACATGGCCAACAAGATCGTGGCCGTGCTGCGACACCCCCCGCTGCAGCGCACCCTGCGCGACAGCGGCTTCTTCGAGGTGCGCGGCATCACCTGGGACGGCGCGGCCGCCAAGGTCGAGGCTGTGTACGACCGCGCGGTGGCGGCGGTGAATCGGCGGTAGACAGAGCGCGATCGGCCCCGCGGGCCCGCTTCGCCACCGTGAAGAAGTGAAAAATCTCGAGCCCCGTGCATCCCTGCTTCGCCACACGTCGGAAGAGAATCTGTCGCTTGAGGTGTGCTTTCGCTCCCCCACGCCCCCCCGGAGGCCCTCCATGCAGACCCGAAAACTCGCCATCGCCGGACTGATCGCTTCCACGCTCGCAGCGGCGGCAGACGCGTTCAAGCGCACCCCTCGCACGATGCCGATGTGGATGGTGGCTGCAATCGCCATCGCTCTCGGCGCAGGCCGCCACGCGCGCGCCGACATGGATGTGGTTTCGTGGGGTACTCAAACATGCGATCAAGGTGATCTTCGGGAGTCATACACGCAGGTCGCAGCTGGCCTCCGGCACACCGTGGCCCTCACGAACGATGGAACACTCGTCGCCTGGGGCTACAACGCCTACGGGCAGTGCAACGTGCCATCAGGGCTCGCCGGCGTCGCGCAGGTCGCGGCGGGCTACTTGCACACCGTGGCTCTGAAGAACGACGGAACGGTGGTCGCGTGGGGCCGAAACACCTACGGCCAGTGCGACGTGCCATCAGGACTCACCGGCGTCACGCTGGTCGCGGCGGGCCAATACCACACCGTGGCTCTCAAGAACGACGGAACCCTCGTCGCCTGGGGCGACAACGCCTACGGGCAGTGCAACGTGCCATCAGGACTCACCGGCGTCACCCAGATCGCGGCGGGCTACTACCACACTGTGGCTCTCAAGAACGACGGAACCCTCATCGCCTGGGGCGACAACGGCTCTGGCCAGTGCGACGTGCCATCAGGACTCACCGGCGTCACCCAGGTCGCCGCAGGCTATGTGCACACCGTGGCTCTCAAGAACGACGGAACGGTGGTCGCATGGGGCCGAAACACCTACGGCGAGTGCGACGTGCCGTCAGGACTCACCGGCGTCACGCAGGTCGCGGCGGGCAGCCACACCGTGGCTCTCAAGAACGACGGAACCCTCGTCGCCTGGGGCGACAACCGCTACGGCCAGTGCAACGTGCCATCAGGCCTCACGGGCGTCACGCAGGTCGCGGCGGGCTACGAACACACCCTGGCTCTCAGGAGCGATGGAGCATTCACTGCCTGGGGCGACAACTACTCCGGCCAGTGCAACGTGCCATCAGGGCTCACCGGCGTCACGCAAGTCGCGGGGGGCTACGAACACACCGTGGCTCTCAACAACGACGGAACGGTGGTCGCATGGGGCCGAGACAGCTACGGGCAGTGCGACGTTCCATCAGAACTCACCGGCGTCACGCAGGTCGCAGCGGGTCGCTACCACACCGTGGCTCTCAAGAACGACGGGGCCATCGTCGCCTGGGGCGACAACTACGACGGGCAGTGCAGCGTGCCATCAGGACTCACCGGCATCACCCAGGTCGCCGCAGGCTATGTGCACAACGTGGCTCTCAAGAACGACGGAACGGTGGTCGCGTGGGGCGACAACGACTACGGCCAGTGCAACGTGCCCTCAGGACTCACCGGCGTCACGCAGGTCGCGGCGGGTGGCTACCACACTGTGGCGCTCAAGAACGACGGAACCCTCGTCGCATGGGGCTACAACTCCTACGGCCAGTGCAACGTGCCCTCAGGACTCGCCGGCGTCACGCAGGTCGCGGCGGGTCGCTTCCACACCGTGGCTCTCAAGAACGACGGGGCCATCGTCGCCTGGGGCGACAACCGCTCCGGCCAGTGCAACCTGCCGTCAGGACTCACCGGCGTCACGCAGGTCGCGGCGGGATACGGGCACACCGTGGCTCTCAAGAACGACGGAACGGTGGTGGCGTGGGGCCGAAACTACAACGGAGAATGCAACGTGCCCTCAGGACTCACCGGCATCACGCAGGTCGCGGCGGGATCCGAACACACCCTGGCGCTCATCACCTTCGCCGACTGCAACGCCAACGGCCAGCGCGACACCTACGAGATCATGCACGGCGCCGCCGACATCAACTTCAATGGTGTCCCCGACGCCTGCGAGATGAGCCCTGGCGACCTCGACCTGAACGGCATGATCGACTTCGGCGACGTGGCGCTGATCATCCTCGACTTCGGTCCCTGCTCCGGCTGCCTCAGCGACCTCGACGCGAGCGGCGTGGTCGACTTCGGCGACGTGGCGCTGGCGCTGCTCAGCTTCGGGCCGACAGGCTGAGCGCATGCAAGACAGACGGATTCACACCGCATAGGCCGCCCTCCATGAAGACCCACACAACCGCCATCGCCGGACTGATCGCTTCCACGCTCGCATTCGCGCCCGGCGCGCACGCCGACGAGCCACCGCCGCAGCAGCTGGTCGGCTGGGGCTACCAGGAATTCGACAACTCCCAGATGCGAGGGCTCGCCTCGATCGCCGCGGGGGGCTTTGCCACCATGGGCATTCGCCCGGACGGCACGGTCGTCGGCTGGGGGTTCCTGTACGCCTTCGGCACCGAAGGGCCCTATGTCGCCACGCACCAAGATCCGCGCTCACTTCGCGACGCACGACAACTCGCCGTGAGCGAATGGTGCGCGCTGGTGCTGCACAACGACGACTCGCTGTCGGTGACGGGCTATCCCACGCTCGGGTGGGGCGGACAGATTCCACCCGATGGCCTGACCGGCGTGCGCTCGATCTGCGCCAACAGCAAGCACTCCATGGCCGTGCTGAAGGATGGCGGCCTGCGTGCGTGGGGCTTCAATGATTTCGGTCAGACCAGCGTGCCTACCGACCTGCCCGCCGTGGCATCGGCGGACTGCGGAAGGCAGCACTCAATCGCGCTGCTCCGCACGGGCGAGGTTCGCGCCTGGGGCGACAACGCATCGGGCGCGTGCACGGTGCCCGGGGGACTCATGGCGGTGCGACAGGTGGCGGCCGGCAACGCATGCTCGGCTGTGGTGCGCGACGACGGTACCGTGGCGGCCTGGGGAAGCAACGGCTCTGGCCGGACCACGGTGCCCCCCACGCTCGGGCCCGTCTCGCAGATCTCGATCGCGCGGGGAGGCGGCGCGCACATGATGGCACTGCGCCTCGATGGCACGGTGGCCTGCTGGGGCAGCAACGACAGCGCCGAGTGCGCCGTGCCCGAAGGCCTTGCCGATGTGGTGCAGGTGAGTGCGGGCTCGTCGTTCTCCGTCGCCCTTCGCGCCAACGGCGTGGTGGAAAGCTGGGGCTTCAGCGGCAACGGACAGTGTGGACCGGGCAGTGGTCGCGCGATCCGCCAGGTGGCGGCCGGGGCCGCGCACGCACTCTCGCTGTTCGAGGATGGCACCGTGCGTGCGTGGGCGATGTCCGGCAGCTCTTCCGGAACCTCGACCGAGGTCACGACCCAGACCGTGCCTGCGGGTCTGAACAACGTGGCCTTCGTGGCGACGGGCCGCTACCACTGCATCGCGGGCCGTCAGGACGGATCGGTGGTCTGCTGGGGCAAGAACTTCAACGGCCAGTGCAGCGTGCCTGCAGGCCTCACGGGCGTGGTGGCCGCAGCGGGTGGCTCGGCACAGACCCTCGCGCTGAAGGGCGACGGAAGTCTTGTCGGATGGGGAAGCGACTGGATCTCGCAACCGCCGCCTTCTGCGCTTCCAGCCGTGAAGCTCGTGGCCTGCAACCAGCGTTCCGGCACCGTCGCTCTTGATCTGGCGGGAACGCCGATCGCATGGGGCAGCAGCACCGATCTGGTGAAGACCTCGCTGCCCTCGGACCTGACCGGACTGACGCAGGTCGCGCTCGGCGCCGACCACGGCGTGGCGATCCGCACGAACGGCTCCGTGCTGTGCTGGGGCCTCAACAACCGAGGCCAGTCCACGCCTCCTTCCATGGCAGCAGCCGCGACGCAGGTCGCCGCCGGCTCGTACCACTCGCTGGCGCTGCTGGCCGACGGCAGCGTCGCGGCGTGGGGCTGGAACCAGGACGGTGTCAATCAGGCGATCGTGCCACCCTACGTGCACCATGCATCGTTCGTGGCGGCCATGGGCAACAGCAGCTTCGTGGTGATGGACCTTCAGGACTGCGACCACGACAACCGCTGGGACGCCTGGCAGATCCTGCACGGCGAGTGGGACTGGAACACGAACAGCCTGCCGGACTCGTGCGAGCGATCGGGCGGTGACCTGGACATGAACGACGAGCTGAACGCGGGCGACATCGCGCTGATCCTGCTCGACTTCGGCCCGTGCGCCGGCTGCCCCACCGACCTCGACGGCAACGGCGTGGTCGACATGGGCGATGTCTCGCTGCTGCTGGTGGCGTTCGGCCCGACAGGCTGAGTCCTTCGGATTCCGCGGCGTGCGCGCGGGAATGTCCCATGGCAGGCCACTAGAATCGCCCCTCCATGGGCCTCTTTTCCAAGCGCAAGAACGGCGTCGCCACGGCGGCCGCCCCCACCGCCCCCGTCGACAGCTCGCTCGAGGCGCTGATCCAGGCGAAGGGCCTCGACCTGCTGAACCGCGCGCGCGGCAACGCCAAGGGCATGCTCAGCGCGGCGTTCTGGTCGGACAAGCTGATGGAATGGTCCATGAAGGACGAGGCCTTCAAGGTGCAGCTGTTCCGCTTCGTCGACGCCTTCCCCATGCTGAAGACGCCCGACGCCGTGCACGAGCACCTGGTCGACTATCTGACCCAGCCGGGCGTGAAGGCGCCGCCGGGACTTGACCTGGGCCTGAAGGCAGGCGGCCTGGCCAAGGGCCTGATGACGAAGACGGTGAGCAGTCAGATCACCGGCATGGCGGGCAAGTTCATCGCGGGCACCGACGCGGCCAGCGCGCTGCCGATGCTTCGCAAGATGTGGGACGAGGGCCTGGCCTTCAGCGTGGACCTGCTCGGCGAGGCCTGCGTGAGCGACGAGGAAGCCGCCGCCTACCAGAAGAAGTACCTGGACCTGATCCAGAACCTGCCCTCGCAGGTGGCGAACTGGCCCACCAACGCGCGCCTTGAGAGCGACCATCTGGGCGCCATCCCGCGCGTGAACGTGAGCATCAAGATCAGCTCGCTGCACGCACGCACCGACCCGATCGACACCGAGGGCTCGATCCGCGGCCTGATGAACGGGCTGCGGCCGATCCTGCGCGCGGCGCACGAGCGTGGCGTGCTGATCAACTTCGACATGGAGCAGTTCGCGCTGAAGGACCTCACGCTGGAGCTCTTCATGCGCTGCTGCGAGGAGATCCCCTTCCACGCGGGCCTGGCGATGCAGGCCTACCTGAAGAGCGGCGACGATGACGCGCGCCGCGTGGTGGAGTGGAGCAAGCGCACCGGCCGCGTGGTGACCGTGCGCCTGGTGAAGGGTGCCTACTGGGACTACGAGACGATCCACGCCGAGCAGCAGGGCTGGCCCTGCCCCGTGTGGCCGAGGAAGGCGCTCACCGATGCCTGCTTCGAGCGCATGCAGCGCATCTTCCTGGAGAGCACGCCGAAGCGCGTGGGCGAGGGTGGCGTGAAGCTGGCGCTCGGCAGCCACAACGCACGAAGCATCGCGGCCACGCTGGCCACCGCCGAGCGACTGGGCCTGCCGCCCGCCGCGGTCGAACTGCAGATGCTGCACGGCATGGCCGACCAGCTGAAGGGCGCGGCCGCCGAGCTTGGCCTGCGCGTGCGCGAGTACGTGCCGGTGGGAGAGATGATTCCTGGCATGGCGTACCTGGTGCGGCGCCTGCTCGAGAACACCAGCAACGAGAGCTGGCTGAAGGCGGGCTTCCTGGACAACGCCGATGCGTCGAAGCTGCTGGCCAGCCCGCACACGGTGACCATGCCGGCGGGTGCAGGCAGCGGAGCCGAGCGCCACAGCCTCAGCGTTGCGCACCCCGAGGTGGGCGACGGCAAGCCGTTCTTCACCGAGCCGATGCGCGACTTCTCGAGGGCGCCCGCGCGCGAGACCTACGCGAAGGCGATCGCCGCTGTGCGCGTGCCCACCGTGGCCAACGACGGCACCGTGCAGCAGGCGCGCGACGCCGTCACGCTGCTCTCGAAGAGCTTCGCGAGCTGGCGCGACGTGCCCGTGACGCAGCGCGCCGCCGTGCTGGTGAAGGCCGCCGCCGCCATGCGCGCGCGCCGCGACGAGCTGAGCGCGGTGATCATTCGCGAGAGCGGCAAGACCTGGCGTGAGGCCGACGCCGACGTGTGCGAGGCGATCGACTTCTGCGAGTACTACGCGCGGGAGGCCGCGCCGCTGTTCGAGCGCCGGCGCCTGGGGCGCTTCGTGGGCGAGCTCGACGAGGTGATGCACGAGCCGCGCGGGGTGTGCGTGGTGATCAGCCCGTGGAACTTCCCGCTGGCGATCTGCTGCGGCATGGCCGTGGCGGCGCTCGTGACCGGCAACACCGTGATGGTGAAGCCCGCCGAGCAGACCCCCGCCATCGCGAAGCTGCTGTGCGAGATCCTGTGGGCAGCGGGCGCGCCGCGCGATGCGCTCGCCTTCCTGCCGGGTCAGGGCGAAACCGTCGGCGCGGCGCTGGTGCGCGATCCCCGTGTGGCGCTGGTGGCCTTCACCGGCAGCAAGGCCGTGGGCCTCGACATCGTGAAGGCGTGTGCCGAGGTGGCCGACGGCCAGCACTTCGTGAAGCACGTGGTGTGCGAGATGGGCGGCAAGAACGCCGTGATCATCGACGCGAGCGCCGACCTCGACGAGGCGGTGCTCGCGGTCCGCCAGAGCGCGTTCGGCTTCAGCGGACAGAAGTGCTCGGCGTGCAGCCGCGTGATCGTGGTGGAGAGCGCGCACGACCAGTTCCTGCACCGACTGGTCGAGGCCACGCGTTGCCTGACCGTGGGTGACCCCACGCTGCCCGGCACGGATATCGGACCGGTGATCGACGCCGAGGCGGCCGCGCGCATCCGCGGCTTCATCGAGATCGGCTCGAAGGAAGGCAAGCTGGAACTGCAGCTGCCGGTGCCGGAAGGCCTGGAGGCGAAGGTGGGCAAGCCGTATGTCGGCCCGACGATCATCAGCGGCATCCGCCCCGAGCACCGTCTGGCCAACGACGAGATCTTTGGCCCAGTGCTCGCGGTGATCAAGGTGAGGGACTTCGACGAGGCGCTCGCCGTGGCCAACGGCACCGCCTACAAGCTCACCGGCGGCATCTTCAGCCGCAAGCCCGCGCACCTCGAGCGCGCCAAGCGCGAGTACCGCGTGGGCAACCTCTACCTGAACCGCGGCATCACTGGCGCGCTGGTGGGGCGACAGCCCTTCGGCGGCTTCGGCATGAGTGGTCTGGGCAGCAAGGCCGGCGGTGCGGGATATCTGGAGCACTTCGTGGTGCCGCGCGCGCTGTGCGAGAACACGATGCGCCGCGGCTTCGCGCCCGGTCTCGAGTGACCGCCCCGCCCGGGCGCGGACGGAACACGAAGCCCCGCTCGCTCAACGGGCAGGGAGCGCTCCGGCGCCCGCTGCGGCGAGTGATCCGCATGCCCCGCGGAAGCGG
>JBIIOC010000053.1:0-14239 GCA_044337135.1 Phycisphaerales bacterium | reverse complement strand
GCCGCGTTCTTCTGCGCCAGCTCGGCGCGCAGCGACTCGTTCTCCGACTGGAGCGATGCCGCGTCAGGCTGGCTCTTGCAGCCGGTGAGCGCGATGGCGAGACCGATGGATGCGATGGCAAGCAGGCGATGGGACATGTTTCTTCTCTTTCAGCGATTGGTGCGTTCGATGCGGGCCGCGGCGTCCGCAGCCGGCGGTACTGCACGACAAAGCGGGTTGATTGTCAAGCGCCTGGAGGCGTGGGGATGAAAAGACCTCGAGCCAGGGGCACCACCCATGGACGCCCCAGGAAGGCGATCATCACGGCGAGCGCAAGGTGCGGTCCGTACGGCAGTTCGCGCGTGGCGCCTCCACGCATCCGCGCGAGGGCGCCGCTTGCGGCAATCCAGGCCAGTGCCACGAACGGCGCGATCAGGTACGCCAGCAGCGCGTCACGCCAGCCGATCACGGCGCCTGCCGCCGCCATCAGGTGCACGTCACCCAGGCCCATCGCCTCGCGGCCGAACCCGAGCGTCCCCAGGATCCGGGTGAGCCAGATCGTCCCGCCTCCGACGAGCATGCCCAGGCAGGCCGTGCCCAGCGCCGCCAGGGGCGGCGGCAGTGAATCCGGCTGGACCAGCGACGCGGCGATGCCCCCTCCCGCAGCCGGCAGCAGGATGAATGGCAGCTCGACCAGCACTTCGCGGCGCGCCTCGCCAGGCTGCAGTTCGCGATCCGGCTCGATCGACGCGAAGCTTCGCGGAAGCCGTCCAGACCACAGCAGCGCACACGCCACCGCCGTTCCGACGAGCCCGCCAAGCCCAGCGATCTGCCAGGCCACCGTCACGGATCCCGTGGGCCATCCGGACTGCAGCGCCAGATCGGTCATCACCCCCTGCGCCGTCGACGCGATCAGCGCCACCGCAAGTGCCAGGCCCGTGATGCCGAGCGGGATGTAACCGGTCGCCGCGTCGATCAACGAGGCCGCCGAGAGGCACCCCCACAGCGCCAGCACGGCCAGCAGCATGGGAGCCGTGCGCCATGCGCCCAGTCGGGACCACCAGACCAGTTCCGGCTCGCCCGGAAGCAATCCGCCATAGAGCAGCACGACGGTGAGCGCGAACAGCGCTCCCATCCCGATCTCGACCCACACGTGCTCGGAACCGATCCACACGCCGCACGTGCGGCATCGCCCGCGGAGCGCGATCCACGAGACGATCGGCACATTCTCCCACCACGAAAGCGACCGGCCACAGGTGGTGCATCGGCTGGCGGGCGCGACGAAGTCCTGGCCCAGCGGCCAACGACCGGCCACCACGTTCACGAAGCTTCCGACGCTCGCACCGAGCGCGAAGAAGAACGCCGCCTGCAGGATGGTCGGCACCAGGATGACCAGCCTGTCCGGGAGGGATGCAAGCATCGCGCGCGTCAGGCCCGATCCCCGCCCTGCAGCGTATCGAGCCCCATCTGCTCGATGCGGCGCTCGGCGTCATCCAGAATCGACTTGCAGCGGGAAACGAGGGCGCGACCGCGCTCGAAGGCCTTCAGGCTGTCCTCGAGCGAGACCTCGCCCTGCTCCATGCGGTCCACCAGCGTCTCGAGTTCCTGCATGGCGACCTCGAAGCTTGGCGTCTCCTCGGAGCCTTCGGCGGGCTGGCTTTCGGCGGACTTGCGTGCCATGGCCGGAATCTACCCGCCCCGCTCGACACGCGAGCGAACCGTGCCGCGTTCAAGGCGCGTGGTCAGGCGTGCGCCCTCGGCCAGCCTCGCCGCGTCGCGCACCGGCTGCCCATCGGCGTCAAGCGTGATCGAGTAACCGCGCGCGAGCGTGCGTTCCGGCGCCACGGCCTCGAGCCGCGCGTGAAGCGCCCGCAGGGCGTCCGCGCGTGCCCGCATGCGCACCCGAACCGCGAGTTCCATTCGATGCGAGAGATCGGCGGCACGACGCCTTCCCAGGGCGACCGCCTGCCGTGGCGCCTGTGCCTGCAGCCGGGACTCGGCGGCGCGAACGCGCTCGCGCGAGGCGGTTGCGCAACGGCTCACGGCGTGGCGAAGTCGAAGCAGGATCCGCCCAAGCCGGTCCGACGGCCGCAGCACCATCGCCCGCGGGTCGCGGAGGCACGCGCGCGAGGCGAGCGCCCGCACGTGCTGCGAACGCGCCTGGATCCCCTGGCGCACCAGCGCGCGCAGGCGAGCCCAGACCGCGTCGAGCTGCCCGAGCAGCTCCTGGCGCTCGGGAATCACGGCGACCATCGCCTGCGTGGGCGTGCTGGCTCGAAGGTCGGCGACCAGCTCGATCACGCTCACGTCGGACTCATGTCCGATCGCCGCGACGAGCGGAAGCCGGCTGCGGAATGCCGCATCCGCCACGATCCGCTCGTTGAAGGGCTGGAGATCCTCCCGGCTTCCACCGCCCCGCGTGACCACCACCACGTCCACGCCAAGCCGCTCGGCGCTGGCGTTCACCAGATCGATGGCACGAGCGACTTCCTCGGCAGCGCCTGCACCCTGGACCGCCACCTGCACAACGCGGATCGGCACCGATGGCATCCGGCTGCCGGAGATCTTCAGGCAGTCGGCCAGCGCGGCGCTTCCCGAGGCCGTGATGATCGCGACCCCGCGCGGCACAAGGGGAATGGGTCGCTTGCGCGACTCCTCGAAGTACCCGAGCCCGCGCAGCGCCTCGCACAACGCGCGGAATCGCGCCTCCAGGTCGCCCTCGCCCACCAGCGAGACGCGGTCGGCGAGCAGGCGCAGCCGTCCGCCACTGGCCCAGTAGTCGAAGCGACCCTCCACAACCATGCGCTTGCCGACGACCGGCGATGAATCGCCTCGGCTCAGCGCGCTCAGCCACATCATGCAGTCGATCACGGCGTCGGCGGCGGGATCCTTGAGCGTGAAGAAGCAGGCCTTCTTCGTGGTGACCGTTCCGATCTCGCCTTCGACCCGTACCCGCCCGATCGCGAACAGGGAGTCACGCACCGCCGCCGCGGCCTGCGACACCGTGAGCGCGGCGGGCTCACGCGAGGCGTCGGGCTTCGGCGCGTCGAAGAGTCCGCCTGCCGCCGCCGAGGGATCGAAGGGCTTGCGTGCCACCGGCGCATCGTACGATCGGCCACGTGCAGCCCGAAGCCGTCGATGCGCGCATCCCGTTGATCGCAGTGACCGGCGTGGGTCCGCGCACCGCGGAGCGACTGGGGCACCTCGGCCTGCGCACCGCCGGGGATCTTGTGCGTCACCTTCCGCTGCGGCATGAACGGCGGCTCGCGGAGCGGACGATCGCCGAGACGCTGACCGCCATGACCGAGGAGACCGCCAACGTTCGCCTGCGCGGCGAGGTCGCGCGCGTGCGCACGCGCCCGGGCCCACGCACGATGATCGAGGCGACCCTGGACGACGGCACGGCCACGGCGCGACTCGTCTGGTTCAACGCGCCATGGATGCGCGGCAAGATCCACCCCGGCGAGCGCGGCATCGCCGAAGGGCGCGCACGGATGCGCCAGGGCTACCTGGAGATCGGAAACGCGCGCTGGACCGCCGAGGCGCGCGCGGGCGAGCCCTCGGCTCTCGCCGACGACCTGCGACCGATCTACCCGGCGAGCGAGGAGATCGGCTCGGCCGAGATCGAGGCCGTCGTGGCACGCGTGCTCGAGGGCGTGTGCGCCGGCATGGAGGACCCGCTGCCCGAGTCCTACCTGCGCGAGCGTGACCTGATGCCGCTGTCCGCCGCGTGGCGCGCCATGCATCGCCCCCGCGATGTCGAGCAGCTTGCTCGCGCTCGACGACGACTCGCCTTCGACGAGCTGCTGCTGCTGCAGCTCGGCGTGATGATGCGTCGCGCCCAGCTGCGAAGCCGCACGCGTGCCGTGCCGCTGCCCCTCGACGCCGCGATCGACGCGCACATCCGCTCGCGCATCCCGTTCCGCCTGACAAGCGAGCAGGATCGCGTGGTCGCCGAGATCGCCTCCGACCTGGGACAGCCCCATGCCATGAACCGGCTGCTGCAGGGCGACGTCGGCAGCGGCAAGACGGCCGTCGCCGCCTACGCCATGCTGCTTGCGGTGGCCCACGGACACCAGGCGGCGCTGGTCGCTCCCACCGAGATCCTTGCGGAGCAGCACCACCGCGTCCTGGCGCGCATGCTCGAGGGCAGCGAGGTTTCGCTGCGGCTGCTGACTGGATCGACACCCGAATCCGATCGTTCGGCCTGCGTGGCCGGGCTCGCGCGCGGATCCACCCATCTGGTGGTCGGCACGCACGCGCTGCTCGAGGGCGGCGTGGCGTTTCGAAGCCTCGCCGCTGCGGTGGTTGACGAGCAGCATCGATTCGGCGTGCGCCAGCGCGCCGCGATCCGCCAGAAGGGCCAGGGCGAGACACCGCTCGTTCCGCACACGCTGGTCATGACGGCCACCCCGATCCCGCGCACGCTGGCGATCACCCTCTATGGGGATCTGGACCTGAGCACGTTGCGCGGCAAGCCGCCCGGCCGCAAGCCGGCGACCACCCGTGTCGTCGATCCGGCCAAGGCGCCGGAGGTGTACGCCTACGTGCGCGGACGACTGGATCGTGGCGAGCAGGCGTACGTGGTCGTTCCTGCCGTCGAGGAATCCGATGCGGGCCTGAAGGACGTGGCGTCGCATGTCCGCTTCCTGTCCGAGGGTCCGTTCAAGGGGCTCCCGATCGCCAGCGTGCATGGGCGCATGGACCGTGCCGAACGCGAGGCGCAGATGGATCAGTTCCGAAGCGGTGCCGCAACCGTGCTGGTCGCGACCACGGTGATCGAGGTGGGCGTGGACGTGCCGAACGCGACGCTGATGATCGTCGAGCACGCGGAACGTTTCGGGCTTGCGCAGCTGCACCAGCTGCGTGGCCGCATCGGGCGCGGTGCTGGCGCGAGCCTCTGCGTGTTCATCGGCGAGGCCGCCACGCAGGATGCGACCGAACGCCTTGCCGCGATCGCCGCCAGTGACGACGGCTTCGAGATCGCCGAGAGCGACCTGCGCCTGCGAGGGCCGGGCGAGGTGTTCGGTGCACGACAGTCCGGACTTGCGCCCTTCCGCGTGGCCGATCTTTCCACCGACGCGGATCTCCTGCGGCTGGCCCGGGCAGACGCGCAGGCCTGGATCAACCGCGACCCGGAGCTTCGCGCCGCCGAATCGGCCCTGCTCCGGCGCAAGCTCATGGCGCTGCATGGGCAGGCGCTCGGGCTCGCGGACGTCGGCTGAAGGCGAACCGCGACGCGGCTACGATCCCGACTTCCATGGCACATGCGCTACGCATCAAGGACGTGCGGTTCCGCCGCCCACATGGCTTTGGACTTCACGTGCCGAGCCTCGAGGTCGGCGCCGGCGAGATGGTGCTGCTGGCCGGAGGCTCCGGCGCCGGCAAGAGCACCCTGCTGTGGCTGGTCGCCGGCCTGCTTCGCGCCGACAGCGGCACCATCGAGGTCGCCGGGCAACGCATCGACGCCATGCGCGAGTCGGATCGCGACCGCGTGCGGGCCCGCCACATCGGGCTCGTGTTCCAGACCCATCAACTGCTGCCTGACTTCACCGCCGAACAGAACGTGGCGCTCGCCCTGATGGCCGCTGGCGAACCGGAACGCACGCACCTGGCCCGCGCGCGGGACCTGCTGAAGGCGCTGGGGGTGGAACGAACCGGCGCGCACGTGACCGACCTGAGCGTGGGACAGCAGCAGCGCGTGGCGGTGGCCCGTGCCATCGCGTGCCGGCCGGCGCTCGTGCTTGCGGACGAGCCCACCGCGAGCCTGGACGCCGAGAGCGGCGCGGTGGCGATGGACCTGATCCAGAACGCCTGCCGCGAGGCGGGCGCGGCCCTCCTCTGCGCCAGTCACGATGCCGCCATGCAGTCCCGATTCAGTCGCTCGATCGACGTTCGCTCGTTCATCCACGAGGAGGCTGGCCGATGAATGACCTTGCCGTCGTCCTGGCCAGCCTGCGCGCGCGTCGCCTGAGCACCGCGATCACCGCCGGCAGCGTGGCCGTCGCCGTGGCGCTGCTGCTCACCATGCTGAGCCTGCGCAAGTCCGGCTTCGAGGCCTTCCAGCGCGGCTCGGGCACGACGCACCTTCTCGTGAGCGCGGATGCCAGCCCGCTGGTCGCCGTGCTCAACGGCGTGTTCTACGCGAATCCGCCATCGAATCCGATCTCGTGGGAGAAGTACAACGAGATCCGCGCAAGCTTTCCGTACGAGTGGGCGATTCCCACCCAGCAGGGCGACTCCTTCCGCGGATTCCCCGTCTGCGCGACGGCCCCCGAGTTCTTCAGCAAGTTCCAGCCGGTGCGTGGCGAGCCATGGAAGCTCGCGCAGGGCCGGTTTCCCGAGAAGAGCTTCGAGATCTGCATGGGCTCCGCCGCGGCGAACGGCACGGGCCTGCGCCTGGGCCAGCAGGTTCGCCTGACCCATGGCGCCGGCGGGGACCATGGCCACGAGCACGTCGAGTACCCGTACACGGTGGTGGGCATCCTTGAGCCCACGGGCAGCGCGCATGACCGCGCGGTGTTCACCGACCTCGACAGCAGCTGGATCCTGCACGCGCACGACCGCCGAGAGCGCGAGGGCGTGGAGGGCACGACCACCGTGGCCGACCTGACCGACGCGGACCGCAAGATCACCGGCATCCTGCTGCGTCTGCCCACCCGGCCAGGCAGCGACGCCAGCGCCGCGATCCAGCAGCAGTTCGACGCGCTGCGACGCGACACGGCCATCACCGTCGCGCAGCCCGCCCAGCAGATCGACCGCCTGCGCGGCATCGTGGGCAACATCGACGGGATCTTCATCGCCCTCGGCGTGGCGGTGCTGGTCTCGAGCGGCATCAGCATCCTGCTCGCGCTCTACAACAGCATGGCGGAGCGACGTCGACAGATCGCGGTACTGCGCGCGATCGGGCTGTCGCGCGGTCGCGTGCAGGGCATGATCGTGGCCGAGGCGTGCCTGATCGGCCTGGTTGGCGCCGTGACGGGCGTCGTGCTGAGCATCGTGGGCGGCGCGCTGGCCGCGGCGGCGCTCAGGGCACGCATCGGATTGGTGGTGCAGCCCGAAATCGATCCGCGAGCGACGCTGATCGTGCTTGCGGGTGCCGTGCTGCTGGCGGGACTCGCCAGCGTGCTGCCGGCGATCCTTGCCTATCGAACCCCCGTGGCCGACAACCTGAGGCCGGCGGCGTGACATGAAGTGGATCTGGACCCTCCTCGTGCTCGTGGTCGTTGCGGGTGGCGTGGCCATGCTCTGGCCGGAATCCTCCGCGCCTGTCGCACCAGCGACGCCTGCCCCCATCTCCGCCCCCGCGAAGCAGACGACCCCAGGCGTGGCCGCCGTTGCGCCAGCCACACCAGCCGCCACGAAACCATCGCCGCTCACCACGGCGCCGACCACCGCATCCACGCCAACACCGACGCCGGCAACCTCCGCCACCACGACCGTCGCCGCCAAGCCCGCGAAGGCCTCGCCTCGCGAACCCGTGCTGAAGGAAGTGCCCCCCGGTGGACTCACGCTGGGCCTCGACAGGAAGATCCCGCACGCCACGGTGACGCCGGGCGCGATCATGAAGCAGCCCGATGGCTCGCTGATGGCCGACGGCAAGTACAGGATCGAGGGCGACGGCTCACGCGAGAAGCCCTACCGGATCGGGTGGGACTGCCTTGCCAGCGCGAACAAGACCTACATTCCGCGCCTGAAGGAGGACCTGATGCCGCAGCGCGTGGCCCTGCTCGACGGCGCATGGGTCCGCGTCGACGGGTACTTCGCGCTTCCGCTCATGCTGCAGGAGAGCAGCGAGATCCTGGTCATGCTGAACCAGTGGGATGGCTGCTGCATCGGCGTGCCGCCGACGCCGTACGACGCGATCGAGGTGAAGCTGGTGGAACCGGTGAAGCCGAACCGCCGCCATGCATTCAACTTCGGCACCGTGCTGGGGCGACTGCGCGTGGACCCGATGCTGGTCGAGAACTGGCTGGTCGGCCTGTACCGACTCGAGGAAGCCACGCTCACGCAGAGCGGGCTTTGATCGCTCAGAAGCGCTTGTGGACCGGCCGCCCCTCGGGCGCCTTCATGCCGAGCATGGTGCGCATGAGCGAGAGGTCGGCGGGCACGGTGATCTTGAGGTTTCGGAACTCGCCGTCGACCACAACCACCTTCTCGCCAAGTCGCTCGATCAGCCCAGCGTCGTCCGTCGCGCCCGAGAGATCGGGCTGCGCGTAGGCACGCCGGAGCAGGCCGATCTCGAAGACCTGCGGCGTCTGCACCGCGACCAGGTTCGTGCGATCGACGGTGGACTGCACGACTCGGCCCTTGCTCGTGGCTGCCTCGGCCGAGTCGCCGAGGATCAGGTCCGCGACCGCGTCCTCCTCCTCCGCGCGCACGGCCTCCTCGCCGACGCGCTTGAGCGTGTCGGCAACCGCCAGACCCGGAATCACCGCAGGATGCACCTTCGCGGCCTCGAACACCCGCCCGATCAGCTCGTCGCTCGCGCCCGGGCGCGCGGCGTCATGAACGGCCACGTGCGTGGCATCCCCGGGAACGGCTGCAAGCGCGTTCTTCACGGTCTCCCAGCGTTCCACACGGCCGCCGGCGACGATCTGCACGCCGTGGAATCCAAGCTGCGCCCCGAATCGATCCCGGAACCCCTCCAGATCATCGGGCGGACCAGCCACGATGATCGAGCGCACCTCGTCGCGCTTGGTGAACAGCTCGACGGTGCGCAGCAGCAGCGCGCGACCACCGAGATCCTGACCCAGCTTGTCCATGCCGTAGCGACGGCTCGAGCCGGCGGCCGGAATGATCACGCTCACGCGAATGCTCATGACTTCTCCTTCGAGGGGCAATAGAGCATGACATGCTGCTCGTTGCCGTAGCGGCGATGCTCGGGGCCATCGAAGCCCTCGATCCGGGGGCCATTGCCCTCGATCTCGGGAAGCCGCAGCACGAGGAACGACTTCGGCTTCATCCTGGCATGCAGGCGTCGCGCCTGCGCGAGCACGCGATCGAGGCCCTCCGCAGAGCGGACCATCTCGAAGGGCGGATCAAGGAAGACCACGTCGAGCGGCTGGTCCACGGTCGCCAGCGCCGTCTCCCCGAGCGCGTCGGCCTTGACCGGCACGGCGCGCCCGGCGAGACCGAGTTCCTCGATGTTTCCGCGCAACCATTCGAACACGTCGCGATCCTGCTCGACAAGCCAGACCCTGGATGCGCCGCGGCTGGCGGCCTCGAGACCCATGGTGCCCACGCCCGCGAACAGGTCGAGCACGTTCGCGCCTTCGAACCAGCCACGCAGCACGTTGAAGATGGCCTCCCGGGTGCGGGAACCCATCGGACGCGTGCGATCCTTGCCGGGCGGTGTCTCAAGCTGGCGGCTTCGAAGCTCGCCTCCGATGATGCGGAGCATGGGAGCGGCGATCGTAGTCGAACCCTGCTAGCGTGTCGGGATGAGCGGACCCGCAAGCCCGATGCCCCGGACCCTTCGCGACCACGCGCGATGGCGGTCCGCCGGCCCAGCGCCTGCGCTCGTGATCCATCCCGACGCGCCGGGATCCGAGCTGCCGCGGCCGTTCCTGCTCTGGATGCACGGTCGGACCGCGTACAAGGAGATGGACAACGGGCGATACCTGCGGCTGATGCGCGCAGGCATCGCGACGGTGGCGGTCGACCTGCCGGGCCACGGCGAGCGATCCGATCCGGCAATGCAGACGTCCGAGCGGACGATGGAGGTGATCGAGGCGATGCTGCGTGAAATGCCCGCGGTGGTGCAGGCCCTCGCCGAGACGCCGGGGCTCGACGCGACGCGTGCCGCGATCGGGGGAATGAGTCTGGGCGGCATGGTCTCGCTCGCCGCCCTGTGCCGCCCCCATGCGTTTCGCGCCGCCGTGGTCGAGGCGACGACAGGTGACTGGACGCACCTCACCGGCACGCAGCACGACCCGGCCCGATCCGACGCCATGGAGCCGGCGCGCCATCTCGATCGTTGGCAGCCGGTTCCCCTGCTCGCGATCCACGCGCAGCTGGACGAATGGATCCGGATCGAGTGGCAGCGCACCTTCCTGGCGCGGGCTCGCGCCGCGAACGCGGGCATGCCCGTGGAACTCGTGGAGTTCCCGCGCACGGGTGCGCCGCACGAGCACATCGGCTTCGGAACCTTCGGCCCCCAGGCCAAGGACGCGTGCACCGCGTTCCTGACGCGCCACCTGGCGCCCGTCCCGCTCAGCCCGCCTCGGTGAGCTGCGCCTGCGCAAGGCGACGATAGAGGTCGCAGCGGCCAAGCAGCTCGTCGTGCCGTCCGGCATCGACCACCCGACCGTGGTCCATCACAACGATGCGTTCGCACGCGAGCACCGTGCTGAGCCGGTGCGCGATCACCAGCACCGTGCGCCCCGCGCCGAAGTCGACGATCGCGTCGTTGATCTGCTCCTCACTCTCGGCGTCGATCTGGCTGGTGGCCTCGTCCATCACCAGGATGGCAGGATTCCGCAGCACCGCGCGCGCGATCGCGAGGCGCTGGCGCTGGCCACCGGAAAGGCTCGAACCCTGCTCGCCGACCATCGCATGGATGCCGCCGGGCAGCCGTTCGACGAAGCTCCACGCGTGCGCGCGTCGGAGCGCCTCGACCACGGCGTCGTCGGTGGCGGTGCGCAGACCGAACCGCACGTTGTCCGCGATCGTTCCCTTCACCAGGATCGACTCCTGGCTCACCACGCCGATCTGCGAGCGGATGGAACGGACGTTGACGGAACGAAGATCGACCCCGTCCACCGTGACCCGCCCCGACTCGGGCTCGAAGAGACGCGTGAGCAGCGAGAGCAGCGTGGTCTTGCCGCAGCCGTTGGGGCCGACGATCGCCACGCGCGATCCGTGCTCGATGACGACGTTCACGCCATCAAGCGCGCGATGATCCGAACCTGGATACCGGAAGACGACGCCCTCGAAGGCGATGCGATCCTTGTGCGGCTGCAGCAGCGGCTTGCGCCACTCGTCGGTGTCCTCCCGAACCACCGACAGCATGGCGCGAAGCCGTGTCGCGGGCGCCGACGCCGCCTGGATCTCGTGGATGAACCCCGTGAGCGGCCGCAGGCTTCCCGCGGCGACGGCCAGGGAACCCAGCGAGAGCACGAAGCTGTCGAATGCCAGTTCGCCCGCGAGAATCTGGCGCGCGGCGACAAGCGCCAGGACCATCGCGCAGAAGACCGTGAGCATCTCGATCAACGGAGCCGCCAGTGACCGGGCGCGGCGCATGCGCAGCTCCTGCACCAGCGCCTCGTGATTGGCCCGGTTGAACCTGCGGACCGCCTCGCGCTCGGCGCTGGCGGTCTTCACCGCACGCAGTCCCTGCATCGACTCGTTCGTGCTGCGCAGCAGCAGTTCGCCGGCCTCGAGCGAGCCGCGGGATCCTCGCCGGATGCTCTTTCCGGTCTTGCGCAGCACCACGCCCAGCAACGGCCCGACGACCAGCGACACCAGCACCAGTCGCCAGTCGAAGATCATCGCCGCGATGAACGCCGCAAGACCCTTGGTGACCTGGGCGAGCGTCTTGCTGGTCAGGCTCTCGAATCCACCCCGAAGGTCGCTCGTGTCGCGCAGCACGCGGCTGGTGAACTCGGTGGGACCCTGGCGGTTCACCTCGCCGAGCGGCAGGTGGATCGCGTGCTGGAAGACCTCGAGCCGGACCTGCGCGACGGTGCGCGCGCAGATGGTCATGGACACCATCTGGTGAAGGTAGTTCGCCGACGCGCCGACGATCGTCAGGACGGCCAGGCCCACCATCGCCAGGATCACGCCCGGATAGGGCTGCGTCGGCAGCAGTTCCACGAGTCCCGGCGGAATGAATCCGAGCCACGGATGACGGGCGATGAGCCCCCCCGCCATGGACCGGAGCGAACCGTTCTCGATCAGGATGATGCGCAGGATCGGCCCGAGTCCCAGCAGACCGGCTCCAAGTCCACCTGCGCTGATCGTCGCACCGAGAAGAAGAAGCGCGACCTCGCCCCTGCGGCGGAACAAGCGTCGGGCAAACCACCAGAAGTCGCGCATCGGGCGATTATCGTCCAAATGCCCCCTCCGCATCAAGCGGAGGCGACCAGACCGGCCCAGGCGCCGCAGAAATCGGGCCAGCTCTTCTCCACGCACCCGGGATCGGCGATCCGCATGCCACCCGTCAGCGCGCCGATGACCGCTGCGCTCATGGCGATGCGATGGTCGCGATGGGTCTCCACGAGCTCGCCCGGTGACCGTGGCTCGCACCCCTCGATGCTCACCCAATCGGTTCCACGCTCGACCTGCGCCCCGACGGACTGCAACCACGCGCGCATCGCCTCGATGCGATCACTCTCCTTGCCGGCCAGTGTCTCGAGCCCCGCGATTCGAACGCGGCCCTGCGCGGTCGCCGCAGCGGCCATGAGCGCCAGGCTTCCGTCGGGCCAGAGTGAGGCGTCGAACTCGCCGCCATGCAGACGGCCACCGTGGCGCACGCCGCACCCCTCACCACGCTCGATCGCCACCGCACCGAGCGAGATCAGGGCGTCGCGAACCGCCATGTCCGGCTGCGTGGAGTCCGCGTGCAGCCCGGGAATCCAGATTTCGGAACCGGGGCACACGGCGGCCAAGGCCCATCCATAGGCGGCACTCGAGGCGTCGGGCTCGACATGCACCTCGAATCCTCGAAGCGGCCCATGAGGCACGGCGAGCGTTCCGTGATCGTCGTCCCACGTCGCCTGCACGCCGAGGTGTCGAAGGCAGGCGACCGTCATCGCCAGATACGAGGCGCTCGGAAGTCCACCCCGCACCCGCACACGAAGCCCGCCCTCCAGCCACGGCGCGACCAGCGCCACCGCGGACAGGAACTGGCTGCTGGCGGGCCGCTCGATCTCGATCTCGCCGACACGCTCGAGTTCGTGCGGTCGCACCTCGACCGGCAGTTGCGTGGTCTCGGTCCGCCGCGCCTTCGCGCCCAGCGCGCGCAGCAGGTGCACGCCATCCTCCATGGGCCGCTTTCGCAGCCGCGCCGATCCATCGACCATGCATGGCTTGCTCGACATCGCCGCCGCGGCCATCAGGAACCGCGCGGGCGTGCCACCCTCGCGCGCGTCGAGCGTGCCGCCGCGCGGAAAGCGCCCGGCGACCCCCTGCACCTCGATCGAGTCGATTCCAGTCCAGCGGATCGTCGCGCCCAGCGCCCGAAGGCCGCCTGCCAGCGCCTCCACGTCGTCCGATCGCAGCGCGTTCCAGATCGTGCTGGTGCCCTCGGCCAGCGCGGCGAGCAGCAGCCACCGCTGCGTCAGGCTCTTCGAACCGGGCGGACGAAGCGCGCCCACCACGGGCCTCCTCGCCTTCGGTGCGATCCACGGTCCCCCGCCGCCAGCGGGCGTGGCGCTCACTCGTCCTTGGTTCCGTTGGCGCGGAAGACCGCCACGACGTCCTCGACCGGAATCACGAAGAGCCGGTTGTCGCCCTCGAAATCCACGGGCACGCCGTGCCTTGGATTGAAGAGCACACGGTCGTACTGGCGAATCGTGTAGTCCTCGTCGCGCGCGATCTGCGCGCTGATCGCGACCACCCGGCCGGTCAGGGTCGGAATCTCGATCTTGTCTGGAAGGTGGATGCCAACCTTCGTGATCTTGCGATCCTCGTCCTTGCGGATGAGCACGCGCTTGCCGACGGGCTCGACGGTCTCGAGCTTGTGCGAACTGGCATGGGGTTGCGCCATGCCGGAATGGTAGCCCGTCTTGCGCAAACACCCGCATCGACCCCAGAATCCTGGCATGCCAACCGACGTCTTGAAGCGCCTGATCCGCGACGTGCCCGACTTTCCCAAGCCCGGGATCCTGTTCAAGGACATCACGCCGCTGCTTCGCGACCCAGGCGGACTCGCACTGGCCGTCGAACTCATGGCCAATCCATTCCGCGGCGCCGGCATTCACGTGGTCGCCGGCGCCGAGAGCCGCGGCTTCATCTTCGGCACCGCCGTGGCGCAGGCTCTCTCGTGCGGGTTCGTGCCGATCCGAAAGCGCGCCAAGCTGCCGCCTCCCGTCAAGAGCGTCAGCTACGAGCTCGAGTACGGCACCGACACGCTCGAGGTGCGCGACGACGCGGCGCGCCCGGGCCAGCGGGTTCTGATGGTGGATGACCTGCTGGCCACGGGCGGAACCATGGCGGCCTGCGTTCAGCTCATGCGCTCCGTGGGAGCCGAGGTCGTGGGCGCGACGGTGCTGATCGAACTGGTCGCGCTGAAGGGCCGCAACGCCCTGCCGGGCCT
>JBIIOC010000142.1:0-4467 GCA_044337135.1 Phycisphaerales bacterium | reverse complement strand
TGTCGCTCGTCGCCGCCGTGACCGGATGGTTCCTTGCCGAGGAGGAGGCCGGGGAGAAGGGGCTGGAGCTCCATCGTTGGTTCGGTGTCGGAAGTGCGGCGGCGGCCGTGGCGCTGACGGCGATGGCGAGCCTGTCGCGCACCGATGCGCGCCCAGGCCTGCTCGGCATGACACGCATCTTCGCGCTGGTGACCGCGGCAGGCACCGCCTATGCCGGGCATCTCGGTGGCGAGATGGTGTGGGGCGAGAGCGAAGTCTCCGGCAAGTTCGCCAAGGCCGTGGGTGCGACGTGGGACCGCTATCGCGAGGAACTGGCAAAGCCATCGGATGCGTCGAAGCCGGCCGAGTCCCCGGCGACGGATTCTCCGAAAGCGGAGTCTGCTCCCAAGGGCCCCTCCGTCGCGCCGCCTCCGGAACTTCCTGCACCTGCACCCAAGTCCGCGAGCCCGGGCGCAGTGCGCGGAACGGACGCCGACGAGCCGCCCGCCAAGGAAGGTGCCGGAGATGCCAGGCCCGCGGAGAAGTCTGGCGTGCCCACGCCGATCCCGCCCAGGAAGCTGGTGAGCTTCAAGACGGACATGCTGCCGCTGCTCAAGGAGCGCTGCTTCGAGTGCCACAGCGGCGACAAGCCCAAGGATGGCGTTGCATTCGATCACATGGACGAGCTCATCAAGACGGAGGGCAAGCGCGCCGTCGTGATGAAGGGTGATCCCACCCGCAGCACGATGTTCACCACGATCATGCGTGGTGACGAATCCAAGAAGCGCATGCCGCCTCCGAAGTCGGGCAAGCGCCTCACGCCGGAGCAGGCCGGCATCATCCAGGCGTGGATCAAGGAAGGCGCGAAGCTCGACAACTGAGCGTCAGCGCGGCGAATCGGCCTCGGCGCGCGGGCGTATGCAGAGCATCAGCACCACAGCGATCACCGCGATCGCGGCGAAGGCCGTGAAGATCGCGTTCAGGGGCACCTGTGCGTCTCGCATGCGGCCGAATCCCCAGTCGGCGACGCCACCACAACTGATGCTCACCAGGTTCATCAGCCCGTAGCCCGTGGCACGAGCCCCGGGTGCCGCGATCTGGCAGAGGATCGGCATGTTGTTGCAGTCGAAGATGCCCCATCCAAGACCGAACAGGATCAGGAAAGCCACGGCCACGCCGAGCGATCCCGCATTGCCGACCCCGTAGAGCGCGGGCACCAGCAGGGCGATGCCGATCGCGCTGGCGAGGGTCCGGCCGCGTGGCGTGATTCGGCTCCATCGATCGGCGAGCCATCCACCCAGCATCGCGCCACCCAGCGCCGCGATGTTCCAGTACAGCGACGCCGAGACGCCCGCGGCGCCTTGGCCGATCCCGAATTGCTGCTTCAGGATGGCGGGCATCCAGTCGCGCACCACCCACGCCGCGAGCGCCGGCAGCGTGAAGCAGGCCACCAGCAGCAGGAAGGGAATGCTGGTCAGGAGCTGCCCGATCACGCGGAACGATCCGGCACGCTCCGTCGCGGGCAGGTCGGCACGGGCGGGTGCCTCGCGCAGCAGCAGCGCGAGGGGCAGGGCATAGGCAAGCCCGACCACGCCGGCGGCGTGGAAGGCACCGCGCCATCCGATCGATGGCGCATCCGCCGCGTAGCCACCGAAACCACCGAGCATCACGCCCGCATAGATCGCCATCTGGTGCACGCCGACCGCGCGCGAGCGCGTCGCCGCGGCATGATGGTCGCTGATCAGCGCGAGCGCCGCAGGAATGTAGAAGGCCTCGCTGAAACCCATCGCGGTGCGTGTCCACAGCAGTTCGCGATAGGTGGTCGCCTCGCCTGTCAGCCAGGTCACGGCGCTCCAGGCGGCAAGGCTCGCCACGATCGTGCGCTTGCGGCCGAACCGGTCAGCGACCCAGCCTCCGAAGGGGCTCAGGAACGCGTAGACCCACTTGAACTGTCCGAGCATCAGGCCCCAATTGGCCTCGGTTCCAATGTCGGCGATGTCCTGCATCACCGAGAACTTCATCGAGGCCAGCATCTGCCGGTCGAGGTAGTTCAACAGCGCGACGGGCCACAGCAGCAGGACGGCGATCCACGCGGTGCGCCAGAGCGCTCGGGAAGAAGACAGGCCGTCCATGATGTCCAGTATGGAGCAGCACGGACGGCCTGTGGGTCAGCGCGTTGAAGATTCGTTCAGGTGCCGAAATTCAGCAGAACAAGGGCCAGATCACCGCCGCTGATCTCGCCATCCTGGTCCGCGTCGCCGTAGGAAACCAGCGGGCTGTCCCAAAGGCCGAGCACGAAGAACAGGTCGTTCTGGTTCACGATGCCATTCAGGTTCACGTCACCGCGGGCGCGCTCGCAGTCGTCGAGCTGCCCGTCACGATCGCGATCCTCGGCGCCGTTGGCGATGTCCTGCCAATCGGGGGTGCCGTTGCCATCGCAGTCGCCGGTGTTGCTGGTCAGGTTCGCGGTCTCGCCCTCGACCACGTCCTGGGCATCGGCGGTCTCGAACGAGTCGATCACCCAACCGCCCGAGGCGTCGCGGGTCTCGATCTCGATGGTCTCGATCTCCTCGGAGGCGTCGTCGAACGAGGCGATCACGCGGGTGTTCTGGCCCGCGATGACGGCCAGGTCATCGGCGCGGGAGGTGGTGGTCTGGAAGGCCGCCAGCACAACGGCGGCAACGATGGTGGCACTGGTCTTCATGGGTGGTCTCCTTGCGAGTTCCGACGTCACTCGACGCCGATGGCGCCGGTGTTCGATCGTGCGTTTCAATGGATTCAGAAACCCATTAGGAAACGGATCAGCGTGATCGCAAATACATTCACGACAAACACTTGCAGATCGGCCGCCCGGAACACGTCCATGCAGCCAGCAGCCCGGTTTGGATCTTCGGGGGAAGCGTCCCTGGCAGGAGTCGAACCTGCGACCTGGAGCTTAGAAGGCTCCTGCTCTATCCAACTGAGCTACAGGGACGTGGTGGGCAGTTTACGGCTTGTTGGCCGCGCGTTGGATGTTCCGCACCGTTCGCCATCGGCGCGGATCGGGCGAGTGAAGCGGGGTCGCTGCGCGTCGCAGCCGCAGCGCGCCGCGAGTGACCTCGAGCCAGCCCCAGCGCGCGGGCACTTCATGCGCCTTCAGAAGGCCGCCTGCCGTGCACAGGTACAGGCGGTCGGCCAGCCGCCAGTGCGCGAGCTTGTCGAACTTGACCCGCGACGCAAGCGCCTCGCGCGCGAGCCGCTCATCACGGTCCGCCTGCCGCACACTGGCCAGTTTCGAGCCTGCCGCGTCCCAGCCATCGGTCTCACGGAACAGGGTCTCGCCATCACGGCGCAGGTGCGGCTCCCAGCGCGGCAGCAACTGCTCCCGGATGCGGTCGCGTCGGCGCTGCAGACGCGCATGATTGGCCGCGGCATCGGCCAGATCGGCCCGATCGCTCAGGAAGTCGGCGCGCGATGCCTTGCACTCGATCAGCACCGTGCGGACCGGCCCCATGCATCGGCGGATCGCCGCCGGCTGGGGCGCACGATCGGGATTGCCGAACAGGTCCACGGCGCCGGCGCGCTGCAGCAGACCGTCGAGAGGATTGGACTGCGCAGCGGCGAAGAGCGAGGCATCGCCATCGGTCCGTGGCTCGATGAGCGCGCGGTCGATGTCCGTCCGCGCGATGGAAGCGATGCTTTCGAACCGTGACTCGTCGCCTTCGAGCCAGCCCGCGACGTCCGCGCGCCAGAAGGGGATCGCGGTCCGCACCTCGCGCGCCGCGACGGCCGCACCGATGGTGCGCAGCCAGGCGACCGCCGCGTTCTTGAGGGCATGGTGAAGATCCGACTCCACGCGGTCAGGCTAGGCAGGTGGATCCGAGTTCTCCGCGCAGCCCAAAAACGGAAACAGCCTCCGTTGGAGGCCGCATTCCGCTGCTTGGTGCGGACGACGGGTTCCCGTCCGTCGTCGACGCGTGCGCTGAGGCCGGTTCCCGTCGGCCGTCATCGCTGGGTGCTGGTCGAGTTCCCGTCGACCTGCACCACTTGTCCTTCACCAACTGAAACGAGAAATCGGGGCGCCATCCCTCAGGCCTCGCAAGATTTTCCAGCAACAAACCTCGGAGTCCCGTTTTTGACCGAGAAACGGGCGTCGCTGGTCGATTTCGTGGGTCGGCGAGGGCGAAAACCGTCAGGCCGAATCGCGCGCCAGCTTCTGGTAGTGCTCGCGCTCGCCGCGGCCGCGCAGTGGATAGTCCTTGCGCAGCGGGTGGGCGGGGAAGTCCTTCCAGGTCAGGATGCGGCGCAGGTCCGGATGGTTCCGGAAGCGGATGCCGTACATGTCGTACACCTCGCGCTCCATCCACTCGGCACCGGGCCAGAGGTCGGTCACGCTGTCCACGATGAGCGCCGGATCGGCGTCGATGCCGCTGGTCTCGATCGTGGGGTTCATGAACACCTTCAGGCGGAGTCGGCGGTCATTCGCGTGGCTGACGAGGTTCCAGATCA
>JBIIOC010000052.1:0-14413 GCA_044337135.1 Phycisphaerales bacterium | reverse complement strand
TTCTCGAAGGCGCCTGACGCCACCGTGACCGCCGGCAATTCCTCAGGCGTGAACGATGGCGCCGCAGCGCTGCTGCTGGTGGAGGCCTCTCGCGCGAAGGCGCTGGGGCTCAAGCCGCTGGCCTTCGTTGGCAAGAGCGCCTCGGCCGGCGTGGACCCCGCGACCATGGGAATCGGACCGGTGCCGGCCATCCGCAAGTTGGCCGCGCGCACGGGGGTGGCGGCGGAGTCGGTCGACCTGGTGGAGTTGAACGAGGCCTTCGCGGCGCAGGCCGTGGCGTGCGTGCGCGAGCTGGGACTGGACCTGGCGCGGGTGAACGTCAACGGCGGCGCGATCGCGCTGGGGCATCCGCTGGGGGCGAGCGGCGCGCGCATCGCCGTCACGCTGGTGCACGAGATGGTGCGCCGCCACGCGCGGCTCGGCATCGCCTCGCTGTGCGTGGGCGTGGGGCAGGGCCTTGCGGTGATGTTCGAGCGCGAGTGAGTGCCTCGCTGCCGTCTACAGGAACCGGTCGATCAGCTTTCGTGAGAGCCGGTCCAGCACCATGCGGTCCGGCACTCGATAGCAGAGACCGTTGGCATCGGTGATCAGCAGCGCGTTGCCGGAAAGCCTGCGGATGCACTCCTCGCCCTTCAGGACGAATCGGGTGTGGCCGCGATCGGTCTGCACGGTCCACGTGCTCGGTGTCGAGAAGGTCGAGACATCAACCAGCCGCTCAATCACCGGGATGAACTCGCGCATCGCGAGTTCCTCGGTGATGAGCTTGCGAGCGGGTTCGGGCACTTGGTCCAGTCGTTCGATCCAGAGCACCTCGCGGCCCTGCGCGCCGATCAGGCTGAGTCCGTCGGCTGGTGCGCTGAGCGGGAACGCGCGCACGGGCATCACCGCCTCATGCCGCGTTCCATCGGCGAGTGAGCAGGCCATGCGACCTTGCTCGGTTCGCTCAAGCGTGAAGTCAGGGATCATGATGCGCTCGCGGCTCGCGGGTTCGGGGAAAGGGGATCTGACGCCAGCGTGTCCTCGGGTGACTCGTCGAGCTTGTGGGCCTGCGCCTCATGAATGCGCCAGTAGGCGCTGCGCCGCGTCATCAGTTCCTCGTGCGATCCGACCTCGACCACCTGACCCCGGTCGAGCACCACGATGCGGTCCGCCTTGCGCAGGGTGGAGATGCGGTGCGCGATCGCGATCGTGGTGCGACCCCGCACCAGGTTCTCCAGCGCGGCCTGGATCTCCTTCTCTGTCTCGGTGTCCACGCTTGAGGTGGCCTCGTCAAGGATCAGGATGCGAGGATCGATCAGCAGCGCGCGCGCGATGCTGATGCGCTGTCGCTCGCCGCCCGAAAGCCCCTGTCCGCGCTCGCCGACCTGGCTGTCGTAGCCGTGCGGCAGGCGCAGGATGAAGTCGTGCGCGCGTGCGGCGCGGGCCGCGGCCACGATCTCCTCTCGCGACGCGTCTGGCCGTCCGTAGGCGATGTTCTCGGCGATCGTCCCGAAGAACAGGAAGGGCTCCTGCAGCACCAGGCCGATGTGGCGTCGGTAGTCGGTCACGCCGAAGCGGCGCAGGTCTGTGCCGTCGACCAGAATGCTGCCTTCGCTCACGTCGTAGAAGCGGCAGATGAGGTTCACCAGGGTGCTCTTGCCGGACCCGCTGTGACCCACGAGGCCCACCATCTCGCCTGGGCGGATCTCCAGGTTCAGCCCGCGGAGCACCGCACGGCTGCCGTAGCGGAACCCCACATCGTGCAGGGCGATGCGCCCCTCCAGCCGGCCGATGGGCACTGGCTGCGTGGGCTCCGGCACGCTCGAGGCGTGGTCAAGGATGTCGAAGATGCGCTTGGCGCCGGCCGCCGCCTTCTGCGTGACGGACACGATGCGGCTCATCGACTCGAGCCGCACATAGAAGCGCCCGATGTAGGCGATGAACGCCGTGAGCACGCCTACCGTGATCTGGCCCTGGCTCACCTGCCAGATGCCGAAGGCCCACACCACCAGCACGCCGATGTCGGTGAGCAGCGTGACGGTGGGGAAGAAAAGGCTCCACGTGCGGTTCAGGCGGTCGTTCACCGCCAGATTCACCCGATTGGCCTGGCGGAAGCGATGCGCCTCGCGCCGTTCCTGCGCGAACGCCTTCACCACCCGGATGCCCGGAATCGTGTCGGCCAGCACGCTGGTGAGGTCGCTCCAGACGCGGCCAATCTTCTCGAAGCCCATCCGCAGGCGGCCACGCACGGCCTGGATCAGCCACGCGATCACCGGCAGCGGCACGAGCGTGGCGAGCGCGAGCCACGGATCGATCGAGAAGAGGATCACCGAGGTCATCACGAGCATCAGCGCGTCGGTGATGAAGTCGAGCGCATGGATCGACAGGAAGATCGCGATGCGGTCGCTGTCGGAGCCGATGCGCGCCATCAGGTCGCCCGTGCGCTTGGCGCCGAAGTAGTCCAGGCTCAGGCCGAGCAGGTGCTCGAACGAGGCGGTCCGCATGTCCGCGGCGACGCGCTCCGAGACGAACGCGAGCAGCCAGGTGGTCATCCAGCCGAGGAACCAAGCCACCATCGAGGCCCCGAACAATCCGAGCAGCAGCGAGGTCACGAGCGAACGCTCGATGTGCTGGCCCGACTGGAATGGCACGAGCACCTCGTCCATCAGGGGAATGGTGAGGTAGGGCGGCACGAGCCGCGCGCCTGTTCCGCCCAGCATGAGCACGATGCCGAGCGCCAGCTGCCAGCGGTAGGGCTTCGCGAAGCGGTGCAGCCGCAGCAGCACCCAGGTGGACGGTGCCTCCCGCAACTCGCGGGCGCAGGCTGGGCAATCGCCACCATCGCGCGGAAGCGTGGCGTGGCATGTCGGACACGCCTCGGGTGGCGCCTCGCGCGAAGGTTGCGCGCCACGGATTCTCGCGTGCTGCGCCGCCTCGAACTGGGTGGCCATGCGAAGCGCGGCGGCGTTGGCATCGAGCGTGAATCGCCAGACGGCCAGGCGCCTCTCGCCCTCGAACAGTTCCAGCATGCCCAGTCCACCCTGATCACTGTGGCGCAGAGAGCGTGCGCGATCCGGAGATGTGGCAAGAGGCCAGACACGCTCTGCACCCTCCGTGTGATCCAGCAGTGCATCGGCATGCAGGAACAGCGTGCCCTTCGCGAATCGAAGGTCGCGGTCGAGATCGACCTCGAGCGTGGCGATCGGGTTGGACTCGGGCTGGGACATCGATCGTTCGTTCGGCGTGGGGCTTTGAAGGCGCGGCGCCCCGCATCGCACTGAGGCGCCCATTGTCGCCGATCGGGCTCGAGCGTGTGCGTGGGTCAGGCAGGGAGCGCGTGAGAGGGCGCGGTCCGCGGTCAACCCTGGTGATTTCGGCGCTTTCCAAGGGGGCCGTCCGGCAGGGCATAATGCGCGTTGGCGCCCAGGAGAACGGCTCGCCTTCGTGCGCAGCCTGGATCCGCTGCGCCACCCCATGGACGACATCCGACTGCTTCGCGCGAATTACCTTCGGGGACCGAACATCTGGACCTACCGACCTGCCTTGGAGGCCTGGCTGGACCTTGGAGCGCTGGAGGATCGGCCTTCCAACACGATCCCCGGCTTCCGCGATCGGCTGGTTGCCCTGCTGCCGGGCCTGATGGAGCACCACTGTGGCGTGGGCGAGCGAGGCGGGTTCGTGCAACGCCTGGACGGCGGAACCATGGCAGGCCACGTGCTCGAGCACGTGGTGATCGAGTTGCTGAACCTGGGGGGCATGCCCACGGGCTTCGGCCAGACCAGGAGCACGTCCCGTCGCGGCGTGTACCGCATGGCGTTCCGGGCCCGCGACGAACGCGTCGCGCGCGTGGCGCTGGCGCAGGGGCAGCGCGTGCTCGCGGCGGCCCTGCGGGGAGATCCCTTCGACGTGTCCGAGGCCGTCGAGGCTGTCTGTGACGAGATCGATCGCAGCTACCTTGATCCCAGCACGGCGAGCATCGTGGCGGCGGCGACCGAACGCGGCATTCCACACCTGCGGCTGAACGATGGCAGCCTGGTGCAGCTTGGGCATGGGGCCAGACAGCGCCGGATCTGGACCTCGGAGACCAGTCAGACGGGCGCGATCGCGCATGGAATCGCCCGCGACGAATCGCTCGCGCGATCGATCCTCGCGACCTGCGGTGTGCCAGTCCCCGAGGCGCGTGAGGTGGGCAGCGCCGACGAGGCGTGGAACGTTGCACTGGACATCGGCCTTCCGGTGATCCTCAAGGCGGTCGAGGGTGCGGCGACACGGAGCATGCATGTGGACCTGTCCACCGAGGATGCGGTGCGCTCCGCGTTCCTGCGCGGCGCCGGCTCGGACTCGAAGGCCATCGTCGAGCGATCGATCCCGGGGCGTGAGCACCATCTGCTCGTGGTGGGCGGTTCGATGGTCGCTGCCGCGCGTGGCGACGAATCATGGGTCGTGGGAGATGGACGCTCGACCGTGCAGGAACTCGTGGATGCGCAGCTCAACGTGAGCGTGCGTCTGATGGATCATGACGGCGCGCTTCAGTCCCGCATTCGCTGCGCTGCGGACAGCTCGATCCGTACCAGCCTTCGTCGACAGGGTCTTGCGGCGGAAAGCGTGCCGGCGGAGGGCATGCGTGTCCTGATCCAGCGCATCGGCCGCGATGCGGAGGATTGCACCGACCTTGTGCATCCCGACACGGCGCGCGTGGCGTCTCTGGCCGCCAGACTCGTGGGGCTTGACGTCGCAGGCGTGGACGTGATCGCCAGGGACATCGGGCAACCGCTGGATGCGCAGGGCGGCGCGGTCATCGATGTGCATGGGGGCCCGGGACTGCTGATGCATCTTGCGCCCAAGCGCGGTCTGGCCAGGCCCGTCGGTCGTGCGATCGTGGATCACCTGTTCCCCTTGGGTGACGACGGGCGCATCTCGGTCTATGGCGTGGCCGGCTCGGTCGGCACGAGCCGAATCGTGCGCCTCATCGCGTGGATGATGCATCTGGCGGGGCGGCATGTCGGTCTCGCATCTCGCGATGGTGTCTGGCTTGACCGGCGCGTGGTGGATGCCAGGGACGGATCCCGATGGGAGTCCGGTCGACTGATCCTGATGAACCACCTGGTGGAGTCCGCGATCGTGGAGTCCAGCGCGGAAAGCATCCTGCGCGACGGACTTCCCTACGACCGTTGTGAGGTGGGCCTGGTCCATGATCTGGCGGGCCATCAGCAACTCGCGGCGCATGACGTGTTCGCGCCGGAGCAGATGTACAAGGTCCTGCGCACGCAGGTGGATGTGGTGCTCTCAACGGGCACCGCGGTGCTGCATGCGGTCGAGCCGGACATCGTGGAGATGGCGGAACTCTGTGATGGAGAAGTCGTGCTCTACGCCCTTGATGGAGACCTCGCGGCGATCGCCGCGCACCGTGCCCAGGGTGGGCGCGCGGCCTTCGCCCGCGGGCGCGCGATCGTGTTTGCGCAGGGACCTGCCGAAACCGCCATCGAGGATCTTCTCGAGGCGACGGCGAATCACGCCGAAACCGACGCTGCGACCCTTGCCGCCGTGGCGGCCGTCTGGTCCCGGGGATTCGAGCTCGACCTGATCGTGACCGGCATCGCGACGTTCGGAACGGACCTTGACCCGTACTCCCCGCGTCTGGCTGCCGTCACCCCGCACGCGCCGGCAGCCGCCGCGCGCCCGTGACCCCACCACCGTCACCCCACGAGACCGACCCAGATGATGGAAATTCAACGCACACGAGCATTGCGAGGCCCCAATCGCTGGACCCAGCGCACCGTGATCGAGGCGCTCGTGCATTGCCCGGACACCGGTCGGTCGCTTGTCGACCTGCCGGGTTTCGAGAGTCGCTTGCGCGAGGTGTTTCCCGATGTGGGCGTTCTGCCCTCGCCGCGAACGGGAAGCATGTCGCTGGCGCACGCGCTCGAGGCTGTCGCGCTGGCCCTTCAGGAGCAGGCGGGGTGTCCCGTCACCTTCTCGCACACCGAGTCGACCGACGAGCCGGGCACGAACTTCGTGGTCGTCGAGTACAGCGAGGAGGAGGTCGGGCGCCGTGCGCTGGAGGAGGCGCGCGCCCTTCTTGAGGCCGTGCTTGCGCCGGAGCCGTTCGACCTGGAGCGCGCTGTCGGCGCGTTGCGGGCGATCGATGAGGATGTCCGTCTTGGCCCAAGCACCGACTCGATCGTGACGGCCGCGGTGGCGCGGAACATTCCCTTCCGTCGCCTGACGCAGGGCAGCCTGGTGCAGTTCGGCTGGGGGCGGCGTGCGCGCCGCATCCAGGCGGCCGAGACCGATGTCACGAGCGTGGTGTCGGAGGCGATCGCGCAGGACAAGGATCTCACCAAGGCCATGCTGCACGCCGCTGGCGTGCCCGTGCCGCTTGGGCGCCCGGTGGGCTCACTCGAGGAGGCGTGGGTCGTCGCGCAGGAGGTTGGGCTGCCGGTCGTGGTCAAGCCGGTCGATGGCAACCAAGGCAAGGGCGTCACGGTGAACGTGGATCGCCGCGAGGTGATGGAGGTCGCGTATCGCGCGGCGTCCGAGATCGGACCGGTTCTGGTCGAGCGATGCCTGCCTGGCAACGACTTCCGCATGCTGGTGGTCGGAGACCGGCTGGTGGCGGCTGCGCGCCGGGACCCGCCCTTCGTGACGGGAGATGGCGTGCACACGGTGCGTGAGCTCGTGGCGAAGGTCAACGAGGATCCGCGACGTGGCGAGGGCCATGCCACGACGCTCACGAAGATCCGGCTGGACGAGATCGCGTGCACGCGCCTGCAACTGCAGGGGCTCGCGCCGGATTCGGTGCCTGAGCGTGGGCGCCGCGTGGTGCTACGGAACAACGCGAATCTTTCGACGGGCGGAACGGCCACCGACGTGACGGACGACGTGCATCCCGAGGTCGCTGAGCGGGCCGTGGCCGCGGCGCAGATCGTCGGCCTGCACGTCTGCGGCGTGGACGTGGTGTGCGAGAGCCTGATGCGTCCGCTCGAGGAACAGGGGGGCGGCGTGGTCGAGGTGAACGCCGCGCCCGGTCTGCGCATGCATCTGGCTCCCTCGCACGGCCGCGGTCGCAACGTGGGCGAGGCGATCGTCGGCATGCTCTTTCCGCCGGGGGACGACGGGCGCATTCCCGTGGTCGCCGTGACCGGCACCAACGGCAAGACCACGACCGTGCGCATGATCGCGCACCTGTTCGAGGCGAGCGGCAAGTGCGTCGGATTCACCGGCACCGACGGGATCCACGTGGGCGGTCGACTGATCGAGCGCGGGGACTGCTCGGGCCCCAGGAGCGCACGCAGCGTGCTGATGCATCCGGATGTCGATGCGGCGGTCTTCGAGACCGCGCGCGGAGGAATCCTGCGCGAGGGCCTGGGATTCGACCGCTGCCAGGTGGCGGTGGTCACGAACCTGGGCGAGGGCGATCACCTTGGCATCGGCCACGTGAACACCGTCGAGCAGCTGGCTGCCGTCAAGGGCGTGATCGTGCAGGCTCTGGCGCCCACGGGTGCGGCGGTCCTGAACGCCACGGATCCGCACGTGGCCTCGATGGAGCGACTCTGTCCGGGCGACGTGATCTTCTTCGCAAGCACGCGGCCCCATCCCGTGATCGAGCGTCATCGCGCGCGCGGGAAGCGATGCGTGTTCGTGGATGGCCCCGACATCGTGGCCGTGCATGGTGCGCAGCAGCAGCGCCTCGCACTGCAGGACATTCCGATGACGGCGTCGGGGACGATACCGTTCCAGGTGGAGAACGCCATGGCGTCCATCGCGGCTGCATGGGCCTGCGGAATCGACTGGGAGGTGATCCGACGCGGACTGGCGAGTTTCCGTACCGATCATGCATCGGTGCCTGGCCGCTTCAACCGTCTCGAGTTCCGGGGGGCCACGGTGATCATGGACTACGGTCACAATCCCGACGCCATGCGCGCGCTCGTGCGCGCGGTGGAGGCGATGCCGTCAGCCGCGGAAGGTCGACGCTCGGTCGTGATCAGCGCGGCAGGTGATCGGCGCGACCGTGACATCACGGCCCAGACGGCGATCCTCGGGAGCGCTTTTGATGACGTGGTGCTTTACGAGGACGCGTGCCAGCGGGGTCGTGGCGAAGGTGAGGTGATGGGATTGCTTCGAAGCGGTCTGGAGGGAGCGGCCCGGACCACCCGCATCGACGAGATTCGCGGCGAGTTCCTCGCCATCGACACGGCCCTGGACCGCCTGCGACCGGGGGACCTGTGTCTGGTGCTGGTGGACCAGGTCGAGCAGGCGCTTGCGCACATCGTGTCGCGGGTCACGTCATCCAAGGCCGACGGTGCGGGAAACGTCGCCTGAGGCCACGACGCGCGCCTCGGTTCGGGGCGCTCTCAGCCCTTCGCCAGCCGCCTGAATCCGCTCTCCATCGCCGCCACGAGCGCATCGGTCTCGCTCTCGGTCATGGGCGTCGAGAGCATGCCCGTGCAGGTTCCGACCATCAGGAAGCCCTCGGCGAACAGGTGCTCGAGCATGAGCTTGAGCCGCTTGCCCTCCTCGGGGGTTGTGTAGGCCTCGCGGTAGTTCGAGGGCACCTGCGATTTCATGTGCACCCGGAACATCGATCCGCCGCCCGTCACGCTGGCGCAGGCGCCGGTGCGCGCGATCGCCTCGGCGATGCCGTGTCGCACGCGGTCACCCAGCGCGTTGAGGCGTGCCACGGCCGTGGCGTCGAAGTGCTCCATGGCCACGCGACCGGCCGTCATGGTGACCGGGTTCGCCGAGAAGGTGCCCGACAGCGGGAAGAGAAGTTTGGGCGCGGCGGGGTTGAGCACTTCCATGAACTCGGCCTTGCCGGCCAGCGCGCCCACCGGAAAGCCGCCGCCGATCATCTTGCCCAGTGCCGTCAGATCGCCGTGTATGCCGTAGCGCTGCTGCGCGCCGCCCACCTCCGTGCGGAAGGTGATGACCTCGTCGAGCACGAGCAGGGCGCCGTTGCTCGAGGTCCACTCGCGGATCGCGTTCACGAACGCCTTCGAGGCGGGCTTCAGGCCCACGCGGTGCGGCAGCAGGTCAAGCACCACGCATGCCAGGTCGGCCTTGTGCTCGTTCAGCAGCGCGATCGAGCGGTCGACGTCGTCGAAGGGAATGACGACGACCTCTTCCATCGTGGACTGCGGCGCGCCATGCACCAGCGGCACGCGGCTCGGGTGATCCACGCTGCCCCAGTCCTTCGGGGTTGAGCCCTGGCTCGTCTCCACGTAGTCGTAGGCGCCGTGATAGGCGCCCTCGACCTTGGCGATCTTCGGGCGGCCGGTGAAGGCGCGGGCGGCCTTCAGGGCGGCCATCACGGCCTCGGTACCCGAGTTCACGAAGCGGATGCGATCGAAGCCGGCGCTGCGCGAGCAGATGTGCTCGGCATGCAGGACCTCCTGCTCGGTGGCCATCATGAACGCGGTGCCGCGCGCGAGCTGGGCCGCCACGGCCTGCGTGACCGGCGGATAGGCATGCCCGTGGATCAGCGAAGCGACATTGTTCGCGAAGTCGATGCGCACCGCGCCGTCGATGTCGGTCACGCGGCAGCCCTCGCCATGCGCCACGTAGGGCGGCACCGCGCTCCAGAGCACGGTGTTGCGGCTCACGCCACCTGGCATGACCTTCTTGGCGCGCTCGAACAGCGCGGCGCTGCGGCTGGTGGTGGCGTGCGCGGCATCGGCGGCGTTGGGGCTCATGTCAGGCTCCGGTCCGGCGCGCGGAATCACGCAGGATCGGCGCGCCGGTGCGCTCCTGCACGAAGTCGAAGGACACGCCCGGGGCGAGTTCCACAAGCTGGAAGCCCTTGAGCGTGATGTCGATGATGGCGAGGTCGGAGTACACCCGCGTGACCACGCCTCGGCCAGTCAGCGGATAGGTGCAGCGCTGAACCAGCTTGGGCGCGCCTTCCTTGGTGACATGCGTGGTCATCACGAACACGCGCTTCACGCCGGCGACCAGGTCCATGGCTCCACCCACGGCGGGAATTGCGTCGTCGGCGCCGGTCGACCAGTTGGCCAGATCACCGTTGGCCGCCACCTGCAGCGCGCCCAGCACGCTGAGGTCGAGATGGCCGCCGCGGATCATGGCGAAACTGGTCGCCTGGTCGAAGAACGCCGCGCCCGGCATCATGCTCACGCGGCGCTTGCCCGCGTTGATGAGTTCGGGGTCGCCCTGGCCAGCGGCGGGGGAAGGCCCCATGCCCAGCAGGCCGTTCTCGGTGTGATAGACGAGCGTGCGGCCCGCGGGCACGTACTTCGCCACCAGCTCCGGGATGCCGATGCCCAGGTTCACGTAGGAACCGTTCGGAATGTCCTGAGCCACGCGCTCGGCGATGCCGTCGCGGCTCCAGCCCTTGGTCGTTTCCGCAGACGTGCCGCCTGGTGACGCGCTCATGGGTAGCTCGCTCCCGCCTCGTTGAGAGCCGATTCGAGCGCTGGCGAGGGCACATGCACCACACGATCCACGAAGATGCCGGGCGTGACGATCGACTCGGGTTCGAGTTCGCCCGCCGGCACCACCTCGGCCGCCTGCACGATGGTGACCGCCGCGGCAGTGGCCATCATGGGCGCGAAGTTGCGCGCGGTGCGATGGAACATGATGTTGCCGTGCGTGTCGGCGATGCGACCCTTGATCAGCGTGAAGTCCGCGCGCAGGCCGTGCTCGAGCACATGCTCACGGCCGTTGAACATGCGCGTCTCCTTGCCGTCGGCCAGCGGCGTGCCCGCTGCGGTGGGGGTGTAGAAGGCCGCGATGCCTGCACCGCCCGCGCGGATGCGCTCGGCCAGCGTGCCCTGCGGCACCAGTTCGAGTTCCACCTTGCCGGCGCGGTAGAGGTCGGGGAAGACGGTCGACCCTGCGGTCTTCGGGAACGAGCAGATCACCTTGCGCACGCGCTCGGCGCGCAGAAGAGCCGCGAGCCCAACCAGGCCCGTGCCCGTGTTGTTGCTGATCACCGTCAGACCCTTCGCGCCCTGGTCGATCAGGGCGTGGATCAGCTCGATCGGGCTGCCGGCCTCGCCGAAGCCGCCGATCATGACCGTGGCGCCGTCGGGCACGTCGGCCACGGCCTCGCGCACGCTCGCGAGCCGCTTGTCGATCATCGGCAGGCGGGTGCGGGGGTGCCGTGGGTCAGTCGCGCCATCTTCACGCGGCTGTAGTCGTACAGGCCGGCCTCGTCGAACAGCACGCGGTCGGCGTAACCGTCGAACCACAGTGCCTCGGGATTGCGGCCCACGATGCACACGCGGCCCTTGTCGGTGGCGGCGCCGGCGCTGCGCAGGATCTTGAAGAGCACCACGCCGTTCTCGCTGCCCTTCAGGCCGGGAATCGGCTGGTTCGTGACCGCGTTCACCTCGGTCTTGCCCTTGTAGTGGGTGATCGAGAGGCGCGCGTGGCTCTCCACGCCCGAGAGGCCCTTCTGCGACTCGTTGAGGATCTGCCAGGCGCGCTCGATGGGCACGTTGAACGACTTGTACGCAATGATGTCGCGGCCGCAGAAGAAGTAGTGGTTCTCGCCGCCGGCGCGCTTGAACTCGCGCTGCAGGATGCGCAGCGCGTCGGGGTCGTCGTTGATGCCCTTGATGATGGGTGACTGGTTCTCCACGCTCAGCCAGCCGCGACCCGCCAGGCGACGCATGGCAGCTCCCGTGGCGGGCACCCACTGCAGGAAGCCCTGGCCGTTGCGCAGGTAGTGGCCTTCGGGATCCTTCGCCAGGAACTCGTCGGGGTGCTCGAAGTGCACCACGATGTGCAGGCCCACCTCGGGGTAGGTCTTGTGGAAGTTGTCCAGCATGGCCACGAACGCCTCATCGAAGCGCTGCGGATAGAAGGCCATCTCCTTGGTGCCGATGCGGATCGACTCCACGCCAGCCTCGGCCAGCGCGGCCAGCCACGCGGCGATCTTGGTGTTCTGCAGCACCATCGGGTCGCCGCCCGACATCAGGATCTCGCGCAGCTTCTCGCGGCCGCACACCGGGTGACGGCCGCCGTTGGCCGCCACTTCGGCGTTGAAGCGCTTGATGTAACCCACGACATCGGGAATGTTCGCCAGGCCCTTCTTCGCGACGGTGCCGTCCTGGCGCTTCACTTCCTTGCGGGCGATCAGCTCCTCGCGGTAGCAGAAGCGGCAGTGCGCCGAGCAGGTGCTGATCACGTAGAGCAGCCCCATCTCGTACTTGTGCAGCATGCCCTCGACGGGGCTGTAGTCCATCTGGAAGCCGGGGTCCTCGCTGCCGGCCAGGTCGAGCGTCTCGGCCGGATCGGCCTTCACCAAGCGGCGCAGCGGGGCGCTCTGCCTGGCCAGGTCGAAGTAGTGCCGCGTCACCTTCACCGGCATGCGCTTCTCGAGGTCGCGCTCTGTGCCCTTGAGCACGCGCAACTGCACCAGCTCGTTGGGCGTGTACAGGCCCAGCATGTCGGCGGGCACCTTCTCGCTCAGGAAGGGATCGAGACCGTTGATGATGTCGCGCTCGTGACGGGTGTCCTCGACCGTGGCAAGGAAGTCCTGCTCGCGCTTGGTGGGGGTGTAGGCGTGGTCCATGGCTGGTTCCTCGGGTGAAGGGCCCGTGCGGGCGCTGCGGGGAAGCCCCTTTCGCGGGGATCTGAAGTCAAAACATACCACCCTCGATCGTGGAATCGACCCCGACTTGGCGAGGTTTTCGGTGGTCCGGGAACGCGGCCGTCGCGCGGCTGGGTCAGCCCTTCAGGCTGGCCATGTCGATCACGAAGCGGTACTTCACGTCGCCCTTCATCAGGCGCTCCCACGCCTCGTTGATCTGCTGCATGCGGATGCGTTCGATGTCACAGACGATGCCGTGCTGTCCGCAGAAGTCGAGCATCTGCTGGGTCTCGGCAACGCCGCCGATCAGCGATCCGGTCAGATTGCGTCGGGGCATGAACAGGCTGAACGAGCTGATCTGCTGAGGCGTTGGCGGCGCGCCCACGAGCACCATGGTGGCATCGAGCTTGAGCAGCGCGAGGTACGGGTCGAGCGAGTGTGGGGCCGACACGGTGTCGACGATCAGGTCGAGGCTCATGGCCTGCTTCGCCATGGCGGCCGCATCGGTCGAGAGCACCACCTCGTGAGCGCCAAGGCGCGCCGCTTCGGCCGCCTTGCCGGGCGAGGTCGTGAACACCACCGTGTGGGCGCCGAGCGCGCGCGAGAACTTCACGCCCATGTGGCCAAGGCCACCGAGACCGACGATGCCGACCTTCTTTCCTGGACCGGCGCCGTGGCGCTTCAGCGGGCTGAATGTGGTGATGCCCGCGCAAAGGAGAGGGGCTGCGGCCGCGGGATCGAGGTTCGTGGGCACGCGCAGCGTGAAGGCCTCGTCGCACACGATGCGCTCCGAGTAGCCGCCGAAGGTCATGCCGCCAAGGTGCTTGTCCGGCGCGTTGTAGGTGAAGATGGCGCCGCTGGCGCAGAACTGCTCGGTTCCGCTCCTGCAGCTCGGACAGGTGCGGCAGCTGTCGACCATGCAGCCGACGGCGGCGAGATCGCCGACCTTGAAGCGCGCGACCTTCGCGCCGACTCGCGTGACGCGTCCAAGGATCTCGTGGCCCGGCACCACCGGGTACACCGCGCCACCCCATTCGTTGCGCGCCATGTGCAGGTCGCTGTGGCAGACCCCGCAGAACAGGATGTCGATCTCGACATCGGTCGGCAGCGGCTCGCGGCGCTTGATCGTGGCGGCGGCGAGCGGGGAGGTGGCGGATTGGGCTGCGAAGGCCTTCGTGCTCATGGGGGCAAGGATAGGAATGCGGCTGGAACCGATTTGCGCTAGACTTGTCCGTCCTGCGGGGTGTAGCTCAGCTTGGCTAGAGCGCTTGGTTCGGGACCAAGAGGTCGCAGGTTCAAATCCTGTCACCCCGACTCCGTTTGGAAACTGAAAGACCCCGGCTTGTGCCGGGGTCTTTCGTTTCCGCACTTCGTCGGGGTGTCTCGCGTGGCCCTTGGCCACGCGAGCGTGCGGCAGCGCTTCGCGCCGCCTCACCCAGGATTCATGACGCGCGCTGCGCGCGCGTTCAAATCCGGCCTTGGGCCTCATCGGATCGCGCCGCCTCACCCAGGATTCATGACGCGCGATTCGCGCGCGTTCAAATCCGGCCTTGGGCCTCATCGGATCGCGCCACCGCACCCAGGATTCATGACGCGCGATTCGCGCGCGTTCAAATCCGACCGTGCGCACCGCGGCAAGGCACGTGCATTCAGGCCTGCTTCGCGCACCACTGTTTCCAGCAGTCGCGGATGGCGGCGTGGAATCGCGCGGCATAGGCGGGGGCGTCGCAGAGCGGTGAGGCACGGAGTTCGCCCCGCAGGTGGCTGCGCAGCGTGGCCAGGCGCGCGCGGTCCTGCGCGAGCGTGGATGCCAGCTGCACGAAGGCTTCCGCATCCTTGGCCACAAGTTCCGGATGGCCGCACGCATGCAGCAGGCTGGCC